>NZ_JBFSVA010000002.1:0-124846 GCF_041467655.1 Vibrio sp. 10N.247.311.49
CACCATCGTAGGTCACACCTTCAACCGTTAGGTTATCACCTTCAATGTCGGTAGCACCAGAAAGGAGGTCAGCGTCGGTGAATACAAGAGTTCCGTCTTCCTCGATTTCAAACGTTTTATCTTCAGGAACAGGCGCGTCATTAATCGGGCGTACCGTTAAATCAATTGCGCTGCTAATCGTTTCTTGGCCGTCACTGATGTCGAAAGTAAGGTCAAGTTCACCATTAAAATCAGCTGAAGGAACAACGGTGAAAGTACCATCACCATTGTCTTGAACTGTTGCATCATCACCAACTTGAACGTTAGAAGCAACAAGCTCGTCCCCATCTACATCACTTGCGTATTCGAGTAATTGTTCTTGAGTGAATGTTATGGAGCCATCTTCATCCATGATGTAAGCCAGATCTTGTTCAGCTTCTGGCGCATCATTTTCACTTTCCACTTTGATTTTAAACGTTTCGCTTACCGTTTCAGAATCAAAGTCATCCTCTACTTCGCTAATGGTCTCTTCGTCAGAAGCTTGAACATCAACTGCAAACGTCTCTTCTACTGTTTGTGAATCTAGCTCATCACCAACTTGTTGGTCACCCGACTCTGAAGATGTCGCACTCGGCGCTGCTGAAGTACGCGCAGCTTGGCCTTGTTCTTCATTACCTTCAGCATCTGCTCCACCTGTCGCAGACTCTGCGTTATCGCCACCTACTGCTTGAGCGCCAGCACCTGCTCCGCCACCACTGCCAGCAGCATTGTCCGAGCCAGCTTCCGAAGCCGCACCACCGACTACATTGGATTGAGCTGCATCAGAATCTCCATCGCTTTCTGGCGTCTCTTCTTGAACAGCCGCACCAGAAGCCGACGCATCTTCAGCATTACCTGCGCCACTCGGATTGTCTTCTAAAGCCTGATTAACCTCGTCGGCCGCATCCGTGTTTTCAGCACCCGTCGCTATTGTCGACGCAATCGTATTTTGTTGATTTTGTTGATTCTGCTGTTGGGAGGGCGTACCCGCGTCGTTCGTGTCCGTTTGTTCTACCGCGTCATTGAGAGCTTCATTTTGGTTGTTTTGGTTATTTTCGCCTGCCATTACAGCCTCCGTTGCTACTAGCTAACTGATCGTATTTAGAGGCATTAAAGGACACCATTTTGAAAAACCAAGTTTTTATACAACATTTTTCATAATTTCTTTTTAAAGAGAAAGAATCAAAAAAAATTTGAAAACTGCCTTTAAAGATCCTTAGTTATTGTGATTAAAGCAATTAAGGGAGTGGAGCGATGATAGACATGACGAATTTGTTGCGCTCGGTCGACAACAACCACAAAGGGCTGCAATTGCTATTAGGCGACTTTTACAATGACTTTTCTGACGCAGCCCTAAATATAGAAGCGCTTCATAAAGGTAATCGTTTTGATGAACTCAACAGTTACTCAAAACGATTGAAGACCATCTTAACGTTGCTTTGCGACCAAGACCTTCCGCCAAAAATGGCCAAATTGGAACACTTGAGTAGACACGAGTTTCCTGCGCCGGAAGATCTAATAGAGGATGTAAAAACTGAATTGCACAACGTCAATCGACAAATCAACCACTTGTTGGATATTAAGGAAGTAATAGATGGCAAGTAACCGAGGTCAGTCATGAGCAATAACCAAATAGAACATCACCTCCGAAAAGCACTCGTTTCCAATAACGAGGCTTCTAAGGTCACAGCTGATGACACTATTGTGCTTGCTAGTGCCATGACCAGCGTTCACAAAACGTTGCTCATTATATTCTTGCTCGCTTTGGTCGCTATTGCGGTGGCGTCACAAGCACGTATCGATATTGTTGTTTCTGTACGTGGAGAACTGCTATTGGAATCGGATGTTGAGAAAGTTCAACATTTAGAAGGCGGGATATTAGAAGAATTGTTAGTCAGAAAAGGGGAAGTCGTTTATGAGGGCCAACCTATCGCTCGAATACGCTCACTTGACCGTAACACTCAACTTGATACCGTCAATACTGAAATTATTCAGATAGAGCTCGATAAGATTCGTTATGAAAGCTTACGCGACATGATAGAGCCTAACTTCGACGCTTTCATTGAGAAATACCCTGAGCAAGTTCAGGTCAACATGAATACCTGGAGACAAGAATTCTCTAAAAACCGTTCAAATGAAGAACTCATTACACACGATATTAAGCACAAGAACTCGTTGATCAGTTCAATGTTAAAGCGTCGCAAAAGTTCAGAGAATCAACTCTCTCTGATACGTAAGCAGCTCAACATCAAAAACACCCTCTATAAAGAAGAGATGGCGTCTTATGTCGACGTTCTTAACATGAAAGTACAAGAGTCGAATATGGTGCGTGAGATTGAGAACCTTGACGAATCTGTGATGAATGAGCGTTTCCAACTCGACAAACTGGAAAAGCAACACCGTGACTTGGTTGAGAATCGAAACTCTGAGTACCAAGCACAAATCATTCAAGCGAACAAAGACCTCAAGCTAAAGCGAATCTTACAACCGCAGCATTCCGACAAGGTTGATCGCCTAGTCGTCTACTCGCCAGTCGATGGTGTGGTCGATAAACTTCACTTCAATTTCCGTTCTGCTGTGATTCCGCCAGGAGAAAGTATCGCCGATATTGCCCCAATAAATAATTCGTTACACGGTGAAGCGAAGATCCCACGTAAAGACATGGGATTTGTCGAAATTGGTCAGGCAGTGAAAGTAAAAATGGATACCTATAACTTTGCAAAATACGGGTTTGTTGAGGGAACCATCGCCTCAATCAGCCGTTCATCATACGAAGAAGAAGACGCTGAATTCTATTTAGCTGAGATTGAAATTGACCGAAACTTTCTTGAACGAGGAGGCACTCAATACAAGTTATCACCTTACATGGAGTTTACCGCTGATGTGAAAACAGGCTCGCGTCGCGTGATCGAATACGCTGCGAAACCGGTGATGTCAGCCATCGAGGATGCTTTCGATGAGAGATAATCAATGAGCGGTAAACCTTCGTACAATATTTCCATACCCGCCCTACGTCTAAGCATACTATTTAGCGTGGTATTGGCTGCGCTCGCTTTCTATTTATACTTTTCTTGGTCAAAAATAGATTCAGTCGCACAAGTGCAAAGCGCCCCACTGCTCATACAAGCCCAGAAGCTTAATCAGACCATAGAACAAGATATTCAAACTCTGCAACAGTGTTTAAGTACCAACACTTGCGGCACTAACGAATTCAACCTGGTTAACTTGAAGCTTGAAATTGATGAATTTCGCTCTTTAGCCTCGTTGAACAAAACCGAGTTCAGCTTGGTTGGGGCAACTGAATACACACAACTGGAATTGGCGATTAATCGTTTCTCCGATAGCGCAAAAACACGTAACGACGTATTAGGCTTGTACCTTTCATTGACCAATAACTATCTGCAGATGGACGACAACTATCGCACCATGTTTAACAACCATGCAAATGACTTAATGTCAGAAAAAAACGAGTTCTTTATCTGGTTGTTTATGGTGGTCGTGATATTGGCTGTGATTACGATTCTATCCAACTCAGTTGCTATGTTGAAGCTAAAGAAATCCAGTTCTAACGAACGCGAAATCGACTATGAATTCGATGCCCTGTATCAAGAGCTGAAGCAGCTAGATTTACAACGTCTTGAAGAGCTTCTTAATGAAGTTAGCATCAACCCCAAGCAGCGTCAGATTTACTCTCATCTCAAACTTATTTTCAGTAAATTAGAAGACCAAAAGCGCAATAACGATCTCTACAAACAGTTGTATGCGCTGATCGGTTATGAGATTCGCGGAATTACAAACACCATCAACGGTGGCGTCCAATATCTGGTTCAAGAAACCGATGAAAACGGCGTGTTGATGGCGAACGATATTACCTCTGCGTGTAGCACACTATCTGAGTTAGCAGAAAACTATAATCGCTTGATATCACAGGGTACGGAAAGCAAGTCGAAAGAGTTCTCTTTACTGAGTGTGTTATCTGAATTAATGATTCATATCAGTGCCAAAGTACAACGTAATGAAAGCCAACTTGACTGTTTTATCTCTGACAACTTACCCAATCGTGTAGAAGGTCAATCCACCAGCTTGTTCTGGATATTGTTCCTGCAGCTTTCCAATGCCATTCAACTCAAATCAAATAAGAAACTGTTTGTAACGATTGAATCGGGTGCGGCTTCAGACATGGAAAATACCCGTGTCACCATCAACCTCAACTTCTTATCAACACTGGATGTTTCTGTTGCCAAGCTCAACAAACTCCATTGGAGCGCACACAAAGACCATACAGCCAGCACAGATGACTTAGCGAAAAGCGTTCTGAAGGATTACGGATATTACGAGAGCCACTGGTTCCAGTCAGGGGCTCAGGAACGTTTTCAGATCGAGCTTGATCTTAAGGCTAAGAACTTCCACACAGAGAAAACTCGCTTTGATGGCAAGCGTTTACTCTTGTGTGCTAATACTCAAGTTCGCATCGATGTGATGAAGAAAATGCTCAGTAACTTGGGGCTTGATATCACCGAGATTCGCACTGCAAATGAGCTTTTCTCAGCGGCGAAAACGTTCGGTGATTACGATGCGATTATGCTCACCGATACCTTTGAACCCAACAAGCTGCCGTCGTTGAGCAAGACGGTGAAATCTCAGCTTAAGAACCACCCAAATACCAAGTTACTGTTGTCAGTGACCAACACTCAGCAAGCACAAGAGTGTCATAGCTTCGTCGACAAAATCATCAACGCTCCTGCTATCCCTTACGAGTTCATTCCAAACCTACTCACCATTATGGAAGCGGAAGCATCGGAAGAACAGATGGAAAACAGCTCATTCCTTATCGTAGAGGATGACCGAGTTCAACAAATTTTACTGAAACGAATCTTGACCAAACAAGAATATGAACCAGACATGGTTGGCGATGGCGCCGATGCCGTGAAGCACTTTATGAACAAGCGTTCTGACATCATCTTCATGGATTGCATCATGCCGGGTATGGGTGGCATCGAAGCCACAAAACGCATTCGCCAATTCGAACAAGAAAACGAGAAAAACCCTTGTACCATCATAGGTGCAACCGCATTGACCAGCAGTAACGAACACCAGGCTTGTATTGAGGCCGGAATGGATTACGTAATCAGCAAACCTTATAAAAGCGACCAAATCATCAAGGTGATCAACAAGTATGTGGCGGTACAAAAACTTAACTAGCAGCATCATAGCTGCGCTTACATTAAGCACGACACCTTCAGCATCGGCGACTACCCTGCTTGAGGCGGTAGAACTCGGTCTGCAGAACAGCCTTTCTCTTCGGGCGAGTGATAAAGGGGTCGAAGAGAACGAGTACAACATTGGTATCAGCCGCTCAAAATTTCTTCCTTCCCTCAATGGTGCTGCCGATACCACATGGAATGAAAATGAAACCTTGCTATCAAGTGTGCCTGATGAAACTTCAAGCTATAACTCGAACAGCTACAGCCTTTCCCTTTCTCAATCGATCTTCAATCTGGGCGATATTTTCAAATATGGGACGGCAAAGCTCGACTTCAACATTGAAGAGATTAAACACGAGAACAAAATCCAAAGCACTATTTCAGAAATCGGCTCTCAATACTTTGAGTATTTGAAAAACAACGCACAAATTAAAGCGACCAAGGTAGAGCTTAAGTCGTCTGAGACGCGTGAACATCAAATGCGACGCAATGTGGAACTCGGCAATACAGCCGCCAGTGAGCTTTACGAAGTGATTGCTCAGAAAGAAGGTGTGTCGAATCGATTGAGAACCTTGCAGAAAGACCGTCGCGTCATTCTCAACGGGCTATCGATTCAGATTCAATACCCTATCACTCCGTCTCAAGATATCTACGAAAGTGTGCCTTTAAAAGAGATAAACGAAACCGAACAACGATCAATCATGGATCAAGCGTTAAAGCTCAACAACGACTTGTTAGTGGCTAAGAAAAACGTCGAGAGAAGCCGCAGAAGCTTAAAAGAGAGCGGTTCGAACTTCTTACCGACCGTATCGCTTTCAGCCAGCTATCGACACGATGACGCCAATAACTTCGACAAAACCGACATTACAGCGACAGGCGAAAGTAACTCAACCAGTGTTGGGTTAAACCTAGCAGTTCCTATCTTGTCTGGTGGCTCTGATTACTACGGCTATCAAAAATCATCGACGGCCATCGAACGTACTGAGCTGCTTTACCAAGATTCGCTTTACACCACACGTAACAGTGTGAATACCTCCGTGCTCAACATTAACGATTTCTCGCAGTCTATAAGCAGTTACGAAAACATCATTCGCGCCAACTACGCGTCTTATAAAGGGATCCAAAGAGCCTACCAATTGGGCACGCGTACTATCACCGACTTGCTGGCGGCGGAAAGTAAACTATTCAGCGCCTTAAGAGACTACGAAAGCGCACGATACGACTACATCATCGAGACCATCAAGCTTGAGCAAATTAAGGGAATACTCTCAATTCAATCTATCGAAAGCGTGATGCAATTAATGAGCGATATTGAGGGACGAGACAATCAAGATTTGGTGCCTAAACATCTTCTCTCAACGGAGTCGTTGAGGAAAGGAGGTCGCAATGCAAACTGAGCAGTTTTCGCAAAAGATCAACATGGCAGATAAGTGTTATCTGACTTTCTCAACGATAATATCGACCCTGTTTGGTTTGGTACTGCCCTTCTCCATTCTGATCATTTTTGACCGAGTGTTACCCAACCAAGCACAAGATACTCTGTTCTTATTGTTCGCGATTATCTTGATTTCTATCTTCCTCGACTATCACTTAAAAAATCAGGAAGAGAAGATTTCCTCTGTCATCATGAGGCAGTTTGAGACCAACTTAACCAATAAGGTATTTCAATCCATCTGTTTGGCGGAAATCTCTAAGTTCCGACGTTTGGAGCCAGGCGAATACCTAGAACGAATCTCAACCATTCCTGAATTGAAAACCTTCTTTGGTGGCGAATCGGTTCGAGCGCTTATCAACCTTGCCGTCAGCGTGATCACTATCCTCATCATAGGACTCATCAACATATGGGCTGGCATTATCCTTCTGATTGCCTCTGTCATCTTGGCTATTTTTGCGTGGAGCCTTTCCAAACAAAAGATTGGTAGTTTGCAGAATAAGTCAGACATCGAAGGGTTAACTACCTCCAAAATCATTGAGATCATCTCTAGCCCGCTTGATATCAAAGCTCGAAATATGGAATACCGCGTTGAAAGCCTGATGACACAAATGGTCGAAGAGCGCGAAGTTGAGAACATCAAATATGAGCAAATCGAGTCGAACTTTGGCTTGATTTTGGCGCTCATCCAACAGCTATCCATTGCTTGCGTTGTTGTGGTACTGGCAACGGCCGTTATCAATATGGAATCTAGCCAAGGCATCATGGCCGCGATCATCATGCTAACCAACCGTTATTTTGCGCCTTACCAACAAGTGATGCGCACCGCGAGCCGTTGGGAGTTAAACAAACTCCATATTCAGCGTATCGTTGACCTCCTTGAATTGGCCGCCTCTGTTAAACACCAACATGAAACAACAGAAGTAGAACGTATCTCGGTTAAGTATTCTGAAAAGCAGCGTATCGAGTTCGAACTCGGACAAGCCTATTTGCTGACAGGGAAAAGTGGTTCAGGTAAGACCCACCTCGCTAACTGTATTACGCGTCAGAACAGTGATAGCAAACTAGATATCATGATTAACGACACGCCTTTGGATGACGTCAATTACAACGTTTGGCGTAACAGTGTTCTGATGGTTGATAAGACCAGTTCGTTCGTAGAAGGGACGATTATCGATAACCTCACCTGTTTCCGCCCAAGCTTGAATAACACGGCGTTTGCACTGTGTGAAACCATGAACATCAAAGCCCAAATTGATGGGCTTCCTGCCGGTTTTTATACAGAACTCAAAGGCCATATGCGTAACCCATTCTCACGCCAAGTTGGCTACGCCCTATTATTAGTTCGCGCCCTGCTCGCCAGTAAGCGCGTATTGATATTTGATGACATCGACTGTGTGTTTGATGAGGAATTTGCACGAATGGTTCTCACCAGTACGGCTTATCGAGCCAACGACAAAATCTTGATCATCGCCAGTAATAAAATGGACAAGCTTAACCATCGCCTCAAACGCGTAAAACTTACCGGAGGTGACCAATGAGTATCTTAGTCGACTTCAATAATGTACCGCAACGTGTCTTGGATTTTGAATCCAGCGGATACGACGAACGTTACAGTCAATCGCCACTTATCCGCGGTTTGGCCTACACCTTGATAGCACTCGAATGGGAAGGCACACCCGCGATACTCAGCGATGCTTTTATTCCGAAACACAAAGACAGCGACAGCTTTACAGCAACCATAGAGCGTCTTGGGTATCGCTGTGATGTGACCAAATTAAAGACACTCGAGAATATAGATAAACACCCTCAGCCATGCTTTATTGAAATAGAGAATCTAAGTGCGATTTTCTTAGGCACCAAAGATGGAAAGTTGCTGCTGTTTGATTACACGAACAACAACACCATTGAATACCCAATGTGCAAAAAGCCCTGTTTGCTGATTGCGATTAGCGAATATTCTCGTCTGTTCCGCGAGCCACCTCCAGAATCGCAAGACAGAAGCAATTGGATTAAATACGCTTTCTATCGTTATAACAATGAACTTAAAAGCCTGATCATTCTCAGCTTCGTCATCAGTATTCTCGGTGCATTGCAGCCATTCTTTATTATGAGTGTATATAACTTCGCACTGACTTCGAGCTCCGAAGCCACACTCTATTGGCTAACCTTATTCGCCATTATTGTCGGCTTCTCTGAATACTTCTTTAAGAAAATGCGGGTCAACATCATTGCCACTTCCGGTAAAGACCTCGCCGTGCACATCTCGCAAGCCGTTATATCTAAGTTGCTTTGGCTACCCTATGCGATGACATCTACTGCTGGGGTCTCTTCTCAGCTAGCACGTTTGAAAGATATCGATACCTTCCGACGCTTGGTGACTGCCGAATCGACGCTCAGCTATTTTGATATGCCGTTTGTGATCGTATTTATCATCGCCATTGCTCTGATGTCTGGTACAGCGGCATTAGTGGTGATGGGTGGTTTAATCCTGATGTTAGTGTTCTGTATTTACTCTCGCTATATCTACTCGCAAGCCACATCCAAAAGTTCGCGCGCCAATGCGATGGTCTCGTATCAATGGAACGAAATCCTTCGTGGTATCAAAACAATCCAAGGCCTGCCTTTACTTCGTGTCGTTCAATCTCGATTCAGTGCATCGCATATGCAAAGCACCAGCGATGCAGAGAACGTTGCCGTGACTAACAGTAAGATTCAGGCCGCTGGCGGTAGTTTGATCCAAGTGATTGGCACAGCAAGTATCGTGACCGCGGTAATCGGCGTGATGGAAGGTACTTCTGATGCGGGTGCCATGCTCGCAACCGTTATTTTGGTTTGGAAAGCGTTAGGCCCAATCATGGGTATCTATAACTCAATTTCCAAGTTCCAATCGATCAAGGCTTCATCAGCACAGATAAACAACCTGATGTCGATGAATGACGACAAATTGACCTTAGAAAAAAGCCCACCTATTCGCCTGTTCCAAGGAAGCATTGTGGGCAGCGGAGTCAGTCACCGATATGCAGGAGCCGCAACGGGTTTAACTAACTTGGGGTTCAAAATCCCACCCAGTGCCAAAGTGGTCATTTGTGGCCCTACGGGCTGCGGTAAAACCACCTTAATTTCAATCATTGCTGGGCTAGAAGACCGCTATCAAGGCGCTGTATCTGTCGATGGTTACAACATTAAACAGTTCAATAGCTACCGTTATCGCACGTCGATTAACTACATCCCTTTCAATTTGCATATTTTTGAAGGCTCACTTGAGACCAACTTCATTTTACACAACGGACTGATTCCAACAGACAAGATGCAAGAGATGATCAGCTTCTTCGAATTAGATGAATGGCTTCCGGAAGGCTTGGCTACTCAGTTAAGCGTGGATAAATGCAAAAGTCTTCCGAATGGAATTCAACAAAAACTGCGTCTGGCACTTGGCCTAGGTAACTGTGAGCAATCTCTGATTATCATTGATGAACCGTTCAACGGTGCAGAGCAAGAAAACGCTCAATACTTTAATCGCCTGTTCTCCGATAAATTGTTGAATAAGACCGTGATTTTTTCTACTAACGACCCAGGTTTGATCGCAACATCAAACATGAGTTTAGTGTTAGAGCCGGATGGAAATTTGAAATATTTTGGCTTAACAGACAAATACTTAAACAGCTTAAGCTAAAACCTCAACGCTTAATCACAATTCGCTATTTAGGGAAATGGATATAATTGACAAATTCATAAGCGAGAGGGATGATTCGCCCCAATACCACAGGTAACAAGGAAGAATATGTACACATTCGTTGCAGACAAGCTTGATGTAGCTTACTTATCCGCAATTCCTGAAAACCACCAACTTCAGGAGTGCGATGTACCTGAAGAAGAGATGGAGCTTCGAGAGATCGTTGAGGTTTGGTATGAGTCTGCCTTCCTACCCGCTTTCAATCTTCAGAAAATAGACATTGAGAACAAAGCAGAGCTCACCATCGTACAAATGCACGTATTCAGCAATGATACGAGCACACTCGCCTTCCTACTAAAAAACAGAGTGTATCGCGCCGCACTTAACAGAATGCTCGGTATTTGGACATTAGAACCCTCTGCAAAAACCGTATTAGAGCAACTTCTTTTCGAATTAAGCCTCGATAACAATCGTCCTCATTAGTAAGCTTTTTAAGTGATTCATCAATAAGCATAAAATTAAACAAACTGCCAAACGCTATAAATTACTAATAAAAGAACGCATTTCAAAATAAGCTCTGGAATCACAAGAACTTATACCTCTCCCACACTTACGTAAAATTTACCGTTTCAAAGTTTCCATATCGGCATTTTTATTCTACTGTTTTTATATAACGACAGTTGGATGGATCCTTATATGGCGATTACGGTTTGGAATAACCTTTCAGTCAAACATAAACTCTTTGGCTTAGTTCTACTTCCCATTTCATTATTACTCTTCCTAGCAGGTAGACAGGCTTATATATTAACGACTCAGTTAACCGATTTTGAACGAACCAATCACTTATCTGTCTATCTTCAAGATATTTCTATTTTGTATAGAAGTACCTTAACCTCTAGCCCTGAAGAGTTTGCTACTCAAAGCAACCAAGTAAAGGCAGAACTTAAAAACCTGTCTCCCATCATTTTTTTAGACGCATCTGATGAAATGAATCAACTTGTTGCCGATTTCAGCGAAGCGACCTTATCGACGATGCAAGTGACTGACACTTACGATAAATTGGATGCCCTCGAATGGCAGAGCGATTTATACAAGCAACTGTTACTTGAAGTAGAGAAAGTCCCTTTTGAAAACACTAAACGTGAAATTCAACAGCACCTCACTGCCCTTCAACAACTTGAGTGGTTGATGTTTTGGTCGAACGAAGAGTTCAAGCTTGGTAGTTCACTGATTGAGATCTTCCAAATCAGCCAAGAGTACGACCCAGAACTCGCCGAACAGATCAAAACCTTGAGTGAAAGACAGCAATTGTTCTTAGAGCGCTTTGTTTCATTGAACGCCAACGAACATCAAGTTTCTTTGATGGTTGAAGTGTTTCGAAATGATGTGTTTGCTCAAAGCCAAGAGATAAGAAGCGCGCTACTCGACCTAAATACAATCAGCCAACTGACGCCACAAGAAGTGTCTGTCGGCTTAGAAGCGATGAGCGCACGGCTCAACTTATTACAAAGCCTTGGCGGCGTAATCAAGCAAGAGTTTCAACAAGAAGTTGAGCAAGCCATCTATGACGCGCAAATACAACGAACCCTGTTTATTTCAATCGTCGCTTTGCTGGCAGCGATTGTTATGGGTTTAACTCTTAGCTTGGCGAGACAAGTCACTAACAACCTTAATTTGGTGTTAGCTTTCTTAAAAAGCGAAAATGATGACACGCGCCCTTCTTTAGATAAATTAATCCAAGGTAAAGATGAACTCAGTCTGTTTGCTCAGCAAGTTGAACGATTGACCATCGAACGAGAGCTCGCGAAAGAGAGATTGACGGTAGCAAAAGAAGACGCAGAGAGAGCCAAAGAGGATGCCGAACACGCGAAAGACCACGCAATACAAGCCAGCAAAGCAAAAAGTAGCTTCTTGGCCAACATGTCTCATGAAATTCGCACCCCGCTCAATGGTGTTATTGGTATTTCGGAAATCCTCGCAGATACGCCGCTTACACCGACACAACGTGACTATGTTGATACGATCGAAACTTCATCCCAACTGCTCCTTAGCTTAATCAACGATATCTTAGACTTCTCTAAAATTGAGTCTGGCATGCTATTAATCAGCCCGCATTCTGCATCGATTAGAGAGTCGATATACGACATCGCCTCTATTGTGGCACCAAAAGCGAAAGAACAAAGAATATCGATTAACGTTGATATCAGCCCAGATACACCAGCACGCGTGATGATAGACGATCACCGTTTAAGACAGATCTTGATGAACTTTATGTCGAATGCGGTGAAGTTTACGGCTGAAGGTGGCGTCACATTATCAATTCAAACGCTCAACAAAGCAGATAACAATGCCACCATTCGATTTGCTGTACGAGATACGGGTATTGGTATCGATTCACTGCAACAAAAACAGATATTTGAACCGTTCGCTCAAGAAGACGATTCAACCACACGTCAATTTGGTGGTACTGGTCTTGGTCTAGCCATCAGTACACAGTTGGTAGAGCTGATGGGTGGTCAAATTCAACTCGACTCCGTCAAAGGTGAAGGAAGCTGTTTCTACTTCGACTTGGTATTGCCTGTTGACTTGATACTGCCAAAACCAAGTACAGCAACGGCTGATATTTATGTGCTGGGTAACGAAAACATGCTCTCCGAGCGAATAGAGTCCGACCTTAACCTTTATGGTTTGAAGGTTACCGATAAAACGAATGATATAACGGCAATTACAGAGCAGCTCTCCACTCAAAAACACACTAAACCTATTACTGTTGTTTTCGCCGAAGATGACGCATTCCTAGCTAATACCCACGCAGATAACTTAGAAAAGCTGCACCAAAACGGCATCACTATCTGTTTGATACGTTCCTTCTTAAGTGAGCCAGCGGATCTTGGTGACAGCGTTACTGCACAAGTCGCACAGCCCCTACTCGGCTTGCGTTTAATTAAAGCTATTGAGCTTTGTGATACTCGAGGTTTGGCGGAACTATCAGAAGCAAGCCAGACATCAGTCGAGATCCAACACAAAATCCTCATCGTTGAAGACAACAAGATCAACCAAAAAATTGCTGGTCTTCATGTCGGTAAAAGTGGTTTTGAATTCGAGTTCGCTAATAATGGTCAAGAAGCTGTGGACATGTTCACCGCTAATCCTCATTACGCGGTGATACTCATGGACTGCATGATGCCGGTTATGGATGGCTTTGATGCAACAAGCAACATCCGAAGAATTGAAAAAGAAACAGAAGCGACGCGACGCATCCCTATCATTGCATTGACCGCCAGTGTCATCGATGACGATATTCAGAGGTGTTTCGACGTTGGTATGGATGACTATGCACCAAAACCATTCAAGTTCGAAATGCTTAAAGAGAAAGTACTCACCGCGGTAGAAGCTATGCCACTACCAGCTTCCTATAAAGCTCAACCTAAGAAACAACCTGCAACTGTCACTCCAATTATCAACGGGGCTGCGACCAAACGTACTTTGCCTGAAGAAGCGGAACAAAACGCAATTCCGAGCAAATCAGAGAGAATATTGCTAGTCGAAGACAACCGCGTCAATCAAAAAGTAGCTTCTATCATGCTGAAGAAGGCCGGATATGCCTTTGAAATTGCAGACAACGGACAAATTGCCGTTGATATGTACCAGAACGACAGTAGCTTCGACATTATTTTGATGGATTGCATGATGCCTGTTATGGACGGTTTCACGGCAACTAAGGAGATTCGAGAACACGAGAAAAACCAAGGCTTAAGCAAAACTCCTATTATCGCGTTAACCGCTAGTGTTATCGATGATGATATTCAAAAGTGCTTTGATTCCGGAATGGATGGATACGTAGCGAAGCCCGTAAGAAAAGAAAAGCTATTCCATCAAATAGAAAGTGCGACTTGTTAGGAGATACCTCATGGATTGGATTAGAACAATAAAAACACTTCCCCGCAGAGTCATGTTGCCAGTCGCGGTAGGGCTATTAGGAAGCTTGCTTTTTCTAAGCCCTGCTCACGCCGCTGAAGATTATGCCATATTTTCTTTAGACTCCGGATTTGAAGAGATATCAATAAACAAAGCGCGAAAGCTCTATAGAGGGAAAACTAAGCACCTCAATGGCAAACGTGTTGAACTGTCTGATTGGCCTGAGAACAGTGCCGAAAGAGAGGACTTTTATCAGCTTTTGCTTGGAAAAAATGCCGCTCAAATGAATGCACACTGGGCTGGTTTATCTTTTTCAGGAAAAGCGCGTTATCCAAGAGAAATCAAAACGGCGTCAACCGACAGCTTAGTCGACTGGCTTGATGACAAACCAAACCGTATTGGTTACTCCCCACTCTCTTCGGTTCCTCAAAATGCCAACGTTCTCTACGTTATAAGTTCGGAGAAATAATATGAAAAGAATAATTACGTCAGTGTTATGTGCCTCAATGGCCTCTCCGGCTTTTGCGAATATCGAACTTACCGATAATTTATCCTTGAGTGGCTTTGGCTCAACGTCTTGGGCAACATCGGATAACGATAATCCATTAATCATCAACCGCGGTTTTACTGATGAGAGCTGTTACGACTGTGATACCACATTTGGTGTTCAACTCGATTACTTCTACAACTCATTCAAAGCTTCCGTGCAAGTTGTCAAGCCACCCCAATATGATTGGAGTGAGCCGCAGCTAGAGTGGGCTTACTTAGGTTATGAATTTAATGACTTTGATGTCAGCATTGGTCGATTACGACTGCCACTGTTCCTTGCCTCTGAGTACTACTATGTAGGCCAAGCCTATATGACCGCGAGGCCACCTACAGAGGTGTATAACAGCGTTCTCGGAATCACAGCTTTCAATGGCATAAAAGTGAGCTGGACTCACGATGTCAGTGACGAAGCTACTCTTTTACTTACTCCGTTTATCGGCATAAAAGATAAAAATGACGTAGATTTCAACTCGACTACAAAACTGGAATTTGAAACCAATCGCATGCTCGGCGCAAATCTGCAGCTAAGCGGTGATAGCTACCGTTGGAATTTATCTTTCCTAGATTCAAATTTCGATCAGATTGTTATCACAACAATTCCCGGAGTACCGACCCCATTCAGAACTGAGCAAGATAACCAGCATATACAACTTTGGTCATTAGGAGCAGAATACGAACTGGGTCAATTTGTTTTGACAAGTGAAGGACAGATCAGTGACATCTCGTCCTCGATGTACGCTAGTTTGGGCTACAGACTAGATTTATTCACTCCATACGTCGTTTACGGAGCAGAGTTTGATTCTCACGAACACCTAACAGGAAACAGCTACCTAATTGGTGTGGATTACGATGTGTTACCTAACGTCTCCATCAATGGCGAAGTGCAATATTTTGAGGCTCGTAAAGCAAACGGTGCCTTTGTTGAGAATTTCAATGCACTTACTGGTTTTGATGACAAAGATGCCGTCCTTTATACGATCATGTTGAGTTTCGTCTTCTAACCCAAATCCTTTTCCAATTACGCCAGACGAAACTGGCGAAGAGTTTATGGTAAGTGCAACGAATCCATATGTAAGCAGCACTGGGTATTCGGTACTCAAGCAAGGAGGTAATGCAGTCGATGCAATGGTGGCGATGCAGATGACAATGTCGGTGGTTGAACCGGATATGACTGGGATTGGCGGCGGTACTTTTGCGCTGTTTTACCAAAAAGACAAAGACCAAGATTGATCGCACCAAACCTTATGACCCAACGGGTTTGCTCGTCGAAAAGAAAACCTACGCCGAAATGTTAGTACCAGAGTTCATGCAGCTCGGTTATCCGGTGCATGTCATTCCAGTCGTCAGTGGCTTGAATGCCATTGAAGTCAAAGATGGCAAGATCTATGGCGCGACCGACAGACGCCGTGCATCAAGCTCTATGGGTGAATAATAAAACGAAATGGGCAAGTAACAGGCTTGCCCTTATTTTGTCTTTAGTTACTTGAACCTCGTCTAAGCAGTTCATGGATGCGAAAAAGCCAGTCGAACGTGTCGACTGGCTTTTCATTATAGGCTTCGCTAATTACTCATTAGGATATTATGAGCTTGGCGCTACTCGTTTATCTTTCAACTGATCAATAACATAGTCAGGAGCTACTTTACCTAGCTCACCTAAGCAATCATCGGTCTTTTCATTTCCGTAGCGCACATAGATATCGCATACCGCGTATAGCTGCTCTGGAGAACCAGAGATCAAATATGCTTTCTCGAACGATTTAGTCGACTTGTCGATATCCAACTCTTCTTGTAATACCCCATTTAGGTACCAGTAGTAGCTGTTATCTTTCGCTAGCTTCGCAGCCACTTCAATCTCTTTGGCTGCCGCAGTTTTGTCTTCAAGGCGAACCAGAGTCAACGATTTCGAATAATGCAGAGCGGCGTTGTTTGGCACGCTCTCCAAACCACGATCTAATACTTCGACTGCTTGCTTATCTTTGTTCTGAGCTCGAAAATTATCTGCGTAGCTCAACCAAACTTGCGCTTCTTTTGGATGCGTATTGATCAGCTCTAGATAAACCGTTTCCGCCTTATCCCAGTCATTGTGCCAACGAAGCACATCAGCAAACAGTAATTGGTACTTTTCAGATTCTTGCGTTTCCAAGAAGCTAATAAGCTCTGTGACTGGTGGTTCAATTTGTGCTTTCTGCTCGTCATCCAATGCATTGAAGTCACGGACTAGGTTTGACGTTGCCGTATGGCGAACCATGGTATCGCTGTCTTTTAGCAAGGGTGAAACTAACGCCCAGCGATGTTCAAGTTGGTAAGGTTCAGAACCGATAACCGCCGCTTCACGAACTTCAGGGTTTTGATCTTTTAAGCCTCTTACCACCGCCACCAGCGCATTTTGGCTTGGATATGAAGCAAGCTCTTGCAGTGCACCAGTACGATTTTCAACAGATTGATTCTGATCTTGTGCCATGTAAGACAACTGTTGAATGCGGGTTTGAGTGTCCGTCATTTCAAGCACTTGATTGATATTTTGTGCTGGCGCGTCAACCGTTTGTTGTACGCTATTCGCAGCCATCGCAGACGTTGAAATTAATGCGGACGTTGAAATCAATAAAGCAACAGCCGTCGCTAAACTCTTCTTCATCATAGTATTACCTTAAACTGGAGAACTTAGCCTGTCCTTAGACTCGTATCTGATTAAATTTTTCTTGGACCTGTTGATCCAAAGAACGAGTTAAAACTTGGTCTCGAACGTGGCTTGTTGCGCCTGTTTTGCTCGGTGCGCCATCAATACTGAGTCGCTGAATTTACCATGAGCCACTGGGTGCCCCATTGCACGAGCGATGTACGCCATCGACTTATCGACATGAGAAAAGAACTTATGCCAACCTGCACATAAGTAGTTCAAGCCCGGTTCGCCTGCACGAGTTTTGATAAAGCGGTTCTTAGGGCACTCACCATGACAAGCGAACTTGTAATCACACTGCTGACATTGACTGGTCAGTGTGCGGGATTTAGCAAAACCAAACTTTTGCTGTGGTGCGCTGTACGCCAAATCATCAAGTTTCTCGTGATGAATATTACCAATCTTGTATTCAGGGTAAACATAATGGTCGCATGAGAAAACATCGCCATTTGACTCCATTGCTAAGCCCTTTCCGCATATCTCGTTCAAGGTACACAGTGGGTTCGGACGCCCAATCCATGTTTCTACGCTCGCTTCAAAATACTGAACAAACACCTTACCGATGTCGTTCTTAGCCCACTCATCAAATACAGAAATAAGGAAATTACCCCAAGCCAAATCCGACACACACCACGATTCCATGATCGAATCTTTATGGCCGGGGATCAGGCGTTTGTCGCCTTGTTTGAGCTGTTCGCTCACTTGGGATGTTTGGGGTGCAACCGTTCGGAACGTTTTCTGTTCAACGATAGGAATAAACTGCATTTGCGGTGACTTCACAACATCACGTAGGAAGCGATAGACCTCAAGTGCATTTTGACTGGTGAGGTTATTCACACAGGTAAGCGTTGCGAACTTCACTTGGTGTTTGTGCAGCAGCTCCACAGCCGCCATCACTTGTTTGAATGTGCCACGGCCAGCTCTGTTAACACGATAGGCATTGTGCAGCATTTCGGGACCATCAATACTCAAACCGATCAGGAAGTTGTTCTTCACAAGAAACTCCGCCCAATCATCATTCAGCAAGGTACCATTGGTTTGTAAATCGTTTGAAATCAATACACCTTCAGGTTGGTACTTTTTCTGTAGCTCAACCACGCGTTCAAAATACGCCAAACCTAGCATTGTCGGTTCACCGCCCTGCCATGAGAAGATAATTTCTGGCGTGTTTTGACCTTCGATGTATTGTCGGATGTAGGTTTCTAACGTCTCATCATCCATTCTTGGAGAACTGCCTTTCTTGTACTCCAACAAATCTTGCTTACTTAGGTAGTAACAATATTTACAGTCAATGTTGCATGCTGCGCCAATCGGCTTAGCCATGACATGCAAGCGCTTAGACGCTTTACCGTTATATTGTGGACCTTGAGTAATATGCATGATTTACCTACCTATTTTAGTATTCTGGACCCATCATAATTCCTATTCGAACAGGTGACATGTTATACCCTTTATAACCAATAGGAATGACCTTAAACGTTAGAATTAGACCCTATTTCGAACATCTGAGGCACGTGATGAAATTTCTTAATTACAAACAGTTAGCAACAATTAGCAGCGTCACCATGACTATCCTTCTGAGTGGCTGTGCAAGCGTGCCTACACACCCCATCGCCCAACAAATTGACCAAGAGATGGTGTTGGTTGAAGGCGGCACATTCACCATGGGGTCGAACGGTCCAGAAGCGACCAAAGCAGAGCGTCCTGCACGTAATGTAACTGTAGATAGTTTCTATATTGCGAAGTTCGAGGTGACTCAAGAATTGTTCGAATCGGTGATGGGTTCATCTCTCAGTTATTTCCAAAACCCACAAGTTCCGGTCAATAACCTTAGTTGGCAGCAAGCAAACTATTTTGTTGAGCAGTTGAATGAATTAACGGGTGAAGAATACCGTCTGCCTACTGAAGCTGAATGGGAATTTGCAGCCAAAGGTGGCAATAAAAGTAAAGGCTATACTTACAGTGGTTCCAATAACTTAGATGATGTTGCGTGGTACTCAGCAAATTCTAAAAATAGCGCACATCCAGTCGGGCTAAAGAAACCAAATGAACTAGGCTTATATGACATGACAGGAAACGTGGGCGAGTTTGTTATCGATGCCTTCGATGACACCTTCTACCGATTCGGTCCAACAGACAACCCTAACAACGCAAAACACAGCGACGTCGGTTTATCACACAAATCGGTTCGCGGTGGCAGCTTTGCTTATGACGAAAATGAATCTGAAAGTTACCGTCGTGACTTCGCAAGCCAATCGATCACTATGTCAGATATGGGGCTGCGTTTAGTTAAGGATGTGAACTAGCTAACGAAGCGAACTAACTAAAGATGCCGAAGGTTATGGTTCACTAATCGTCACCAACAATACTAAAAATACGATTCGCACTGCACACACGTTACAAATCTGGCCAAACGTTGGAAACCTGACCAAACGTTGGAAACCTGACCAAACATTAGAACTCAGCGGCAATAGTGAATAAGGAAACTCTATGCAATACACCAAGCTTTCAGGACTAACCCTCGCGTTACTCTGCGCTCTCCCAGCTTCAGCTGAGGAAAAGCCAAATCTAGTCCTTCAAATCACGGTAGATGGCCTGCGCGCAGATCTAATCGAACGATATAAGCACAACTTCGGTGAAGGCGGTTTCCGGTACTTAATGGATGATGGTACCTACTACACCAACGCAAACTACCAACATGGCAACACGGAAACGATCGTGGGCCATGTGTCGCTTGCAACAGGTGCTCCACCGAGCGTACACGGCATGGTAGGTAACGTTTGGTATGACCGTAGCGAAGAACGTTTGGTGTATAACGTAGAAGACGGTAACTACCAAATGCTGACCTCTGGTGCAGGTGTCGATAAAGCAACAGAGATCGACCCAACGCAGAAGACAGCACAAGGCGATGGCCGCTCTCCAGAGCCAATACTCTCCACCACGTTTGGTGACGAACTGACGATTTCCAATAGTGGCAAATCAAAAGTATTCGGTGTATCAGTGAAAGACCGCGGCGCAATCTCATTGGCAGGACACAGTGGTAAAGCCTTCTGGTTCTCCAAAGCACAATCGGAGTTTGTCACCAGTAACTATTACTATGACGAGTATCCAGATTGGGTATCACGCTGGAACGAGAAAGCGATTGCTGCTCAGTATTCCAAACAGAAATGGGAGCTCTCATTACCGCGTGATAAGTACACGTTGCAAGAACACGATACCGAACACAAAGTGAAACTCGGTGACTTCCAACGCACCTTCCCTCATCCTTATGGCCCGGCAAGTTACAAGTACTACAGCACAACGCTAACCGTCAGCCCTGCTGGTGACGAAATCACGGAAAACTTCGCTAGCACCTTGTTGATGCAAGAGAAGCTTGGCCAAGGCGACGTGACCGATTATCTGTCAGTGAGTTTCTCATCAAATGACTACGTGGTGCACCTTTACGGCCCTGAAAGCCTAGAAACAGAAGACAACCTTATCCGACTTGATAAGACTCTCGCTAAGCTTTTCAAAACCGTGGATAACCAAGTCGGGCTAGAAAACACATTGATTGTGCTGTCTGCCGACCACGGTGTACCTGAATCTTCACCTGCGGCAAATGCGCTTGGTTTCAATCAAGCTCAATACTTCAATAAAGACACACTACTCTCGAGTGGTGTTGAGAAACGATTGAAGGATGAATTTGGTTTAACCAAAGACGCGATTCGCTTGTACGCACAACCTTACATCTATCTGAATCATGATCTGATCGCTGAGAAGAAGCTTGATCTGGCTAAGGTCCAAGAAGCTATTGCGGATGAAATTGCAAAAGTGAAAGGTGTTGCGTTTGCTGTATCAAGTAGTGACATTGCGGCTAACCGAGTACCGGATACGCATGTGATGCAGCTAATTAAAAACAACTACCACCCTGCTCGTTCTGGCGACGTGTACGTAGTATTTGCACCGCGCAGCTACATTAACGACATGGAAGGCCTCCAAATTGCCTCTACACATGGTTCTCCGTGGAAATACGACACTCATGTGCCTGTGATCTTTGCAGGCTACGACGTTGAAGCTAAGAAGGTATCGCGAGCAGTGACGCCATATGACATTGCGCCAACGCTTTCGAACAAACTGGGTATCACCCAACCAAGCGGGTCAATCGGAGAAGTGCTGCAAGAGATCACTGAGTAGACTCAATCTCTAAGGTTTCGTGAGCTAGATTTCGAATCCAGCACCCACTCAATAAAAGAGCCGTTTATCTGTTTCTGACTCACTAGGTCGAAACAAATAAGGTTCATCGCGCATTAGCGGGAACTAAAAACAAAAACGGTAGTAAGTGACATGGTTTAGTCGCCAAACAAAAATCATACACAAACTACCGTTTTCATGCCGAATCATACTTTCCTATCTTCATTCTGGGAAGGTTTTCAAATAGTAAAGTCTCACCAGACAGCATCACTTATTACCCTGACTCTTAAACCTAACTCTGAGGCTAAGTGCCTTTGTGGTCTTGAAGCCGAAGCTATCCATGAGTATCAATGGCGTCATGTGAAAGAAGCCATGTTGCTCGGTGTTCCTGTTGAACTTTCCGTTCAAACTCGAAGAATTAAGTGTCGTGACTGCGGCATAAAAACAGAGTCTCTATCTTGGCTAGAGCCTTATGCTCGCATCACGAAGCGCCTAAAAAGTTATATAGAACAACTGCTGCCTCTTCTTCCCATTAAGCATATCTCCCAGTTAACGAGCGTACATTGGCACACCATTAAAGAGATAGATAAACGCCGACTTCGACAAGTTGTACCGTCAGTGAAATGGGAAGAGCTAAGGCAACTCGTCATGGACGAGTTCGCTATCTTTAAAGGGCATAGGTATGCCACGGTCATTGCTGACGCTAAGACTCATCAAGTCATTTGGATAGGGTTAGGCCGTAGCCGCAAGGACATACGACCGTTCTTCGAGCTGTTAGGCAAGCATGGCAATAATATCGAAGCGGTCGCGATGGACATGAATACGGCTTTTGACCTTGAAGTTCAAGCGCATTGCCCGAACGTAAAAATCGTTTACGACTTATTCCATGTTGTCGCTAAGTTCGGTCGTGAGGTCATGGATAGAGTCCGAGTCGACCAAGCCAACAAACTCAAGCAAGATAAAAAAGCGAGGCAATGGGTCAAGCGCTCACGCTGGGTGTTGTTGAAAAATAGAGGCAACTTAAATCCACGGCAAGACAGCTATCTTACAGAAATATTGAATATCAATAAGGACTTAATGACCACTTATATACTCGGGGCTCAACTCAAAGAGCTTTGGTATTGTGAATCAGAAGCACATGCTAAAGGGCTCTGGGAGGCGTGGTGGGCACAAGTACAAGAGAGTGGAATTAAGCCATTGAAAGAGTTCGCACGAAAACTGAGTCCTTATCTTCACGGTATTATCGCATCGGCAAGTTATCCGCTAAACACCTGCACCCTAGAAGGGATAAACAACAAGATAAAACTAATCAAGCGAATGGGGTATGGGTATCGAGATACCGACTACTTCTTGGAAAGCCGCGATGAACCACAAATAAGCGGCTCTTTTTTAGCCCAACTTTCTGCTCTTAAACCTTATCGACTGTATCCGCCCCATGAACCCACGGGACGATATTGTTAATACGTGAGCGCCGCAATCACACTGTTAGCGCTAAGGAACCTTTGAAACCGTCATCAAAGCTCACTCATAATAAGCTATTATTTACAGTAGATTTCGGTTAATTTTCCAAAGGCCATTATGAAAAACAAACTGAGTTTAGCAATTCAAGCATACTGCAACTGGATTGATTCAAACATTATTGAAATTGCTTATGTCGGTTCCATTCTAGTTGTGATTCTAACGCTCATCATCAATCTTATTTAGGCTTCCATTTCCTAAATATTAGTTTCCTTTACTCATTACCGAGCTTTTCTAAAAGCCTCAGAGTTAAATCAATCACCTCATGGATTTGGAGTTTTACGCCTTCAAATAGCTGCGTGAGCGGATCTATTTTTGAGGTTGCAGCTTCAACAATGACTGATTTACCTCAACGATAAACTGATAACCTCTCATTCAATGAATCCTATCTTTTTAACCATTGCCTTGTTCGTTTGTAGGGGCCCGTCCTCTATACACGACTATTGGTTACGCTTGAATGAGGATACTATTGAATTAGAATGCCCCTCAAACATATATCGCCTTGGTGATTGAGAAACAAACAGAATGAAACAAACAAATCATATCGAACAATGCCAGCAAGAAATTTTGAGCTTTTCGGACCGATTACATCAATCTGGTTGTGCGCCTTACTCGGTAGCTCAATACACTCAAGCTTATGCAAAACGCCAGAACATTGATGTCTCTATTGATGTGACCCCGACAAAAGTCATCACTATTTTTGAGCAACCCACGCAAAAAGTCGTGATGGAAAACAAAAAACCACCCTCGGTTAACTTACGTGATTTAGTCGCAACGCTTAAAGGGTTTTCGACTCATTCCCATTACGAAGGTTCAGAAACCTACTCGAATCGTACCTTGTGCTTTGCCAATTTATTGCTTCCGCCATGTTATTTAATGTTAGTTGGCAGTACTTATCTGGCGGTCGGTTTATCCATTATTCTGGGCGCTATAGCCTGGCTAGCACAAATTTTCCTGACTGGGCCAAGAAGCATTCTTGTCGAGTTCTTTGTCGCCTTAGTAGCCAGTTTTTTAACCGGTATGATAGCGGCACAGGTTCCCGGCTTACCAACATTGGCACTGTGCATTTCTTCCATTGTCCTTTTTATTCCTGGGTTAACCGTCACCAACGGCTTAGCCAGTCTTGCTCTCAATGACTTTCGGTCAGGTATCGAACTGCTTGCACAAAGCGCACTCATAGTAATGAAAATATTCATCGGCATTGTTATGGGGTTAGGCTTAGCCAACATAATCAATCAACCATTATCGGTACCGGTATTTATTGATGAAATCCCATTCGTTCTTCATGTCACCGCACTGATCGGGATTTCTGTCGCTATTGGCCTTATTTTCAACGCAAGTATGACAGAAATTCTCTTAGGCCTTCCTGTCGCGGCAATTGGCATGTGGGGGCCACATTGGTTTACTTCCGATTGGGTTGTAGGTACATGGGTAAGCACAATACTCATTACGCTTTACGGGTTGGGGATGGGAAAATTGCGTCACGTTCCACCACTCATATACATTATTCAAGGGATCATCATTCTTGTCCCCGGTAGTCGAATCATTGTCGGAGCAAGTGAGTCCTTCTTTGCGACCTCCATTTTACCCATTCCGAATATTGGTCTGTCCGCCTTGCTGATGTTTGGCGCGATTATGGCGGGACAAATCATGGTTTATTCTATATTTAGTCGTCATTTTGATTCCATCATTGAGGACTAACCATCGAGCTAACAATCGCTGATCAACACGCCCCAATAAGCCACGATTGAGTCTTTATCTGCTTTTTGACGTTAACCGATTCTGAGAAGGTACTGATGAACAGAGTCTCGAAAATCGATAAGACTATTTTGTTTCAGATGGCGAGGGGAATGAGCAATATGGATTTGGAAAAACCGAATAGAATCGAAAGTAGCCAATAATTCAATAAGATAAGGATGCTTAGGATGAGTCAATGCAAAGTAGGCAGAGGTAAGCTAGGTATAGGCAAGCGCTAGGTTGATAGGCTTGCCATCTACTCCATTTCCGCTCTAACTACGCCACCAGTGCGTTCAGTTTTTTACGCATACTCTCTTTATCAAGGCCACCTTTAGGTCCAATGAAGACTAACCGTGACGAACGAGATTCATCATCTTCCCATGCATCTCCAACCGTCACATTGGCTCGCTGGCCCGTGCACTGAAATACACAGCGATGATCAGGACGATCGGTTAAATTTAAAATACCTTTCATGCGATAAGCATCAATTGAAAACTGTTGCAGTAGAGGATACAAACTTTGTAGATTAAGCGGTTGATCAGTTTCAAAGCTGAATGTTTCGAAATCATGGTTCACGTGATGACAGTGCTCATCATGACAATCATGGTGCTGGCATTCCCTTTGATCAGCCGCTATTTTGTTAGTGACAAAGCGCGTACTTTCAGGGGCATCAAATAAGATAGGTAAATCCACTTCGCCGAATGAAATATCAATCAATTTAGCAAACGGAGCTTGTACTCGGCACCATGCTTTGACTTGCTCTAGTTTATCAGCATCGACTAGGTCAACTTTATTAACCAGAACAATGTCAGCCACTTGAATTTGCTGCTTCGACAACGTCTCCATTGGGCCTTCTAGCCCTAAAATGTTTTCCGCATCGATCGTCGTCACGATTGCATTTAAAGGTGCGTGTGCTTGCAGTTCCGGATCTTCAAATTGAAGTGCCACTTCTTTGGGTTCTGCGATACCTGAAGTTTCAACAATAATATGGTCTGGGCGTTCCTCTAATGCGAGTAAACGCATTACCGAAACGACTAGTCCTTCTGCAAGGTTACAACAGATACAGCCATTCTCTAGGCTGATCATATTTTCACTTTCAGATTTAACTAACTCCGCATCAACATTGATTGATCCAAAATCATTGACGATCACAGCCATGCGCATTCCATTTGCATTGGTTAATATATGGTTTAGTAGGGTCGTTTTCCCTGCTCCTAAAAATCCGGCTAAAATTGTTACTGGAATAGGCTTCTTGCTCATAGCATGCTCTCTTTCGATTTTCGTTGTCTATATTTACTCGGTAAGCAATAAAAAAGGTTGAGCTAATGCCCAACCTTTTAAGTCAGGATAACTTAGCCAGTAACTTTGTTGCGAACCGCTTCACCTGGGTTTGAATCTAACAACATTTCACCAGCTTCAATGATAGGTGTCCCGTTTACAAGTACGTATTTCATGCCTGTAGAAAGGGCATTTGGTTTATCAAATGTTGCAACGGCTTTTACTTCATCAAGTTTGAAAATAGCTAAATCAGCATCTTTACCTACTTGAATACGACCTTTATTTGCCATTTGTGGAACAGCATCCTCAAGAATACGACATGCGTTTAAGCTAGTTCTTTCCATCGCTTCTACTAGTGTTACCGCTTTGTATTCCTCGACATATTTTTCAATAAAACGAGAGAAACAAGCAAGTGAGCGAGGGTGAGCTATTGCGTTGCTTGGAAGTGGCCATACATCACCTTCAATTAATACGCCTTTATCATCCATCCAAGGCATTGCATCTGAAGCGATAGCTGCACCTGGGAATAATACTGAACGGTCCATTTTAGCGCGATCTTCTTTGTTCTCATCGGGTTTTAAGAAGTGCATGACAACCACGGTACCGGGCGCTGATGCTTGTAGTTCAGTGACTTTTTCTTGGTTTAGTGCTTTACCATTCGCTTCCATGTAGCTAGCGCTTGGTACACCCCAACGTTGTAACCAATCGTCACCACGGAAAACTTCTGCGCCAATAACGGAAGAGCCAGCACCATAAGGATAAGCTTCAGTAGTAACGGCTAAACCTTGATCAATGGCGGATTGAACTAAATCGGCACAATCTTCGATATCTTGTACTGACGTGCTGTTGAGGTGACAAATGTGCATGTGTGCACCCGTTGTCGCCGACAGGCTAATGAGTTCTTGGTATGCTTCAAAGCTTGATTGTGGCTCTGCGCTGTTTAGGTAACGAACGTGAGTGTAGGTTGGTACTTCATAGCGTTTTGCTAGTTTAGCAAGATCATAGTACTCTTTGTGGCCATAACCTGGTGCGTAACCCGCGTTAATACCAATGCCTAAGCCCCCCTCTTTAAGACCTTGCTCAACCGAGCCCAGAATTTGTTTTAATTCATCTGGGGTTGCTAGGGTATTTTGCCAATTGTTTTTAGAAAAAGCTTTCTGGAACCAAACAATCGTACCATCAGGAGCAGGCATCGTAGGTTCTTTTGCTTGAATACGAGCGTAAGTCCATGCTACAGAAGCGCCGTAATTAATCGGGCGACCTTCAGCAGCAGTAATATCGTAGTACGTTCCGATTGGGAATAGACCAGATTCCATCTCAAGAGCGGTGGTTACGCCATCGAATGCTTGAGCACGGGCAGCAGGAAGTTGTTGTCCGTGAGCGTGCATATCGATAAAGCCAGGTGCAACCACGAGACCTTCAGCATCGATGATTGTTTTGCCTTGCAGCTTTTTGTCTGAGATTGCAGCAATACGCTTACCTTTAATACCGACGTGACGAATTGCGTCGAGTCCAGTTTCAGGATCAACAACACGGCCATTTTCGATAACGATATCAAATGGCCCTTTCTCGTTAGGCATCAGTTTGATGTTTTGGCCAACCAGTTTTTCAGGGGCTGCATGTAAAACAGAGGCAAAAGGCAGTGCCGCAGCCCCAACCGCTAACTTAGTCAAAGTCGAACGTTTATCTGTATCGACACCATCAAGTAATACTTGCGTAGCGTCCAATTCATTTGGGTCGTAATTTTTCATATTGATACCTGTTATGTTTGTTGTAAAAAAATACTAGTTCATGATTGCTATGAAAACTATGCTGCATGTAGAAAAATCAATCGATTGACTAACACCCACCTTTCCATCATTAGAATCCACTGCCAACCGTTATATAAAACGCGCTGTCAACGTCACTAAAAGCGAGGTCTACCCCCATGTGTAACCCATATCGGCAAGCTATCTGATAGCGAAATCCAGCACCATACGCATCGACACTTTCATCGTCTGACAGACTGCCCTCTACTGTCGCTTTACCCAGGCCATAAAACGCAGAAACGGTCCAACGATTATCAATCGCATTATCGTATTCCGCGACAACACCCAGCCCAGAGGTCACCGAGCTTTCGCCCATAAAATATTGAATAACGCCATTGATAGCGTTATTCACATCTTCATTACTGGTCTCAAACTCTACCGAGCTCTGGCCAATAATCTGTTTCACACCCAGCATCAATGGTGTGTTTGCCACTCGAAACTGGAGCTGCTGAAGCGCAGCGACTCCCGAGTTTTTTGTGCCGAATTGAATCGTTTTGTTGTACGACGCACCTATACTGAACTCTTTGAAAATATCGAGGTTCGCCTTTCCAGCGCCAACGCCACCCGTATATCGAATGGTATCTTTTAGCCACGACGGTATCACCGTTAATGTCGGTATCAGAACCTGCGCCATATTCAAAGTCCCCACCATGAATAAAGACATACACGGGTAATGACTCTGAACCATTGATCTCCGAAGGACGCCAAATATTAAGATTCAAGCAATCTTCAGATTGCTCTTGCTGGGTTATTTTAAGCTGTGGGCACACGACGCCAAATTGTGTCGCATCTATAGCGCTATCAGCATTGTCTTCTAATTGACGGAGTGACTGTGCTGAAAACGTTGTTGATCGGCGTAAGTGATTCCTTTAAACGCTTCAATGGATACGCGTTGCTCGTCACCTGCTAAGGTATTGATCACAACAGACTCTCTATTTGCGAAAAGAGTCGCGTCCCCGATGGATACTGAAACCTGCTCTGTTGGTAATGTCTGAAGCGGTTCTGGCTTAATAGGACGTGAGCTGGTTTCATCACTACCCCACGCAGAAAGAGCAACAGTGATAGCGATAACCATGAGTGAGCGATGCGTTAAATTCATGGTTGTACCCATAAATGTGTTCGGCCATCTGACCTGATATTGGTATCATCAAACCTGAGAATCCCTATGCTCAGCCATGCTCATTTCTGGAGTATTTGAAGTATTTTTTCTTTATGGTGCGATATTAATTCACTCTTTAAATTTGAATAAATCGCTTATGCAGGACGTGACCCTACATATATTCACTACCGTGAGTGGATGTCGCTTTTTATTTATCACAAAGACTTCTTGTTGTACCTTATTTGGCTGACTATCTAGGGTTGATAAAATTTCAACGGGTTCTTGAAACAGCTCTATAGGGGGTTGCTGTGACTCTCCTTCTGAAGCTTCAAACTCATCAAAGAACCCAAATATGTTATTAGAGTCCGATGGCATAGTTAGCACCAAACGTAAGTTTCGAGGCCAAAGCCAATATTGTTGAGGTCTGTTTTGACTTGACCCGAAGAGGTCCAAGGTAGAAGTGCGTCGATATCAGGCTCTGCTTTCGCCAGCTCTTTCATGCACTTGACCATGTAGTCTTAGAGGATAAGACCGTTGGCTTTCGCGGTCTCGATGATGCTGTAAAGCATCGCGCTCGCATCAGCACCGTTTGGTGTGTTGGAGAACAGCCAATTTTTCCTGCCAATAACCAGCGGTTTAATTGCGCGTTCAGCGCGATTATTATCGATAGATAAGTGACCATCGTCGATATAACGAATGAGTTTAGGCCATTGCCCGAGCTAGTACTTTATTGCTTTGCCTAGTGGGCTAGAGCCTATCACCTTCTGGGTTGTCATCCATTGGTAAAGCTCATCCAGTATCGGCTTGGCATACGCTTAACGCTCTGCTTTGCGTTCTTCGGCAGGCGCACCTTTTAAGCGTGATTCTATCCCGTAGAGCTTTTGGGGTTTAGCCAGCACCTTATCAGCCTTGCCCGATTTACCTTCCCCTTGAAGCTTCTTCGCGTCCATGAACTTGCGTTAAGCACCCCACATTAGTGACGTGATGCAGACCATGATAAGCCGTGTAGCCATCGGTTTGTAGATAACCGTTGTAGTCACCTAAAAAGTCCACGGGGCACACCCTCGCGCGACTGTTTTGATAGTCGTACAAGGCGATTTTTTCACATTCGGCAGTGCCGCTTCGGGCGAGTCAGCGCCTGAGCAGTAAAGCCACATATAACACTGCTTCTCTTCTTTGAGCACATTGAGCGGCGTTTCATCCGCCTGAACCACCACTTGTTGAAGTAGGTTCTCCTTCAAGGCCGCATACAGCGGGGCGAACTTCTCACTGACTTGGATAACCCACCTTGCCATGGTGGCGCGTGATAGCTCGATACCCGACTGGGTAAACAGCGATCATCAATCAATGCATTGGGTGCTAACTCTTGTCCTCCACCCGCTAAGCGACCATTACAAAAAGCACCCACAAGGATCTCGCCGGTAAAGCTGCCTTTGTCTATGGGCAACGTGCCACTGTAGGGTTTAAAGCCAAGTGCTTTCACCACACCTGTTAGTGTATACGCACCGCCACCGAGAAAATCTTTAAGCTCGACTGGCGTTTCAGCTGTGACTTCAGCACCAAAACCCGCCGCAGCGACATTCATAAAATAGCGGTCATTCGCACGCACGCTATCCACCGCAAACGCCTTGCCTTCCAGCGCCAGTTCAAAAGCACCCGAAATATCGTTAGGTATTCCCGTTGCGGTAGCAAAATCATTCGCAGTGCCCATTGGGACAAGCGCCAGTTGTGGTCTTTCACTGGCACGGAACAGGTTGAGCGCGTTAACGGCTTCATTCACCGTTCCATCGCCACCGACAACAATCAGACGCTTAACACCATCGCATATTGCCTCGCTTACCAAACGAAACATGTCCGACGATTCCCAAGTCACTCTAACTTGCAGGTCAATATCATTGTCCCTCGCCGCAAAGGTGGCTTGCCTTAATTCCGGGATATTGGCTTTCTTTCCGTTTAAAATCACGCGAATGCTGTCCATGGCTATGTCCTTGTATAGGCTAACTTGATAACTCTTTTGCTGCCGCTTTGATCTTAGCTCGTAACCACTTATGGCTTGGTTCATTAGTACGGCTTGGATGCCAAATCATACACATATCGAGGTCTTCCAACTCGAAGGGTAATGGTAGTGTTTTTACCGCGTACTTTTCAGCAAAACAACGCACTGATGAAATAGGCATTACTCCGATGTACTCAGAGCCTTCGATAACAGGAAGCATCTCTACAACGCCCGCTGCGCGATACACGATTCTACGTTTCTCAAGGTCACTATAGTGCTCAGAGCTTAATAAGCTTTTGCGCGCATGCCACCTAGAGACCACCACATGCTCGAGTGCTAAGAACTGTTCCATATCGATGGTATCGCCAACCGTAGGATGATCACTACTACACACCACGACCAGCTCTTCTGTAGAAATCACCTCGTGCTTAAGCATGGTTCTTCCTTTAGGCGTCATATCAACAATCACGTCGTGTCTTTGCAGCCTTAAATCAGACTCATAGTCTTCGGTAAACAGAGGATGAACCTCTAACGCGATACCTGGTGCGACTTGGCTGATTAACCGGATGACTTTTGGCATCATTTCGTAGCTCGCCGCCGAGACGCAGGCAATGGAAAACACGCGGCCTGAGGTTTTAGGATCGAAGTCTCTTGATGCGGATAAGGTAGAAGTAAAGTTTTTAAGTGCAGCGGCCATTGCAGGATAGATATCAATAGCGAATGTGGTTGGCTCTACGCCTGATGTGGTGCGATGAAACAGTGGCTCATCATAGATATCTCTCAACCTTGCAAGTGCTTTACTCACTGCTGGTTGGCTTATATCCATGCGATTAGCAGCTCTAGATAAGTTCTGCTCTTCATAAATAGCGACAAATATAGGAATTAGATTTAGTTCGGTACTTTTCATACAGTTCCATATTAAAGAAACAGGTTCTCCATAGTAGAGAACCTGTCGATTATGTTCGATGCGAATGACTAAAGTTTGCTACTTAGTTCTATCTTTTAAGTCTGGCAAGGCTTTAGGGATTTTCAAGCGAGCAGCAATTGAACGAGAATTGCTTGAGTTTGATGTGTCACTGGGCAAGTTACGTAACCCTTTCCATAAACGAGTGAATACGTTTTTATCTTCACATCCTTGTTGAAGGGCTTTGCTATCTTCTAGCCAACGCTTTTGTCCATTTGATTTACCATGTTGCGCTTTATCCAGTTGCACTTTATTCAGTTCTAACTGAGAGGTTTGGTTTCGCAATTGACGGTAGATAAAGGTTCTTAATGCAGCCCAATTACCTTGCTTAACTAAACGACGTAGTACCAGCCAACTCGGTGTTGGGCGGTTTGCGTAGTAACGCTTAACCGAAACAATCAACGCAATGCAGACTAACAACACCAAACCAACACTAATAAACACCGACATGTAGGCTTTGATGAAAGATTGGACTGTGTGTTTGGCTTCAAACACTTCGCCTTTTATCACCACGTTTTCAAGGCGTTGATTTTTGCTGTCCCACCACTGAAATGAAAACTCTGGCAGCGTAAACTCACCACCCTGCTGAATCACATATACAGTCTGTTCAACTCGGCTTGAGCGATAATCACCACGTTCTTGAGTGTCATCCAAACGGTTGGGCTGTGGGTAAGCTTGGAAATGCTTAGTGGACTTATTGGTTAGCACATCTGGCAGCAACACAGAAAAGCTGTCTTTTGCCTTAATCGTGATAGTTCGAGTAATAGCATCGCCAACTTTTAGCTCTTCACTTGAGCGTTGCCATTGTTGCTCTATATCTACTTCTGTCGCAGAAAACCAAGGCGTTTCATTATCGAGTAAACCTGAAGGCAACGAAGCTTCAAACTTAATCGGCTGCGTGTAAAGCGTACCGCCCACGTTTGAACCATCAGGAGCAGAAACTTGGATACGAACCGGTACGGTTGGAATAACAAACTCACCGGAAGTCATCGGATAAAGCGTCACTTCCCAACGCTGACGTGACCATGTAGTACCACCGACTCTTTCTGTGTAGTTCGTCGCGAGTTGGTTACGCTGCTTAGCGATAACGTTAGGGATTTCGATACTGCCGATTCGAGTGCCGCCCGTTAACCAGCGCGGTGTCGCCACCTCAATGTTCAGAATGACCTGCTCATTTACGCTGACTTTGCCCGGCGTTATCTTATCGCCTGACTTTGGCTTTTCCCCTACCCAAGCGATAAGCTCAACGTCACCACTTTTTTGCAGATCGAAGATATCTGCAGCAGAAACAAAAGTAGGGAAAACAGTGCTAATCAATAGAACCATCGACACAAGCAAGGTCTTGGTTAGTTTAAAGGACTCTGAGCGCCCTACCTTTACTTGAATCGATTCAAGAGCTAAATCATATCGACTCATTGCGTTTGCTCCTGTTTTGACGCTTGTTCGATGGAAGGCGCAGGATCTCTTAACTGAATTTGGAATTTGGATTTCAAGAAGAACTTAGGATCGGCTTCTACTCGCTTTAACCACTTGTCGGCAAGCTCTTGGCTGCCCAAAATCTCATTCGCGTTAAGTGTTTCCTTAAGCATCAATTCCGCTACCGTTTCTTCTTCAGCGCCATCACCCGTTCGCGGCTGATCGTCTTCGAGTTCTAAAGATTCTTCAGGGCCATCTGTGGTTCCAGACTGGCTTTCACTGGTTCGGTTTACCTCTTCGACAATTCCACTAAGCACAGCAAGATTGTTCTCCACATCCGTTCTTAGTTCTGGTGACAGATCCTCTTTCTCACTTAATGATTTCAAGAGGTCTCGTGCGGCAAGGTATTCACGCTGCCTAGCTAACGCACTCGCTGCATTGTACAAACCAAGGTCAGTTTTGGTTTGCAAAAACGCACTGTGAGCGAGCTTAAAATCACGAGCATAGTAATAAGCCGCGCCCTTTCGCATTGGGTCAGTAAAATGTTTGGCAGCTTGAAGATATTCTTTCTGATTCAACAGGCGTTGACCTTGCTGATCGGGCGTTAACCATAAGTCCCACCACCATTGAGCTGTTTTGTCCCAAGTAGTAACCGACTCCACCACAACTGGTTTCTCAGCGGTTAAGTTGACTGTTTTCGCCAAAGTGTCTGGTGAATACATGCTGCTTGTGATCATCAAACCAACGACACACCACTGCACCAACCACCCTTTTCTGAACCATAGCAACATAATGAAAGCCATTGGAATAAGCAGTCCATAGCCCATGTCTTTCCAAGGCATTGAAGATTCGCCGTTGAGCTGCATGTTTCTTTCAACCGCTCTGTTCAGTTGTTGGATATCCGAATCATCAACGGTCACTTCAATCACTCGTCCACCCGTCTTACTCGCTAAGTTACGCAGTGAATCTAGGTCGACAGGGTTATCGCTCACCACATTACTGTTTCCTGCGGCGAGAATGAGCAACTGATACGGATTGTCGTTAAAGAAACTCTCGTACGCCCTAATGGTGCTTGGGTTTACACCATCTGATACCAACAGTACAGAAGAGCCTAACTCACCAGACAGTTGCTGATTAATCAGTGGCAGTGCTTCCTCTGCTGACTTACCTGAAACAGGCATGATATCGGGTGTGATAGCCGCTAGAAACGGTTCAAACACCTTGCTGTCTTGCGTGATGGGCATCGCCACGTGTGCGCTGCCTGCATAAACCACTAAGCCCGTATTACCGCCTTTGCGAGCTGCCAATAAGTCTCTAATTTTCTGCTTAGATCGTTCCAAGCGACTTGGAGGCAAATCTTTAGCAAGCATAGATTCACTATTATCAAGCACAACCAACATCGACGCTTTGTCTTCACCAAAAGGCGAAGCCTCACGCTGCCATGTTGGGCCAGAACAGATAATGATGGCGATAGTCACAATCACCACCAATAGCTTCAACGGCAGTTGCTTGCGCCAGCCTGTTTCGCCAATCGTCAATGCATCACGTAAATGTGTAGGTAAAATGTCTTTCCACGTTGGTTTGGTCTCTTCTCTCCAACGAACCCATAACAGGAAGAACATCGGAATAAAGGCCAACAACCACAAAGGTCGGATAAAATGAAACTGGGTAAAAAACTGTTGTATCGTGAGAGAATCAGGCATCACTCTCTCCTTTCAAATTCTTAACAGAAGAAGCGAGCAGCGATCTTCGGCGTATCGTTGCTAAGCTGAATGCGGTCAAATACATCACTACAACAATCGCCATCAAATAGTGGTGCAGCCCCTGTTTAGGGCGATAAGTGGTACTTTCATATAACTGAGGTTCAAGCTCACCAATCTGAGCATAGGCTTTGGTCAGTTCGTCGCGGTTAAGTGCTTCAAAGGCTTCGCCACCTGACTCTTGAGCGACACGCTTGATGGTTTCCATATCCAGAGCAACCTCTCCAACGGTTTGCGGATCGCCCATCGCAATAACGTGAATTCGAACGCCTTTAGCCTTGGCGACTTTTGCGGCATCGATAGGCTCAACAAAACTTCCTGTATCATTACCGTCTGTTAATACGATCACGACTTTCTCTTTTTCGTTGGTGTCGACGTTTGAATCTTGAACGGCAGCACTTTGCTTTTCACTTTGTTCAAACACCTTGATCGCCAAGCCAATTGCATCGCCCAAGTGCGTACTTTGCCCTGCCATCGCGACATCGGTTTGATTAAGCAGTTCAAGCCATACATCTTGGTCCGCGGTAAATGGCGTTTGTACAAACGCTGCATCACCAAACAAGATCAAACCGAGTCGGTCTCCTTTTCTGGTTTTCGCAAAATCGGCTAACACCTCTTTGGTCGCATCTAAACGAGAGATTTTATCGCCTTGTTTAGAAGTGAAATCTTGCTCCGCCATTGAGCCAGACAAATCGACCACCACCATCACATCACGACCCAATTGTTCGCGAACCTGTGGCTCACCAAGAATGGTTGGTTTCGCTAACGCACACACGACCAATACCCAAGTAATAATGAGCGTGGTTCGTTGCCACCAGCTTGGAGTTAACTGGCTTGCACCTTCTGACGGTGCTTCCCCAATCGCTTCTACCAATTCTCGAAAAAATGGCACCTTAATCGCCATTTGCTTAGTTCGATAAGCTGGCACCGCAAAGTAGACCAACAACGGTAAAGGCAGCGCAATAAACCACAGCGGATGCGCAAATTCAAAACTGGCAGATAAAACATCAAACATTGTCTTGCCCCTCAACCGTTACCTGTACATTCGGCTTGTGAAGTTTTAGCCACATCATCGCGGTTTGAATTACCTCTAAACGCTGTTCAAAGCTCAAACGCACATTAGAGTCAATTAGGCTTTGCATCCATAATTCCGAAACTTCATCGGCAAAGAACGCATTGCTGTTTTCACTCGTGTTGGTGCTAACAGGCAGATAAGCGTTCAAACGGTTCACATAAGCTTGGCCAAACAACTTGGCATTACTGCTGTCTAGGTAACGAAGCACCACTTTGAGGACTTTAAAGGTTCGTTCGGTTGAGTTCTTGTCTCTTGCATCCAGTACCATGAGTTCTTGAAGCGCTTCTTTGCGATAACGGTTATTCCACCACCTTAACGCCAAGCGATAAGCCAGATAGATAGCGACCAATAACAGAATAACGCCAAGGATCTTCCAGCCGATCGTTTGAGGAGCCCAGCTCACACTGTCAGGAATCGCTACATCGTGCAGTTCGCGGAGGATATAGGTACTTGGGGGAGTATGTTCAACAGCCATTTAGCGCCCTCCCACTAGTTTCTGCAGCTGTGATATGTGATTGCCCGACGTGTCTAATTCTATATAAGGGAGGTTTTTCATCGCCATCAATTTAGCAAGGGACAGTTTCTGAAGTGCCGCTTTTTGGGCAAGGCTTTCACTTGCGAGGTTAACCTTAGATTGGCTATCCAGATTAAGTTGAAAGCGACCATCACCCACCACCCAGTTTGCGCTTGCAAGATCTTGAGGCAATGACTGTTCTAATGAATCGGTGACCATAATGGCCAAGATATCGTTGTGTTGTTGCAGTTGCTTTAGTCGGTCAAGATGTTGCTCTTGGCAATCTCGCCAATCACTAATAAAGATTAAGGTCGATTGCTTTAATCTCATTCGTTTTATCAGTTCAATCCACTGGCTAAATCCAACACCTTCGCTATCGCTCACACTGACACCTAAGCTTTGATTAGCCTTGGTAAGATGTTTTAACTGAGCCAACAAATCAGATTGAGAACGTTGAGCTTTGGTATGAAACAGTTTTTGGTGCGAGGCCAAAACGAAGCCGACACGATCACCATCTTTCAGCACTCGCCATCCACACAATGCCGCCACTTCGGCAGCCACAACAGATTTCATGCTGTTTTGAGACGCAAAGAACATCGAACTGCGCTGATCGACACAGATCATCACATTACGGTCTTTCTCTTCGGTATAGCTACGAACATGAGGCTTACCCGTTCGCATCGTAACTTTCCAATCGAGATTACGGATATCATCACCCAATTGGTAATGACGTAATTCTTCGAAGTTCAAACCACGACCACGGAACAAAGAGTTATGTCTGCCCGAAAGTACGCTGCCCGCTTTTAAATGAGGTAACAGTGAAAACGACTCAGCTTGAGCCTGAATTCGCACTAACCTTGAATAATCACAATACAGTCGTGGATCAAGGCCTTGCGATTTGGGAGCTTGTGTTGGCTTCGCCATGACGCCCCCTAGTTATCCAATCTCAACATTATCGAGCAGTTCTTCAACCACTCTTTGATGGTCAACACCATCGGCCAATGCGTCGTAAGACAACGAGAATCGGTGACCTAATACGGTTGGTAACATGGCACGCACATCGTCCAACGTGACATGGTCACGTCCTTGCAACCATGCATAAGCGCGAGCACATTTATCCAACGCGATGGAAGCACGCGGACTTGAACCAATCTCAATCCATTTAGACAAGTTTGATTCTGGGTAACGCTCTGGCTTACGAGTTGCCATCACCAAGGCCACAATGTAGTTCTCTACTAAATCGGAAACGGCAATGTCTGGAAGTTGGCGGCGCGCTTCAAGCACTAATTCAGGTTCAATATGCTGTGGAGTGACTAATTCCGAACTCGTCTCGCTACCGAGTTCCTCACTGCGCACAAGTCGAATGATGTCGCGTTCAGCTTCATCTTCTGGATAGTCGACCGTGACTTTCATAATGAAACGGTCCATCTGTGCTTCAGGCAGTGGATACGTACCTTCTTGCTCTACTGGGTTTTGCGTAGCGAGCACCATGAATAGATCAGGTAGGATATGAGTTTGACCACCCACCGTAATCGTTCCTTCCGCCATAGCTTCAAGCAGAGCCGCTTGTACCTTTGCAGGAGCACGGTTCACTTCATCGGCTAAAACAATACTGTTGAAAATAGGGCCCGGTTGAAAGTGCAACTGAGGCTTTCCATCTAGCTCTTGATACACTTCTGTACCGGTTACATCTGATGGCAGCAGGTCAGGCGTAAACTGAATTCGACCAAAACTGGTGTTCAGTAGGTTCGCCAGTGATTTCACTGAACGAGTTTTCGCTGTACCGGGAAGTCCCTCTAAAAGCACATGCCCATTAGTCAATAACCCTATCACCAGAGCCCGAACGACGTGGCTCTGACCGATAACACTTTTCTCTGTTTGTTCAATCAGTTGGTTAATTGCTTGTTGCGCATGGTTCATAGGTCTTCCCTTAATTCAATCTGGCTGCGTACATCCTACTCACAAGCTCCATAACTATTAGTTATAAACGCGATAATTGGTTACAAGCGGAATAAGCAGCAAGCTCGATAGCCAAGCTCACCTCATCGCTTTATTTAAACCTAGCTTTCAATTGGTTAATGGCTTCCGGCGGTGCCACTTTGCTCAATGATGAAATACATTGCTCAAACGCCTTTGGTACGCCCGGTATATGGCTGTTTCGCGCCAACACTTCACACTGAGCATACAGGTGCTGTGGGTTGCGGCTAAATTGGTAAGCCTTGTGCAGTGATTGACTTGCCGCAAGCACATCAGATTTCTCCAAAGCCAATCCGTACACATACCAATATTGTGGGTCGGTTTGCGCAGTTTCAGCGGCTTGTTTAAGGTAGTGCGTTGCTTGTTCGTAATCTTTCACACGAAGCAGAGACAATCCTGTGCTGTATGGCAAAACACTCGATTTAGGCTGAGCTTCAATACCTTGCTTCAAGGTCGACAACGCTTTTGCCTCGTTACCTTGCGCTCGATACAAATCCGCTAAATTGGCGTAGCTGTTTTCGAAATAAGGCTCAATCTCGATAGCGCCTAGATAAAACTCAATCGCTTTGTCGTGCTGGCCTAAATCTCGGTAAACGTTGCCTAGGTTAGTACGTCCAAATCCTCTGTCGGCATTAAATTGCTGTATTTCAATGTACTCTTCTAATGCAGGCTTGATTTGGTCTTTCTGCAGAGGGTTCATTTCTCCCCAATAACGCACTAATGCGCCTGCGGTTTCTGAACGAATCGACAATACAGGGTCTTTCAGTAGCGGCTCTAGAATTTGCCAACGGTCAGTGAATGGGAAACCAGACGAGCCTTGTACCACACCCAAACGGATCATTTCATCATCATGTTTCACCGCTCTTGCCAGCGAAATAAGCGTATTCTTACCCGTATTACCGCCCAAACGTTCTAAGCTCGATGCACGAATGATATTGCTTAAGCTAGAGTCCTGAGCCGAGTATGCCAACGCATCCTCTGCACCTCTGTGCCCTATCGAGTCAGCATAAAAGGCAACGGCAAAGTGCTGCTGATTACGATACTTAGAATCTGGGAACCACTCACCGATTTGCTTATCTGCCCACTGGTCGGTTTGATCTTCATGACAGCTAGTACACACGTTCGGCGTCTTGATGTGTTGGCTAATATCAGGGCGTGGGATATGCCAACTGTGGTCACGTCTTGGGTCGACCTCCATGTAAGTCGTCTCTGGCATGTGACAAGTCGTGCATTGTGAAGCTTCAGTATTCGCTTCGTGGAATGTGTGCTTTTCAGGCGTGTATTCTGATGCAATATGACATTGGCTACACACGGCTTCTTCCGCAATTTTTAGTTTAGCGGTATGAGGATCGTGGCAGTTAGTACATGTGACGCCTTTTTCAGCCATCACGGATTGAAGGAAAGATCCGTAAACGTAATCTTCATCGTAGATTTGACCATCGTTGTGGTAAAGCTCTGGGGTAATCAAGCTCAAGCGATACTTATCAAAGAAAGACCCGTTAACGTGATCACCCGTTTCATTTAACTGAGTACGACGGCTGTGGCATTGAGCACAGGTTTGAACTTGATTGGTATGGATGATGTCTTTTGGTTGCAGGGTTGAATTACCCTCTTGATAGATCCACTCTTTGACCGACTTCGACAAGTCGCGGTCAAAACTATAATGCGCCGAGACTGGAGCATCCTTTCCACCGTTAGCTTTTGCTAGCTGAGCCTTTTCAACGTGCTCACTCGCAGGGCCATGACACGCTTCACAACCGACATTAATCTCAGACCAAGTAGTGTTGTAGGTATTACTCGCGCTGTCGTAGTTTTTCTCTAGGTTCGTTGAATGGCAATCAGCACACATGAAGTTCCAGTTTTGACCGCTATTGGTCCAGTAGAATTCATCGGTGTTGGTGGTATCAGGATAGAGGTGAAACCAGCGTTGACCGCCTTCGCCCTCAGTGCGAGAATCCCAAGCGAAAGGAATCAACTGTACACGGCCGTCTTCAAATTCAACCATGTATTGTTGTAGTGGTTCAAAGGCAAAGGTATAGCTGATTTTGTAATCTTTAAAGTGGCCGTCTTGCCCTTCAATATTGACCCAGAACTCTTCGCCCTTGCGGAAAAATCGGTTGGGTTTACCGTCATGAGTGAATGTTTGATCGTTGAAATCGCCTAATACAGATTCGTCTGTAGCGTGCTTCATCGCCATATCATGATGAGAGCCCTCCCACGCTTCGACTTCTGCACTATGACAATCAACACACGCTTCCGAACCGACATACGTGGCTTTAGAGCCGATAGGTAAAGCATCAGAGCTAACGTGCGAAGCTACAGAGTTGGCCTTTGAAATATCAGAGTTGATATTAGGGTCTTGCTCGTTGGCATAGGCGTTCAGACTGAACAGCGACAACATCAGTGAAGACAAGATTGCGGATAATACTGCGACTCGCTGGTGTTTCAATCCGTTTACCAGTGAGCACAACCATGCAGACATAACATTCCTTGTTTTTATACATCCTTATGCTTAATAAGGTAGACGTAAAAACAACGAATTTACAATTATTTAGTGGCAATGAGCTCGATAGTTGTGACTCATATTCACGACCGGGATTTACTCATCGGTATGCGCATAAAAAAAGAGCTCCTAAGAGCTCTTCAATCTGTTCAGTTTCACTCAAACAATCACTTACTTGTTATGAGATTCCTGAAGTTTTTCCATTACCTGATCCAAGCTAAAGCTCGCGGCTTTTTGGCGTGGCGGGTATTCAGCAAAGGTTTCTAGGAACTTGCCGACATACGCCTGTGCTGGAACGAACATATAAGCATGGTCTAACAACCAATCGTAGTATGTATTCGATGTAATGTCTGCGTTTTCGTATGGGTCCATACGCAGGTTAAACAGCTTAGGAAGACGTAACGTCACGAACGGTTCAGCCCAAATTTGCATGGTACCCGTCGCACGCTGCTCCATGAACACCGCTTTCCATTGGTTGTAACGAAGCGCCGCTAGATCACCATCATCGGTAAAGTAGAAGATCTCCGAACGACGGCCTTTCTCTTCTTCACCCGTTAGGTAAGGAAGGAAGTTGTAACCATCTAAGTGAACCTTAAACGTTTTATCACCGGCAGTATGACCTTTGAGTAGCTTCTCTTTGATTTGGTCATCACCAGCGGCGGCAACGAAGGTTGGCATCCAGTCCATATGGTGCATGATTTCGTTAGATACGGTTCCTGGTTCAATCTTACCAGGCCAACGAACCATTGCTGGTACACGGTATGCGCCTTCCCAGTTGGTGTTTTTCTCACCACGGAACGGGGTTGTACCCGCATCAGGCCAAGAGTTCATGTGAGGGCCGTTATCCGTTGAGTAGAAAACAATCGTGTTGTCTTTGATACCCAACTCATCCACTTGCTTCAATAGTTGCCCAACGTGTCGATCGTGCTCAACCATACCATCAGCGTAGTTACCGACACCGGTTACGCCTTTACTGTCGGCTTTCACGTGCGTTCTAAAGTGCATACGTGTCGCGTTCCACCACACGAAGAATGGTTTGTCCGCTTTCACTGCGCGATCCATAAAATCAAGTGCCGCGTCTAGTGTTTCTTCATCAACCGTTTCCATACGCTTACGCGTCAGTGGACCGGTATCTTCAATCTTGCCATCAGCGAATGACTTAATGACACCACGAGGGCCAAATTTCTTACGAAACTCAGGATCGGTTGGGTAATCTTCATTCTCTGGTTCTTCTTCAGCATTTAGGTGGTAAAGGTTGCCAAAAAATTCGTCAAACCCGTGTGCTGTTGGAAGGAATTCATCTTTATCGCCAAGGTGGTTTTTACCAAATTGACCTGTCATGTAACCCATAGGTTTCAGCATTTCTGCGATTGTCGCGTCTTCTGCTTGTAAGCCAATGTCTGCGCCCGGCAAACCTACTTTACTCAAACCCGTTCGTAATACACTTTGTCCCGTGATAAAGGTAGAGCGACCCGCAGTACAAGATTGCTCTGCGTAATAGTCCGTAAACATCATCCCTTCTTTCGCGATGCTATCAATATTCGGGGTTTTGTAACCCATGAGACCGAAGGTGTATGCACTCACATTGGATTGACCAATATCGTCCCCCCAAATAACCAATATATTTGGCTTTTCAGCCGCAAAAGTGGCGCTGGACGCGGCCATCATCGCTGTACCCAAAATCGCTAATCGACGTTTAGCGCCATATTTCGCTGTCATAGAAACCTCTTCGTAAGTTATTTGCATCCTGCCCTACAACGTATAGTCCATTTTTTACACATGCGCGAGATACCCTAAGCTATTAATCTTTTTGTCATTTTTATTGAGATACGGATACAGAAATCATCGATAAGGTTTACGCCAACAAACATGATAAGGATCACACATACAAACTAAGGCTTTATTCTACGTACCCACTGGAGCTGATATTAATCAATAGGTTACCTAAGCATCATAACGATTGGTTATAAGCACTATAAAAGGACGTAACGGAATTTTGAGAATAACATTTGCTCATCGATGCGTTGTTCTAACGCATTAATCTTAAAAGTGAATCGGAGTCCTTATGGGTACTAAAATTAATAAACTAGCATTAGGTGTTGGCTTATTAGCAGCTTCTTCAGCGGCAACAGCAGCAGAAAAACCAAACATTCTTGCTATCTGGGGTGATGACATTGGTGTATTCAACATCAGTGCATACAACAACGGTATGATGGGTTACGAAACACCTAACATCGACCGTATTGCTAACGAAGGCGCACTATTTACTGACCACTACGGTCAACAATCGTGTACTGCTGGTCGTGCTGCATTCCTAACAGGTCAAGAACCTTTCCGTACTGGTCTATTGACTATCGGCATGCCAGGTTCGGACCACGGTATCCCTGATTGGGCTCCAACGATCGCAGACCTTCTTAAAGAACAAGGCTACATGACAGCTCAGTTCGGTAAGAACCACATGGGTGACCAAGACAAACACCTTCCAACGAACCACGGTTTTGACCAGTTCTTCGGTAACCTGTACCACCTAAACGCCGAAGAAGAGCCAGAAACATATTACTACCCTAAAGACCCAGAGTTCCGTAAGAACTACGGCCCTCGTGGTGTAATCAAGTCTACTGCTGACGGTAAGATTGAAGATACTGGCCCAATGACGCGTAAGCGTATGGAGCATGCGGATGAAGAGTTCCTAGAAGAATCTCTAGCATTCATGGAAAAAGCGGTAAAAGCTGACAAACCATTCTTCATCTGGCACAACACCACTCGTATGCACGTGTGGACTCGCCTACAAGAGAAATACCAAGGTAAGTCAGGTATCAGTATTTATGCTGATGGTATGTTAGAGCATGATGACCATGTTGGTGTGCTTCTAGACAAGCTGGATGAACTAAAAATCGCTGACAACACTATCGTAATTTACTCTACCGATAACGGTGCTGAAACGGTTTCTTGGCCTGATGGCGGCGCAACTTACTTCCACGGTGAGAAAGGTACAACTTACGAAGGTGGTATGCGTGTGCCTCAGCTAGTTCGCTGGCCTGGGACTATCAAACCTGGAACAAAAATCAACGATATCATGGGCCACCAAGACTGGATTCCTACTCTACTAGCAGCCGCTGGTGATGATAAAGTGGTTGAGAAGCTAGCATCTGACAAAGGTGCAACTTACAACGGTAAAAACTGGCGCGTACACCTAGATGGTTACAACTTCCTGCCTTACTTCCAAGGTAAAGAAGAGAAAGGCCCTCGTGACAGCATGCTTTACTTCTCTGCTAACGCTGAGCTAAACGCAGTACGTTGGAATGACTTCAAGATTTCGTTTGCTGTGATGGATGGTAACATTGTGGATGCAGTTCGTTTCCAACCAAACTGGCCTCAAGTTGTTCACCTACGTGCTGACCCATTCGAGAAAGCACCGCACGAGTCTGGTATGTACCTACGCTGGATGGCAGACAACATGTGGTTATTCGTTCCAGTAGGAAATCAGGTTCAAGAGTTTATGACGACGCTACCAGATTACCCTATGCAGAATAGCCAAGTACTGAACCCTGGTAACTTCAACCAGAATGCATACATGCTTCAAGGTAAACTTAAGCAATTAGAAGCGGCAGCAGCGCAAGCTAAATAAGCTTAGATAGGCGGTGTAGATTGTTCAAACTGTATAGATGTGTATTGCACTAAGATTGATAGTAAATACATAATCTAGTACGAAAGCCGTGATAACTCACTTGAGTTACCACGGCTTTTTTCGTTTAACGCCATTCGGCTTAAATTCAATTGAAAGAGCTTCATTCAATTCTGACTAAGATCTCCCGATCAATCCCCGCTAGACAACTACCTAAGCGATTTAATTTCCTACCACTTGTCTTGCAACATCAAGTATGCGCAACTAGGTTTATAAATAACACCTATCATTGGAAAGTGAAATGAAGGTGATATCAGAAGGATTCTGAATTGCCATAATTGTCAAAACTAGATGGACTAATGTTATGAAAACGCCATGTTTAGCAGGAATAAGCATCACTGTCATTGTCGTTTCAGTCGCTATGCTAGTTTATGACGCGGCCTCTTCAAAAATGCACACCTCGCTCGAACACCAAGAAGATCACGCCCATGAAAGCGATCATGATGACTCTCACTCTTCAGGGCACTCCGCACATTCCGAAGAAAAGCACGCACATAAAACCGTCGCTTCAAGCCAACCCATATCCCCGATTCCAAACTCTCCCGAGATAAATCATGAACTGGCCAAAATTGGTTGGGTGCTATTTAAAGACCCGAACCTTTCTTCTAACCGCAGTGTGAGCTGTGAAAGTTGTCATAGCCTGCAAACCAACGGCGCAGAGGTGATTCCAGTTTCGATTGGCGTAAACGGCGCAGGGATGAGAAATTCACTCACCGTTTTTAACGCAGTCTTTAACTATCGGTTCTTCTGGGATGGTCGGGTGAATAATCTCGGCGATCAAATTGATGGCCCAGTGCACAACGTCGATGAAATGGATTCAAACTGGCAACATATTACGGATTATGTGTCTCAATCGAAAACTTACATCGACTTATTCCAAGAACAATCAACGCCCATTGACGAAGCTTCAATTAAGGCTGCTCTTATTGAATTTATGCAGGGTTTGACCACACCAAATGCCCCTTTCGACCTGTATTTACAAGGTGACAACGCAGCACTTTCTGAAACCGCCAAACGAGGTTGGGAAACCTTTCAAGAAGAAGGCTGTATTCGTTGCCACCAAGGTACCAACATTGGTGGAGGCATGGTGATGCGATTTGGTTACTTCGGGTTATCGAAAACAGGAACCGAACGAAGTGAAGACCAAGGTCGCTTTATGTTTACCGCGCAACCACAAGATAAGCATCTATTTCGTGTTGCTAGCTTAAGAAACGTGGCGATCACTGCACCCTATTTTCATGACGGCCAAACAGCCACACTCGAAGAAGCGATCAAAATCATGGGTGAAAGCCAACTCGGTAAAACGTTTGAGAAACAGACCATCAACGATATCAAGGTCTTCCTCGAATCCCTTACCGGTAACCGTCCTCAAATGTTAATGGAGTTTGAAAATGAATAAGATCAGACTCATATTTCTACTGTTTGTATCGCTTTTCATCGGCTTAATTAGCTTCATTATGCTGACCTACTCCGAGCATGAAAAGGTCACCGAATATGGAGTGCCTATTCGGGAGTTAGGCCATGAAGTATTAGAAATGCGTGATCACATCACCAATGCAGCGCTTGCGGGTATTTCCAACCCTTATCAAATGTCTGCAGATTTGGTGGCTTTAGAAAGAGAGTTACAACTGCTCAGAGAAAGTTATCAAAGCGAGAATATCCACTCTACGTTCTTTAAACACTTACCAACAGCGCAATTATTGGAGCGCTTCTACGATGCTTCAATGTCGAACTTAGATACGCTAGACAACCTAGTAGGACTTAGTGTGGCTCGTCAGTTTATTTTGCAATCTTTAACTCTACAACTCACAGAGAGCAGCTCAACTGATGCTGAGATAAACAATGCAAATATCGACATTCAAAGCGCGCTTCTTGCGAGTGTGTTGGTTGGGGGAATCGAAATTAACCATTCTGGTGTCAACTCCGAGCTGGCGAACCTTTATAAAACGTTTACCGAACTCAACCAGCAACAAAGTCAGCTGTTATCTCAAGTACTTTCAGCACACAGCATGGAGTACATTGAACATATTGAGCATGAGTTTACCGATCTGCAAGACCAACTTAAAAGTATCATCGTTAAGCTTATTATCGTTTTGGCGTTGCTGACTTTAGCGTTCTCATTCACCATGTTTTTCTTCCGAGTCTTCGAACTCAAAAGAAACAACCTCTCCTATCAAGAAGCCGCAGACAAAGCAGAAAAAGCCAGCGAAGCAAAATCTCTCTTTCTAGCGACCATGAGCCACGAGTTACGAACCCCAATGAATGGTGTGTTAGGTATCGCTCAAATCATAAAGGAAGACTCGCAAAGTTTAGATACTCGCAAACAGGCCCAAATCATCATTGATTCAGGACAACACCTTGTCACCATATTAAATGACATTCTTGACTTTTCTAAGGTGGAACAAGGCAAGATGGCGTTGGAATATAGCCCGTTCTCTGTCACCGACGTCGTGACACACCTTGATAAAACATTGACACCTCTTGCAGAAGACAAAGGCCTAGCTTTTATCATTAAAGATAACATTCCTACCAATATTCAGTTGATTGGTGACTCTGCACGTACACGTCAGATCTTATTTAATTTAGCAGGCAACGCAGTCAAGTTTACTGAGTCAGGAAAGGTTGAAGTGGAATTCTTGATTGCACCGACTACCCCACCAAGCGTGAATATATTAGTGACTGACACAGGTATTGGCATTGCAGAAGACAAAATCGACCATATATTTACCGCCTTTGAACAAGCCGAGCTCTCAACAACCCGTAAGTTTGGTGGCACAGGGTTAGGGCTTTCCATTGTTCAGCAGTTAGTCGAACTGATGGGCGGAACAATTAAGGTTTCCAGCCAGCTTGGTTTGGGCACTCAATTTAAGATCTCTTTGCCGTTGGAGATGCATGAGCTTGAAGAACAAGTCATCGACCAAACGCCAACCAAAACCAATGAGACTCTCGATGACTTCTCAGTATTGTTAGTCGAAGACAACAAGATCAACGCAATGGTGATTAGGAAGTTCTGTGAGTCGATAAACTTAACGGTTGAGAATGCCTACGACGGTTTACAGGCCTTAGATAAGTTGGCGTCAAACCAATATGACCTGATCATAATGGACAACCATATGCCCAACATGAGCGGTATTGAAGCGATTCAAAAAATCCGTGGCGAACTCAAGCTGACTACGGTTGTTTTTGCATGTACCGCCGATGTATTCAAAGAGGCCCACGATGAATTCATCGAATCAGGCGCAGACTTTGTACTCACCAAACCGTTACAGAAAAACAGCTTACAAAACGCCATCAACGAGTTTCACCAACAGTTTGAGGTCAACCGCCATCACTCCGTTAACGCACACAATCTTCCAAACAAGGAAAAAAGTAACATCACGATGTTAACGCGTCACCCTAAGAACAAATTGCCACTCACAGAGGAAGAACTGTCGCGTAGCCAATTTTTAGCTAATGATGAGCTTAAAACAGACGAGAAACTCAAATGCTTAACTTCTCTCGTTGATGAGCTAGAAAACGAAATCGATGAGTTAATAGAGCTATTTTCGGACGCCAAGCAGGATGACCTCTCCAGAACATTGAAGGCGGTTAAAGAGATTGCAGCAAGATATGAAATGAACGAAGTGCTTGAACTCGCGAGCTCAGCCGAACAGATAGCCGTTCAACACATCATGCCCGAAGCAGAATTGCTTCAACAACTGATCAATCGATTGATGGTCAATAGTCATCAAGCCACTCGATTGATACACAAACTCCACCAGCAACGCAAAATGGGGTAAAGGAAGGTATCACATGCTATGGAATTTGAACTTACCTAGCACCGGCCCACACTTGTTCTTGGCTCTTGGTGCAACCATCATTTTTGTGGTCGACTATCATGTACCTTTGGGCATTGCTATGGCCGTTCCCTACGTTACGATCGTATTGCTTGCGGCAACAACGAAAGATCCAACCTCCACTGTGATGTGGGCTATCACCTGCACCTTGCTAACGCTCATTGGCTACTACACATCTAGTACGGGCAGTGAAACCTGGTTCGTCGCCTTCAATCGCGTAATTACCATCTATGCTATTTGGATTTCGGCAATCGTTCCTATTTATGTCTCTTTAAAACCACATCAAGCGCCAACGAACGTCGATGAAGATGCTTTAACAGAAAATAAGGCAAGTCCACGCTCTCACCTGACTAGAAACCGCACAATAAACACGTTCAAAAACTAGGCTTAGGTTAAGTTTCGGTGAATTTTACCAAATCGAGACAAGGCAACTTGAAATACTTCTTTATGCATGCGAGTGTAGAACTACTCACCTAAATAACTGTATGACTATGAAAACATTACAATCCATTGCGCTGCTTTCGACAATTATCGCAGCACCACAAGTGTTAGCTGACGTAACAATTGAAGTTCCTTCTAGCGCAGATGCTTTAGTCGAAGTCTTAGCTGTAAATGAAGCTAAACCCGATCTTGACGGTGGTTTCTTCTCTTCGAGCAAAACGATCACCGTTCCAGATGGCGTAAACCAAATCGTTTTCAAATATCAAGTTGCTTTCAGCCAAGGCAACGACCGTGAGTTTGTCGACAGCGATACCATTATTGCTACTTTTGATGCGACAGACACAGCATTGACGTTTGACATGCCTAAGTTCCGTAACACCAACGAAGCGAAAAAAGGCCTTCAAAACTTAGATTGGAAACTGGTTGATGAAAACCAAAATGCAATCAGTGTTAAGCAAGACAAACTTATCAAAGATGGCATGCAGATTGGTCGTAAGTACCCGCAAGAAGCGAAGGAGTACAACCAGAAAGGCGGCATCGCTGCACTTACAGTAGGTTCTAGCGCGGGCGTAGCAGCTGCTGTCGCACAACCGGTAACGCTTCCAACAAAGATTGACGGAAATGCAGCAAATACAGCTGAAGAGATGCTCTATTTCTGGTACGAAAAAGCGGATGCTGAAACCAAGCAGAAATTCAAAGACTACGTGAACAAGTAGCTCAATGAGCTTAATTTAAAAATGAAAGAAGCTGGCAAACTGCCAGCTTCTTTTTTGTCTTCATCTAGATGATTTAGGCTTATAGAGATTAAGCAGACTCAGTCGATAACACTTTACCATCCACTTTAGTTGGCCATCCTAGCGCTTTATACTCAGCTGCTAGTAAATGGGCACAGCGGCTAGAAATTCTGGTCAAAATCAGCTTTAGCTAAGTAACCTTGAACAAGCTCTCGATATTGCTGCTTCAATGGCGCTTCAATAAAGCTCGCGTCTATCGCATTCAAACTAAACAGCGCTAACTCCTGATGCGTCATCTCATGAGCTTTGCTCACCGCATTAAAGTTATCCGACATGTAACCACCAAAATAAGCAGGGTCATCCGAGTTAATCGTTACAGCCACACCCTTTCTGAGCAGTTCGACAATGTTGTGGTCTTCCATCACATCGAATACACGCAATTTAATATTCGACAGTGGGCACACCGTCAGTGGCATTTTGGTTTCAATCAGCTCTTCGATTAGAGCTTCGTCTGTCATGCACTGGACACCATGATCCACTCGACTCACGCTGAGCATTTCAATCGCATCGACAATGTTTTGAGCCGGCCCTTCTTCTCCTGCATGCGCCACCGTCAAGAAGCCCGCTTGTTTTGCTTGTTGGAATACACGCTTGAACTTCTCTGGTGGGTGTCCTAATTCAGAAGAGTCCAGTCCAACCCCGACGATCTTATCTTGATGCTTCAATACCTCTGCGAACGTTTGAATGGCGCTCTCTTCAGATAAATGGCGCAGAAAACATGCGATGATTTGAGAGGTAATGCCCAACTCTTTATGACCCTGTTCAAGCGCACGATGAATGCCGTTAATAGCGGTGTCGAATGCAATGCCACGATCGGTATGTGTCTGAGGATCAAAGAAAATCTCAGTATGGATAACATTGTCGGCTTTACAGCGTTCTAGATAAGCCCATGTTAAGTCGTAGAAATCCTGTTCTGTGCGCAGTGCATCAGCACCTTGATAATAGATATCCAGAAATGACTGTAAATCATCAAATTCGTATGCGCGTCTTAGTTGCTCTGGGGATGAATAAGGCAGCTCAATGCCATTGCGTTGAGCAAGCTGGAAAAGTAACTCAGGTTCGAGCGAACCTTCAATGTGTAAATGCAACTCTACTTTTGGGAGCCCTTGAATAAATGCGTTCATATTTCACCTACTATGGATTTTAGGTGTGCACTTACTCTGAATAATAGACAGGAGGTTTTCTTGAACGCCATTACAAAGAGTAAGAACACAATTGTGATCTAAACCCTTCGTAATCAGCACTTTGCGGGAGCTGGTAGAGACCCCCAAACCATATCATTGGGGTTATACGAAGCAAACGGTTGCTACTATACAGAGTTTAATGGGAATTTCACTAATCAATTGCTCATTAACCGATTTCTAAAGCAGGAACCTGTTTGGTTCGATCTCAACGGTAATCTGGTCGTATTCTCGACATCAGCAACATATCGATGTACTTACCCGCTTTGAACGTACTGAGTCTTTTTGTGCCTTCTAACTGAAAGCCTACACGTTCATACAAAGCAATAGCGGCGTGGTTATCGGCATGAACCTCTAACTCAAGACGCACGAGATTAAGCCAGTTATCCGCCTGATTGATCGCTTCTTGCATTAACGCCTTACCGACCCCTTTACCATGCATATCTGGGTGAATAGCAATACCAAGACCAGCGCAGTGCCTGTCTCTTACCTTGGTGGTCATGAATAAAGTAATGTGACCCACTACTTTGCCGGAGACTTCCGCAACCAGAGTGAAATGGTCTGAATGACCAAACAGTCGCTCCACTTGTTCAGAACTAAGATAAGGCTTTTGTGAGGTGTTTTCTGAAACTGAAGGGCGGCGATAAATATCGAAAACATCTTGGCTATCCGTTGCTTCTAAATGTCTAATTTGTATTTCCAAAGCGCTTCCTTATCCTATTATTTCTATCCATAAGCTAATTTTCATATTACGGATAGCAACGGGAACCTACAACCTTTAAAGGTGTAAGTGCCCGAAATAATTAAACAAATAGTAAGACTGAACTTAAACTTCTGCTTTGATGAGTATTTTTAAAATAGTGTGAATATCAGAATTTATAATCCACACCCACACTCGCTAATACTTGCTCGGAGTTATAGAAATCGATATTAGAATCTATGCTTCTTAAACCCAGTAAAGTAATGAACGCCCAATCTTTATAGCCCATCAAACCACCAAACTCATAAGCTAAGAATGCACCGAATTCATTCTCTTCACGTACTTGCCCGTAAATTGGATTCGACTCATCATATTCACGATCACTTGCATCTAGGGTGACAACAAAACCATGACGACCGATTCTCTTCGCGTAGTTTAATTCAATACCATAACTATCGAAGCTGAGTGCTCCTCCTTCTGCGTCTGAGTGGAAATACACCATTGAAGGAACAAATAGACCTGCGTGGTTTGGTAAGATAAAGCGGTATCCTGCTTTGGCGTACACATAGGTTCTTTCCCTATCCAGCAGCACAGTATCTTCCGGAGATAAGCCTTGGCTACCAGATAGCTCTTCATCAACATCTGATTGCCCAAATGCGAGATCCGTTCGAAAACCAGTTCCACCGATATTAGTGAGCTGCAGTCGTCCTACATTACCTTTCACATCCGTTTCATTTCGATTAACGCCAACAGCATACGGATCCGTCCAAGCCTTACCCGAGATAAGCGTAGGAATAACAGAAAAATCCAATATGGTGCCACCAGAAAGTTGATATCGATAACCGATCTCAAACGCAATGGTACCTGTTGCAATATCCTCTCGTGTCGTACCCGCATACACTTGGTGAGTCAGCGATTCGCCAAAAGTATATTGAACAGTACCCAAAAAGCCGAGTAGCCCTTGGTTTTCACTCTCCCCTTCCTGGGTGTTGGTGGCTTGATTCGAATCTTGTTCAGTACTCAAATTACTACTGTCAGAGTAGAAACCGGCCAATACACTGAAGTTACCGCTGAAGCCTTCACTTGGAGCAAGGCCACTGTATGCAGGCATTGAAGCCAATGCAGAAAAGACTACTGGTAAAACAAACCTCATATTCACATCCATTACTTGAATAATCACCAAATAACTATAAGCATCAAATAACTATAAGCATCAAAATGGAATTATAACAAGCATTTGACAACATAAATTTATTCGCTTGACGCTGTCGATATCGCTAACCATTCACTCAAAGACACAACAAATTGATCTATCACGATTGGGCTTTCGTAATACCTCTCGAAAATAACGGACAAAACTCAAAGGAAGACAATATGTTTAATAAATTAATCAAAACCATGTCAGTGCTAGTTGCGACGCTTCTTTTTACGGCTTTTGCTCACGCTGATCACCACGGAATGAAGAAAGATATCGTTGACGTGGCGGCTGAAAACGGCTCTTTCAACACCTTGGTAGCAGCGGTAAAAGCGGCAGGCTTAGTTGAAACATTGAAAGGTGACGGTCCCTTCACAGTGTTTGCGCCAACGGATGAAGCGTTCGCTGCGCTACCAGAAGGAACGGTTGATATGCTGTTGAAGCCAGAAAACAAAGACAAGCTGATCGCAGTACTGACCTATCATGTGGTGCCAGGGAAAATAATGGCGTCTGAAGTGATGAAACTTGATAGTGCCGTAACAGTGCAAGGCGAAGCGGTAATGGTAGGAATTGATCACGGCAACGTGATGATCAACAAAGCGCAGGTCGTGATGGCAGATGTTGAAGCAAGCAATGGTGTTATCCATGTGATTGATGCTGTATTACTGCCCAAATAATAAAGATGAACACAAATCAAAGCTTCTTAGAGGGTGTGACAGGTTCACACCCTTTTGACGTTTAAATACCAAGTTAAGATCGGTATCAAACTAGCCAAGCCTGCCTTGATATAAGCAAGAACCCGGATTACATAAACAAGCGCCCGAATATCAGAAAGGCCGCCATCGATACCACCTTCGTGAAGACCACCACCCAGATGCAGTCACCAATACTAGAGTGCGTCGCTTTCCCGAGTAAGAACACAAACAGAATCAACCCTAACACCCAGCCTACTGTTGGAATCAATGACACTAGAGCAACGATAACAGCAATAGTAAGAAGGGATTTAAAATCTGCGACCACGAAAGACATTTTAGAGGCGATGTGCATACAACATGCGGTGATTAATGCGTCCATCACAAACACTAAAGCTTCAATTCCCACGTTACTTCCTTCACTCAAATTAGTTGCAGTGAATATTATCGCTAAAGTGATGATTTTTCTTGAATAAGAGAACAAAAAGCAGGTGAAAACTGTGTCAAAAATGAGATTACCGTTCGTCTGAAGGCATAGGTTTATTTGTTCGAGTCTTCTAAGCCTTTGACCAGTGCTCGCGACCGAGTCTGATTTGCTTTTTGATAGGCATCAAAGCCATCTTCGCGTTTACCTCCGAACAAACAAAGAAACGAGTTGATGACAAATGAAAAGAATGAGATGACGACAACAAAGAGAGGAAATAGCCCCGACACCCCAGCATCTAAGGCAAGAACGCCAACAGCGAAGGACAACATCGACACCAATGTATATAGTTTAGATCTACTCACATGACTCATGAACAACACTCCTTGTATTCATTCAATGTTTAGATTAGACAAATTATCTTGCACACAATTTGAACTCATCGACAATATCAATAGATCAGGAAAAGTTATCCTTAAAAAGGTTCATTAATATTTCAAACTCGGTTTCTGTAGCCCTACGAACACTAGCCCGCCTATTCAACTGACTTTTCTATCTTCAACTACCTTTTCCATCACGTAATTGGTCAGCTTTACACCACGCATTTCGACTTCCTGTTCATTCACCACCTTAAAACCAAGATGCTCATAGAAAGGCCTTGCGGTAATACTTACTTCAGAGAAATATCTCGATATACCACGAACTCGACCCACAGTGAAAACATGTTCCATCAACGCTTTCCCTACCCCCTTCCCTTGATATTCGTGGTGACAGAAAAAGTGATCAATCAAGCCACTTGGTTGCAGGTCAGTATAGCCAACTACGCAACCATCGAGTTCAGCCACAAAGGGTTGTAACCCATTCATACGCTTTTTCCATAACGCAAAGTCAAAGCTACTGGGTGCCCAAGCTTCGACTTGCTGTTGAGAATAATCTCGAACATTCACGTTACGTACCGTATGAAAGAAGATCTCCCACAGTGCTTTGTCATCATTCGCTTGATAGTTTCGAATTCTAATCACAACATACTCCTTTTTGTCTTAAGTCCTTTCTGAGGTGAAAATAAACAGCTGAATCAGCAAGCTTTATAACCTAACAGCCTCAGCTTTAGAGCAAGATATCAACGATAAAACACAGCGAGCCAGATCGTCACCGCATCTTTATCCGTCCTCAGCACCTTGTGTTTTTCACCTGCGGAAATATTGAGATAATCCCCTTTAGACAAGGTAACAATGCGACCATCTTCAAACTCAATCACTCCTTGCCCATCGATCACCATTACCCATTCATTCTCATCTTGATCATACCAACCCTCGTCTGGTGAACTGTGACCATATGAGAGTATTCTCTCGATTCGAATGTTGTCGTTGGCAATCAGGTCATTGAATATTTCATTGGGTATTGATGAAGGAACATCATTGTAAATGTTTGGCATCAAGCTCTCCTAGCTAGCATTGAATTGATTAACAACTTGGGCCTTAGCTGTACTGTAAACCTAAGCAGCGGCACTCTTTTTGAAGTAAAAACGGTAATAGCCCACCAAGTTACTGCAGATAAACAGCGCCTCCATAACAACCGCTGTTGGCGAACCAACTAAATAATTGTGAACCAACCAAAAGCTGGTTCCGATGATCATCAATTCTCTTAATCGACGGTCATCTTTATTGAAGGCTGCAAAGGTCTGAAATACGGAGGCAAAGCAACTCAATATGCTGGTCAGCCCTGAGTAAGTCACTGCGGTTGCGACCACCGACATCGAAGAAAACAAATATTTAAACTTAGACGAGGTAGAAAATACGCTCGTCAAATAGCGAATCGTGGCAATCGTCATTAAGCTCGCCGCTGTCCATTGTTCAAGAAGGATAAAGTGACTCGAAATAAGAACGCCAGCAAAGAACAGACAAGTGACGATTTTCTTCCTTTCCTTGAATTGGAATGACAGAAGATCAAAACAAATGGCTATCGCGACTAATACTTGGGAAAGATAAAAGGCAGACACGGTGATTCCTTCAATAATAACATTCCGCCCTAGCCGCTTCTTTCACGGTGAATAATCGAATAAAACATACTAGGCGGTTACAACAAAACAGAGCAAACAGCGCTCTAAAGCTTCTATAAAAATCTAAAGCTTCAACACACCACTAATCACAGTGGTCGCAGAGCCGATTAACTTTATTCGCCCATTAGCCAATAATTCAGTCGACATATAGCCACCACGACGAGACGCCTGATAAGCACTGAAACTGCTTTTGTTGAGCTTTTCTGCCCAGTGTTGCGTCAATGCGCAATGTGCCGAGCCAGTCACAGGATCTTCATTAACCCCAACCCAAGGTGCAAAGTAGCGAGAAACAAAATCAAGTTCCGTATTTGCTGCCAATGCTGTCACCACTACACCTCGCCCTTGAATACCTTTTAACGCATCAAAGTTTGGTGAAAGCTCCAATAACACTTGTTCGTTGGAAACTTCGATTAACTGCTTAGAGTCAAATTCTCTGAATGAAACTACTTGATGCGGATCTAAACCTAGGTGTTCAAGCAGCGTGAGGTTGGGTTCAGAACGCAATGATAGCTGTGTACTAGGAAAATCAAGCTCGATAGACGATTCACAAACGGCGGCAGATAATTCCCCAGATAAGGTGTTAAACACGACCTTATCACCTGTCTCAAGCAGTCCTTGTTCTTTCATCACATGAACCGTTGCCAGTGTGCCATGTCCACACAGCTTCACTTCGACTTCGGGAGTGAACCATTTAAGCGTCATAGTGTTAAGCGCGAGAAAAGCCGTTTCAGATACCGCCATCTCTTCAGCGATTGAAAACATTAACGACTCATCCAACGGCTCTTTGGAGATACAGACCCCGGCAGGGTTCCCTTTAAACGCTTGAGTTGTAAACGAATCTACTTGATATATCTCTAAATCCACAATGGCTCCTAAATGCACAACATTTCCCAAACCGGCAATCATGGCTCGTTGGGACATAACCTAGATATTGCTGCCCACAATAAGCACAATCACCTTGTGCTACAAGTCTTTAGCAACAACTTTATCGATACTTATTGAGAAACGAAACAAATGATAAACAAAACGTTATAGAAGTGTTTTTAGGGATAAAAGAACATTGAACATAAGAGTAAATCGCGATGGCAAAACAAAGGAATAACGACGATTAATACGAGCGAAAACCCGAAAAAGGTAATCACCGCATCATTATTTAATGCTTAATAACTTGTAAGAATGGATATTATGATGAATATTAATTTAAATAATCCATTCACGGACAATAAACTGGAATACGTACTTGTGTTGAATACGATACGACGGAGTCATCCTTGCCTCACACGATAAAGGTTCGGTATCAAGTAGGAGTAGCAAGTTGCTATTTGCATGAAATGCATGAAGTTGAAGTTAAATTAAGTGCCTAAATTTAAATCATGTCGCAAATTTTGGGCTACGATTTAGTTATCACGTACGAAAGGGAATCCGTCAGTGAAAGCGTTTTGCGTATCAATACTTGCGTCAACATCCTTTTTGGCTAGCCCTGTATTTGGCCAGCAGCATGATATTTATCTCTACAATTGGGATGAATTTTTATCTGACAGCGTCGTTACCCAGTTGAGTGATACCTACGGCATCTCACTAAAGCAGCAATATTTTTCTGACGAGTCCATTCGTGATGAAGTGCTATTGAGTGAACGACGAGGTGCGTTTGAATTGGTTGTCATTGAAAGTATTAAACTGAAAGCGCTGGCTAAACAGAACTTATTCCACAACCTGAGCGACTTGCAGCAATCCCTTTCAAGCAACTTTGACTCAAGATGGGTGGATGGGTGTGGCGAATATGGAATCCCCTACGCTTGGGGGACATCCGGCATCTTATACCGAAGCGGAAAAGTTGAGACTCCCAAGTCTTGGGGCGCTCTTCTAGACCCTGAAACCAAAACCAGCGGCCGAATCAGCATGTATTATGAGCCTACGGATTTGGTGAGTGCTGCGCTTCTGATGAATCAATTTGAGCCGTTTACCAACAACGAACAAGAACTTCGAGTCGCTTACAAAACGCTACAAGCACAGAAGCCTCACCTTGAAAGTAATGAATACGTTGTCGATTATATTCGTCATCCCGAACACTTAGCCAACATCGACCTCGCCTACGGATACTCAGGTGACAGCTATGTGCTTAATGATGCCGAACCTGAGGCATCTTGGGCCTACACAGTGCCTCTAGAAGGAACAACCTTATGGTTAGAGTGTATGGCTGCAATTAACAACGGAGAGCGATCTCCACAGGCAACCACGATTCTCTCCTTCTTATCGCAACCCGAAATCGCCGCTCAAAACGCAATGGATTCATGGTTTGCAACGCCAAGTTCAAAAGCAAAAGCACTCACTTCTCAGGAGTATCAAAACGATCCCGAGCTTTTCCCGAATAAAGAAGTATTAGATCGCAGCTACCTTTATCAGCCGTTAGAACCGAGTAGCATTCAAATTCGCAATCGTATTGTCGACAGTTTGAGATAACTCATGCCAGTATTGAAGAAGCTCTATTTTGTACTTTTACCAACGCTGACATTTGTGCTCCTGATAGCAGGAATCGTGATGTACAACTTCGCATCAAATCATGCTAAGCACATGTATTTGGACAAGGTGCAATCTGATGTGAACACCGCTTTAGTCGCGGCGGAATACGAGCAGCTCGGCTTGTCCTTACTAGTTAAAGATATCGGTTCTTCGTTGCAGTTCCTCCGCTACATTCAAAACCCTGGCGACTACACGACTCTATCGCTATTGGAAAAACGAGTACTCCGAGTATTAAGCCAGAATCACGTCAATCAATTTGGGCAACGCAATGTTTATATCATGGACCCTAAGTTCAAATTAACGCTTTCGACTCTCAGAGCCGATCCTTTCGAGGGGTTAAAGATCCCTGACAAGATTTACGAAAGAGTCTTCGATATATACACCTCGTTAATCAGCAAAAATGAACTCTCCTACGAAGGCTTCTCTTATATCTCGATCAGTGGAGAGCTCAGATACTCGTATGTTGCAGCAATTGACCCTTACCTCCTTCCTCAAGACAAACGTGCAAGTAACAGTTTAAATCGCTACATCTTGATTGCTGACGGGCCTCTGATGCAACTCTCTAGCCTGCTAATCAAATACAATGACGATGACAATATTCAGTTCTTAATCGAGCCATCCTCAGACGCTGCCAACATTGAAAATACCCAATTCGTTATCAAATCAATTGAGCAAACCCAAGATAATATCAATGTGCAGATGACCAGCCGACATCTCATCGCGCAAGTAAATATTCGAGAACAAAAGTTCAACCATGAGAAAGCCATCATCGCTAAACAAACCTTGTTAGGTGGCTTTGGTACTCTCTTTACGATCATGTTGATCGTACATTTAGTGGTACGTTACCAACTCGTGCGCCCGCTTAAAGACTTACTGCAAGAGATATCGATCGGCGGGCTCAAACTTAGATACTTCAAACGCTCATCAGGGCAAAGTGAAGTTGATGGTTTAAAGAACGCGTACATAGACTCATTAACAGAGTTGAAGTTCGAAGCCGAATTCGACCAACTCACCAAGCTAGCTAACCGACGCTCTTTCATCAGACACCTTGATGTACGACTAAAAAGCTCGATGAGCCCACACTGCTATGTGGTTTGTTGGGACATCATCGATTTTCGTAAAATTAACGATCTCTACGGGGCAAAAGTTGGTGATAATGTACTGATAAGCTTAGCTAAAGCACTGAAAGAGACACTACAAAACCAACAAGCCTCTTTGGGCTTTAGTTGCAGTGATTACTCTTTAGCCAGACTGGGAGGGAATCAGTTTATCGCGATCTTGGAGATGGGTAAGAACCAAGTGATAAACGAAGAAATTGAGAACATCAACAATACGCTGACTGGCACCACCTTCCTTGACTACTATGGGTTTCGATTATCACTCGCAACAGGTGTTTTACCGCTCGACACGCCAAAGTTCGATGAGATTTGGCACCGATGCATCGATGAAATGTTAGCTAATGCGAAGTCTCATAGTGATGGCGAAAGTCGTATTGTTTATGGCGAAGAGTTGTTGCATACCTTGGAACGCCATGACGTTGTAGAGAAAAGACTCTTAGAGTGCTGCGAAAGTGACAACTTTGAACTTCGCTTTATGCCTATTTTTAACGCCAAGACACTTCAGATAGATGGCGCGGAGTGCCTGATTCGTTGCCCAGCCTTATTCGATATCGATGCGGGGCCAGAAGAATTTATCCCAGTTGCAGAAAAGAGTAACCTTATTGCCAGGCTCGACATGTGGGTCATTGGCACCGCGATCAAAAGCTATAAAGAGCTTTCAGAACTTCATAAATACAAGGGCACTCTGTCAATTAATATCTCGGCGATGGAGCTCTACAACCGTAATTTTGCCGACAACATCCGTAAAGTACTCGAACGTTATCAAGTGCCACCTGGCAACATTATTATAGAGATTACCGAGACCAGTTACGTGAAAAGTACCAAGCTTACGGTGCAGACTATCGAGAGCCTCAGAAGCTTAGGTTTAAAGGTCTCCCTTGACGATTTTGGTACGGGCTACACAGCGTTTAACCAACTTCTCCACTACCCTGTGGATGAGCTCAAAATTGATAAGAGCTTTATCGATAACATGGTAGACGACAAGGCCGCCCGCAAGATGGTCGAATCTATGGTTAACTTAGGCCACTCTTGTGACACGCTAGTCGTCGGAGAAGGTGTTGAGTCGATAGAACAGTATCATTACCTCAGAAAAGCCAACTGTGACCTAATACAAGGCTACTTCTTCAGTCAGCCACTCACTTACCTGGAATTCATCGAGTTTGTTCGAAACCATAACCCGCAAGCAATTTTAAACCCGCAGTCTGTTAGCAGTTCGAGATCTAACGAGCGAATCGTTGCACTCACTCAAAAGCAGTAACCTTAAACCTAAACCTCAAAGCCTCTCTTCCTATTCAAGCGCGGAAAGCCACTATAGCTATAACTAGTAGTAGAACTATCTTCATCAGAGCAGGAGCTCTCTATTGGCTGCACATTGAATGAGGAGGCAAATAAAGAATGGCAAAAGCCATGATAGTGAAGCGGGAGAATGGTGAGCGTACAGTCAACAAAACCTAATGATCTAACTTATCGCTGATGCGGGGATTAACTCTGCATTGTCGTTAGTAGCTCCATCATATCTTTAGAGCTGATGTTCTTCTTATGCCTGACTACAGCGTCAATCATCAATTCTAAATTCCCCGCAGAGATATAATCCTTGAGCACGTCATTGAATTTTTCCTGTATCTCATCACTTGTGTACAATTGCTCAGGAATGAAGAATAGAAACTGACTGCCACTACTACGAAACGAGATAGTACTTTCCGGTACCTTTGCCGTCAGGGACTTAGCAGCTGAACTCACCACCAAGTCTCCATATTCAAGTCCATACTTTTGGTTTATCTCACTAAGGTTTCTGATTCTTACAAAGTAAAGGTCGAAATTACCGTTTGTTGGATAGCTGTTCTTAACAAACTGCATGAGCGAGACTCGATTGCGAAAGCCAGTAATGAAGTCGGTAGAATGAAGTTTTCGTTTGATTGCAAAGTCGACGTAAAAAATCGCTCCTGTCACAAGCAGTAGCAACACCAGAAATACGCTGCTTATCTGATGCATCATCACCAACTTGTCGACCATTGTGGTGTTTTCTTCAATAACCGGGCTTTGAAGTCGAAACTTTTCGTTAATAAATTCGACCAGCGTGTTGTAACAAATATCAATTTTCTTCTGCAGTGATTCCTTAGGCAAAGCGCCTTGATTCACCAACTTAATTGAGGATTCTAGCGACTTAAATTTCTCAAACTCTCCGGTGAAATAAGGTTTGAAGTTGGCAGATTTAATGAAGTTAGAAGATTCGGTACTGTTGATCAGAATATCAAAGCGGCTCCACGTAATATCATAGGCTAACCACAAATCGTCGTAATTGAGATTATCCGAACGGCTCACCATCAAGAAATTCGCGTATTCCTTTACCAATTGGAAAACAAACCATGTTGCCTCATTTTGGCGATTAGAAAAGCTCTTGTTGATGTCATTAATTCGAGTAACGCTGTAGATATTGACGGATAGAACAACCACGGCCAAAGACAAAACAACGACTTTGATTGCAGCCATAGACAACAGCTTCTTCATAATTAGCCTCTACAGGTGAATATCACGAATCTGCCAAATCATCTTGGCATGGAAATCAGGGGTATTAGTCTCAGGATTCGCAGAGAGTGGGTAAATCAACCAAAACGGGCCTTTTTCTCTCACAGACATAAACTCACCATTCTTTTTAATCGCAATGATGGGTTCATAGGTATCAAAATCTTCTTTGGGCACGGCAATTTTATAGTCATTCAATGCCACAAAAGTAACTTGTGATGATATCGGTAAATCCATATTTCCAAGCACCGTTTGTAACGTCACGCCACTATAAACGGTCAGACCCTCGACCCAAGGCAAGGTGGTAGTAATTTCTTTTTGAGGAAGTGACAGGAGTTGCTCTCTACTAAAACCATGCTTTTGCCCAGAGTGGTCGAAAACCGTTAACTCTGAGGCTGCAAAAATCGAAAACGAGCAAAGCCAAAGCATCAACAAGAATACAGTTCTCATTCTAAACTCCATTTAAAAGGTCACTAAATTGAGTCTAGTATAAATTGACCATTTAACTTGTACCGATACCACTCAGATTGATTGGTATCACTTTATTCCGAATGCTCCTACACCTCGCTGTTTTTCAATAACTTCGCCGTTTCTCTGTCTCTTCCATCACCGCTCTCGTTCAGCGCTCCCTACCCGCTTGACGTATTTCTTCTCGACTGGTTAGTAAGAAAAACTCGTATTTTACTCTGCGTAAGTAAACCAATCAGCCTTATGAATACGTATCAAACAACAAAATTAACAATAAATATGAGTAAGTCAGTGGCGAGAATGCTGGTTGCTGCATAACCTTTAATCGAACGTAAGCAGCTTTAAGAGACTTAATAACGAGTTCCAGTCGTTTCTACTTCACCAGTTGATCTCGTGTATTGATCTTAGAAAGCTTACTCATTTCATAATCAAGGGAATCGAGAATGAGTTTGAATATAAAAAAATTTAACCCCATGGCGACACTTTCTACCCTAGTAATGACGCTGGTCATGTTTCCTGTTTCTGCTGAAGTTAATCAAGAACAATTCGAATTAGGTAAACAAAAAGCTAAAGTGTGTATGACCTGTCATGGCGCTGATGGCATCTCAACACAAGATCCCTACCCGAACCTTCGCGGTCAAAAAGTGGGTTATCTCATCTCTTCATTGAAAGATTACCAGACTCGAGAAAGAACCAGTGGCTTAGCGATTCTCATGCAACAACAAGCCGACACGCTCTCAGACCAAGACATCCGTGACATTTCCTATTTCTATTCTGTGCTCGGCAACGAAGCAGGCTCGCTCAGCGATTCAAATTAAGTCAGCGATTCAAAACCTCTAGGCAAGGAGCCTTGTTATGGAACAAGTGACAACGCAATACAGCATTAAGGTCGTGAAGTACTTCATCATTGCATCCTTAGTGTGGGCGATTGTAGGTATGATCATCGGCGTGATTCTCGCCGCGCAATTATATTGGCCAGTCTTAAACTTTGATTCTCAGTATTTCCAATTTGGTCGACTGCGTCCGCTACATACCTCTGGAGTAATTTACGGCTTCGTCGTGAATATCTTGATGGGGACGTCTTTGTACATTGCCCAGCGAACAGGCCATTGTGACTTGTTCAACAAAAGCCTTTCATGGATGGTATTTTGGGGCTGGCAATTCATCCTGTTACTTGCGGTCATTTCCTTACCCGCAGGCCACACTACCTCAAAAGAGTATGCGGAGCTTGAATGGCCAATCGACTTGATGATTGTGTTGGTTTGGGTGCTGTACGCGGTGTTGTTCTTTGGCACCCTTGCTAAACGAAAGGTCAGCCATATCTTTGTGGCTAACTGGTTCTTTGCTGCATTCATTATCGTCGTTGCAATGATTTTCATCGTGAACAACCTCGCGATGCCTGTGTTGGCGATGAAGTCCTACTCTGTGTTTGCAGGCGCTCAAGATGCGATTGTTCAATGGTGGTGGGGACATAATGCCGTCGGTTTCTTGCTGACCGCTGGTGTGATTGGCATGAACTACTATTTCATACCCAAAGCGGCGGATCGACCTATCTACTCGTACCGTTTGTCTGTGATCCATTTCTGGGGCTTGGTCGGCTTTTACACGTGGGCCGGAACGCACCATTTGGTTTATTCTTCTGTTCCCATCTGGATTCAGAACATCGGCATCGTTATGTCTTTGATCCTGTGGCTCCCTTCTTGGGCAGGCGCGTTCAATAGCGCAATGACCCTCCTACAAAATAAAGAAAAGCTGAAGTCCGACTACATTCTTTTATTCTTTTTCTCAGCGATTCTTTACTACTGCTTGGCAACATTCGAAGGTCCGCTACTCGCTATTCGCTGGTTCAACATGGTGGCACACAACACCGAATGGATCATCGGGCACGTACATTCCGCGGCTCTCGGATGGGTTGGGATGTCAGGGATAGCGGTTTTTTACTACTTCATTCCACGCTTATGGGGCCAAACCGATCTATGGTCACGACGACTGATTAAATGGCACTTTTGGCTTGCTCATGCTGGCGTCGCCGTCTATGCAATAGCACTTTGGATCGCAGGCATCGGCGAGGGATATATGTGGCTCGCTCAAAATGAAAATGGCGAACTGATTTACAGTTTTGTAGAAGCTATGGACTTTAAAGCACCTTGGCTATTCATGCGTTTCTTTGGTGGCGCGCTGTTTGTACTTGGATTGTTCTTAATGGCTTTCAACTTGTACAAAACGGTTCGTATGCCCGTAACAAATGATGCTAAACACACTGTTAATGAAGGAGCTTAAATGATGAGTAAAGACTTTACACATTCAATCGTCATTTTAATTTTGACCACTGTTGTCGTGGCCTCCTTCTCTTTATTGGTCTGGGTAGTGCCAAGCATTGTCCGTGGCGATGATATTGCCAAAGGCAGCTTAGCGATGCCTCTCACACCGATTGAGTTAGCAGGCCGAGACATATACATCAGTGAAGGCTGCCATGTTTGTCACACACAAATGGTTCGCCCTCTAGAGCCAGAAGTGAAGCGTAATGGTCGCCCGAACCAAGAAGCAGACGATATCTATGAGTTTCCTAACTTGTGGGGCTCTAAACGTACTGGTCCTGACCTCACTAACTTAGGTAGAAAGTATTCTGACCAATGGCATGCTATTCACTTAATTGACCCTCGAAAAGTCGTACCGACCTCGATCATGCCCTCTTACCCGTGGCTATTTGAGCAGACTCTGACTGGCGATGATATTAGCGCCAAAATGGAAGTGTTACGTACCTTAGGTGTGCCTTATACCGATCAAGAAATTGGTGATGCCCGTTTGCAAGTAAGAGGCAAAACCAAAGGTGAAGCTCTGATTCGCTATTTACAAAGCCTGGGTAAAGATACGTCACAGGAGGTATCACAATGAGCACATTCTGGAATCTATGGGCGGTACTCTTAACCTTAATATTCTTTGTTCTGATGGTGTCTGTTGTCGTTAAATACTGGCGTAGCAATCACAAGGCCGATCACGACCACACCATTGGCACCTTTGATGGTATTGAAGAGAAAGATGCGCCTCCACCTAAGCTGTTATTTATCAGTTATGCAGTGGCATTTCTTTTGTCTGCGGGTTATTTGGTGCTCTACCCCGGGCTTGGAGAATGGGAAGGCTTAGTCGATTGGGAACAAAGCGACGATAAGCTCAGTTCACCATCCACCACTCTCAATGAGCAATTTGCACAAACCAGCGAAACCACGTTAGAGGGATTAGCTGCTGTCCCAGAGATCGTGAACAGCGGTAGGATTCTATTCCAAACTCACTGTGCCGCTTGTCACCGAGATAATGCACAAGGTCAGAAACACTTCCCTAATCTTATCGACCAAGAATGGTTATACGGCGGCAGTGATGAAGCTGTGACCCATTCGATTGCCAAAGGGCGAAATGGAGCGATGCCGGGTTGGAGTGAAATCATGCGCCCAGACGAGGTGGCAAAAGTCTCCTACTATCTAGCCTCCCTCAACCAACGTCATACCGATGTGCCGGAGATTAAAGTCGAGCTCGGTAAAACCTTGTTCGTCCAATACTGTTCGTCTTGTCATGCCGATGGTGCTGTCGCTAACCCAGCGATTGGCGTACCTGATCTTTCCGATGATATCTGGCTTCACGGAGGGAGTATTGAAGAGATTCAGCACACCATCAATTACGGTTTGAACAACCTAATGCCTGCGTTTGATGAGCAGCTCAGTGAGAACGAGATACTCGCGCTTGGGGCTTATATCCGACACGCTGGTGACGTAGAGCAACAAAGGCTCGCGAGTTTGAAAGCGTCATCTGTTGAGCGCGGAGAATATCTCGCTTATGCCGGTGACTGTGTGGCTTGTCATAGTGCAGAAGGTGGCGAACCCTTTGCTGGAGGCCTACCGTTTGTGACCCCTTTCGGTACCGTGTATTCAACCAACATAACGCCACACACCACCGAAGGGATCGGGACTTATGACTTCGACGATTTCCGAGCTGCGTTAGTTGCAGGTAAAGGTAAGAATGGTTACCTGTACCCTGCAATGCCCTACACCTCTTATCAATACCTCACCGACCAAGACATGGTCGATTTGTGGGAATACATGCAGTCAATCACTGCCGTGCCACGACGCAATGATGACAACAGCATGATGTTTCCATCCAATATTCGCTTAGGTTTGCTTGGCTGGAACATCGTATTTATGGATACAGACCCTATTGATTATGAAGTACCAGAAGAGCTCAAAGGAGAAATTGAGGATGTCGATAAGTGGCAACAAGGCAAATATTGGGTCGCAGGACTTGGTCACTGTTCGGAGTGCCATACGCCAAGAAACATTGCCCAAGCACTGATACCAGAACGTATTTTCCAAGGTAACTTGATTGACGGTTGGAACGCGCCTGATATCACAGCTAATGAGCTCTACGTCGATGGTTGGGATGAAGCAACACTCACCGACTTTTTACACACCGGACATTCAGACAAAGGCACCGCTTTTGCGGGTATGGCTGATGTAGTGAAAAACAGCCTAAGCTTGATGACGCGTGAAGATATCGAGTCGATGTCCTATTACCTACTCAGTGGGGACATCAACAACACCATTGCCAGTGATGCCGTTCAGTTACAGCCTAAAGGGTTTGATGAAGCTGCGTATGCCAGTGAAATCTACACCACGTATCGTCAAACTTGTGGGGCGTGTCATGGTGACGATGGTAAAGGTCGCGACCCAATCGCCCCTACTCTGTTGAATAATGGCATTATCATGCACAGCGACCCATTCAACACCATTGCGGTAACGGTGCGCGGCTTGCAACCTACCTATCTCGACAAAGATCGAAACTTCATGCCGATGGCAAGTTTCGAGGATGTATTGTCGGATCAACGCTTAGCTGAGTTAATCACGTTTGTGCGTTTAAACCTTGGCGACCGAAATGAACCAGTCACGGCTGAACATGTTCGAGAGGTAAGAGAAACACTTGAAGCAGCGGGTTATGCGGGTGGATTACACACCACGCCTGAAATGTACGAAAATCGAGATAAGAACATTAACATACGATAGGCGCTGTAGCTGTGCGTAGCCGATTGGCTCAATAAACAGCGAACAGCACGTAACTTTTATCTTTGCTAACAAGCCAAAAGGAGACCACTGTGTCTCCTTTTCTTTTGCCCAAACCCAAGTTTTCGATACTTTGCCATACAACACAATTGTAACTAACTGATTACACAATTAAGCAGAGCTGCACATAATGCGATCAATCTCGCAGAACAAAGATGACACCAAGTGCATAATATGCAAAATTTTCTAAAGATGTACTAAGGACAGTTATGGATACAACTACACTCATCTACGATACGTTGGAAGGCCTATCGAGCGCAAAGCCACAGCAACACGCTCAAATCCGCCAAAATCTATATAACCAATTAGATTTATCATTTGAGAAGCAGTTGGCTTTGTATTCATCAGTTCTTGGTCCAGCAAGTGCTGGTAGATTGACCGATTTGGATAGTGCAGTGATGTCTGCACGCAAGATTGTTGGCTTAGAAAACAGCTAAGCAACCTTTAACCTATCTCAACTTTAACGCTGCCATTGTGCAGCGTTTTTTTATGGACGCTATTTACGATAAGTAAGGTTGGTTACGATAAATGCTGTTAGTTGCGATAAATACGGTTAGTTGCGATAAACGCGGTTAAGAAGATAAGTGCAGTTGGGTCTGTTTTTCAAGTTACACGTATTCTCATTTGGTTAATCTTATGTTCCATTTTTAACAGGTGTGTAACCACAATAATGGCGCTAATGTTAGTAGCACGTTAACCACACATCGGATGGAAGAATCATGAGAGTACTTATTGAATATACACAAACAGGCAAATACCGTGATCATGCGTGGGAAGCATTAACGATTCGTTCAAAAGGCGAAATTCAAGCTGTAACTCCCTCTTATGCGGCTCAGCTTATCGAACAGAACCGCGCCAGCTTATCGACCACTGAAAATCAAGATATCGTCATCCAACCTTAATGGCTTCAAGGGCTACCCCTCCTAGTTCCTTAAATCGAATAGTTCGATGACATAAAAAAACGCTGCATGGGTGCAGCGTTTTCTTGTTTCTGGCGTATCGTATTTCTAACGTAGATAGTTTCTAAAGTAGAAAGCTTCTAACGCATCTTGTTTCTAGTGCAAATAGCTTGATTACTTTGGCAGATTTTCTAACGCTTCAACCATCGTCATCAATTTATCGACAATCCTTTCGCCGTCTACTCGCAAGCCATTGTGTTCATATTCATTGGTGATCCACGCTTTCGAGTTAGGAATGTTCGCCAATGTTTCACGGCTGTAATCCAACTCAACGTACATGTCATCTGCGTAAACGGCACACGCCATTGGCACTGTATTCTTGCTCAACTGCTCTGCATTGTACAAAGTACCCCAATCCGATTTCTCAGCTAATAGATTGGCGGCTTCACGCAATGGCTTCAACGTTTCTAGTTGGTCGAACATCCATGGGTAGACCATTTCTCCGGTAAACCAGAACTCACTACCCGATTGGTAGTTGAAGTGTGGGTACTGCTCACGAACACGATGTGCAGCCCAGTTAGACGCTGTACCTTGACAGTAAATCGATTCATGCAAGATTGCGTAAATTGGGTTAGTTAAGTAACCCTGCTCTTGCTGCATTTGATTTAGGAAGCTGTAGCTCAGCTGTCTGTTACCGTTCACTTCAACAAACGCACTCTCCAGTGTGAAATACATTGGAAGGTTTGCTTCGCCGCCACCAAGATTAATACCTATTAGCTGGAACTGTTCAACTGTGAACACCTGACCGTTTGGCAGTCTCACATCGTTGTTGAGCAGGTAATCAGAGATCTCGCGACACATAGCTTGTGCTTGTGGGAACTGAGCAAAGAAAGCTCTGTTTTTGTCTTCTACACGCTTGTAAGTCGCACGATAAACATCGTCAGCTTCTCGTTCAATAGAAGGAATACCGCCCGTCACATAACAACGCTGCAAGCTCTGTGGGAACAGTGACAAATAGCTCAGTGTACAGAAGCCACCAAAGCTTTGACCAATCGTCGACCATTGCTTAATACCAAACTGTTCACGAATCGCTTCAGCGTCACGAACGATGTTATCCGCTCTGAAATGCGTTAAGTATTCGACTTGTTGTTCTGGAGACAAATGCGCCAAAGTTTCATGGCTGATAACCGTGCTGTTGCCAGTACCACGTTGGTCTAGAAGCAGAACACGGTAGTTTTGTAATGCACGCTTTAGCCAACCCGATTGACCACTCACCCGTGGAGAAGGAAAACCTGGGCCGCCTTGAAAGTAGATCAACCACGGCAGCTCTTGCTCATCTTTAGCGAGATCAACCAGCTCACGTGCGAAGACTTGGATCTGTTGTCCATCTTTGGCTTGATAATCAAGTGGCAACTCGAAAGAGTGCTGACGATACAGGGTGGTTCCATCAATAAAGTTAGCTTGCACGCTTCATTCCTTTTTATCTGATTCTAAAGTCATTGGTACGAATAAAAAAATGGCACCCTTTGGCACCGTAGTTAGCAAGATACGCATACTAGCTTGTAAATGAAACCGTTTGTTTAACCTGAATGTGAAGGTACTTCATTAAATCGGCAAATTAGCTTTATACGCGTAACAACTTGTTTCAAAACAGAAGGTTTAAGATGTGATCTATTGAGAAGAAGAACAAAAGTGGGACACAAATAAAAAGAGCTTAACGAGGTGAGGATACGTTAAGCTCTTTGGTTTTATCTGTTATAGCGTGTGTTATCAATAATGCTATCGATTCACTAAGCACTAAGCACCAAATTATGAAGTCGTTAGCTCCCCTGCACCTTGAATCGAACGCTGGCTGCTTTCAACAAGAATGGCCGTTGCGGTTTCTTTCAACGCGCCCCACTCTGCCTCATCAACTTCAATGCCATCGTTCCACGCTTTCTCTTGAGTTTTGAAAAGCGCTTCCGATTCAATGTGTGTTTGGTAGCCATCTGACAAACGTTCGATATCGAAATCCTGGACGGAAAGCTCGATGGTCATATTGTGGATATGATCGTCCGATGCCAGAGGCAAATCTGATAAAAACAGTTCTGGTGCAACGCAACCACGGTTAAGCACATACAAGGTGCTCTTAGGATTTGAGCCATTATCCCAACGTGCGGTACATGCGATGCCTTTCGCTGCCAGTTTTACAAGCTCACTGTACGCTAACCAACGGTTATGGCAGTTGTTTAGCTCGATTTTCAGCGTCTTTTTACCGACCATTTTTTCAATGGCGTAATCCATCACCACAGGAAGATGACACGCTAAGCTCGCCTTGTGCAGGTCCACTTCAACTGTGTTGTCGCTTGTCACTTGGATGTCTACAGGGCAATCGTCTTCTAGCCCCATAAAGTTGCTCGCATTGTTAAAATGACGAACACCATCCAAGCCAACCATTTGTAAATCTGCCACCATGTTCGCTATCACATCGGCTTCACCACATGTACGACGCATACCCAGAAAGGCTTTATTAACGGCCGCTACCAGTTCATTGTGAGAAACGATCATAACGATTTACCTCCATGTTGAGCGTTGATATGTGTAGGAACTTTATTTGAGTCAGCGATCTCCGCTTCACTTGGTAAGATTGGGAACACCCATTCGTCCTGATGAATTTCATCAAGCAACGGTGCACCTTGGAAAAACGTCACTCGTACCCAACGGTCTGAGCGAGGATCAAACTTAGTCGCTCCAAACATCGCTAGCTTACAACGCAGCAAATGCATTGGTGGCGAGTCTTGGTGCAGCACGTTCATTTGAATGTCGCCCATCGCCTTGTTACCTAACGTCCACACACGGCGCGCAATGGCACGATGCTGCGGTTGTTTAACAAGGAATTCAGCCAATGAAAGCTCTGGCGCGAATTGCAATAAAGCATGGTACAGACGGTAAGCTTGACGGCCGATATCCAACGGCAGTTCGCGCTCTTCGCCGAGTTCCTCGCCTCGAACACCGAGCCTTGGCTCTTCTTTGTCCTGAGAGCGATACCAGAACCAGTAGTTATTTTCTGCTTTCGTAAAGTCAGTCGTGATCGCCCAACGGTACTTTTCTTCTAACACAACCAATAGGTCTTGGATCTTTTTGCCACTAGGAAGCGAGAGTGTTTCGCTACAATTCATTTGCTCTTGATGGGCGTCCACTAATTCTGGGTACAATTCCATCAAGCATGAGATAAGGATTTCTTGGGCTTCCATACTCATGTGCTTAGATTGTTCAACTAACTGCGCCCATGTATCGCAATGGTTTACAGAAGCTTCTAGTGACTGTTCTGCGTGTTTCAACTCATCAACAGCGGTTTTGTTCAACTCTTGCTGATTTTCATTGATGGTAACAACTTGTTCTAAATGACAAATCGCTTTTTTAACTAATGTACGTAGGGGCTCAATCAATGCCGTATCCGTGTGATTAGCTAACACGTCAGCTAATGCATGCTCACGGGTTGTCATCCATTGATCGACAATACTTGGGTGGTTAATCAGATATGGCGCCATACCTAAACCTGTGGCATTACCCACACCTAGGTAGCGTTGTAAGCCTCTGTGCAAGGTAATCGCTTGTTCACCGCCTTGTTGCTCCGCTAGGTAATGAACCCAATCTAGGCTGAACTCACGCAGCATATAAACAGCACACATTTGAGCACTGAACGATTGATTAAAATCTGGATTCTTTTCCAAGATTTTAAAGTCAGCAATACCAAACTTACCATTACCATAAACCGCTGTGGTTCGTAGGATGTAGCCAACTTCCGCTAGCTCTTTTGGCGTTGGTTGAACACCTTTAGCCAAGTGACTAACAATATGTTCAAACACTCGTACACTTTTGTTGGCACGCGCTAAAACAAGCACATTGTTAGGGTTACGGCCTGCTTCTTGTAGCGGTACATTCGCACGAAGTCTCTCAAGTAGGGTGACATCAACATCACCAAGAACCAGAGCAAACGTTACGTCCCACTTTTCAGCAATTACACGGTCATTTCGTTCGTCGTCTGCAATCTCATCGCAGAAAACAACCAAATGATAAACATGGTTTGGCGTCGCAAGCTTATAGATAACATGACCAAAGCCCTGAGCGTCTAATTGCCATTCATGCTTAGTCACTTTCCATTGCTGTTGCGCCATTTTACGAATCAGAGTTCTTACGAAGCTGATGCGTGTTTGGTGCATAGCACCCAGTCTTTCCGGTGCCATGACGACCGTTGCGTCACGTAGTGCTGATTCAGTGTAGGTAGAACGATGTGCATCCATTTTGCTCACCACCTTATAGTTATAGGATTTTGCTAGCCATTCAGAACCGATCGTTGCTGTCTTTTGAAGCATATATAGCGACAGTATGTTGGTTAGCTTTCACGTTTTTAATCGTTATTGATATTATCGAGGCAAGCGAACTCGCCACTTATTATTTGTCCTGACTAGATCGATTGACCTAAATACGTGCCGCCCGGTGTATCTTCACCAGTACGGTTTTTATCTTCCTTCCGGAATCTTGTATCAGCCTTCTTTCAAAGGCTCACACCTTGTTTATCTTCAGTTTTTAGAGAGCTTTATCTCTACATTTTCTTCTTTATACCGGCATTGATGTTTTATAAGCCTTGATCTTTCGCCATCTTGATTGCGATTTGAGGCGCATTCCAAAGTGATGGCAGCAAGATTAAGGACACCGGTACCGCTGTGATAACTATGAATGATTGCAGCGCTGAAATACCGCCGGAACCTAGGGAAATCAGAATCAATGCTGTTACCCCCATCATCACACCCCAGAAAGTACGAATAATTGCGTTAGGCTCTGTCTCACCGCTGACTACCACACTGATGGTGTAAGTCATTGAGTCACCTGTCGTTACGATGAAGATCGTCGTCAAGATCAAGAACAGAATAGAGATAAGCATTGGCATTGGTAGTTGCTGAGTTACTGCCAGTAGCGCGCCAGGTAAATTAAAGCCTTCGAACGCTTTACTTACGCTGCCTGGGTCTGCAATTTCAAACGCAAGGCCAGAACCGCCAACAATGGTGAACCAGAAACATGTTACGAACGGTGCAATAAGACTGATGGTTGATACCAATTGGCGAATACTACGACCGCGTGAAATACGTGCGATGAAGATTGCCATCATTGGGCCGTAACCTAAGAACCAACCCCAGAAGAATACTGTCCACCAGCTCAACCAACCTTCGTCACCACGGTATGTTGCCATTGGGATGAAGTTGTCTATCATGCTGCCTACACCTTGGATGTAGCCGTTAAAGATAAAGTTTGTAGGGCCAAAGATCAGGATGTAGACCATCAATGCCATTGCCAGAATCACGTTGTAACGGCTTAGCATTTGCATTCCACGGTTAAGGCCGCTCAATGCCGATAATGTGTATAGAACGATAGCGAACAGGATGATGATAAGCTGCGTCGTGAAGCCATCAGGAATATCAAACAGTGCGTTCAGTGCGTAGCTCACTTGCAAGCCTAAGAAGCCGATAGGACCAATGGTGCCCGCCGCTACTGCGACAATACAACATGCATCAATCAATGCGCCGGTGTGACCTTTCAATGCTCGCTCGCCTAAAACTGGGTAAAGCAAAATACGAGGTTTAAGCGGTAAGCCTTTGTCGTAGTGAAGGTGCATCACCACAATAGACGTTAAGCTACCGACAATGGCCCATGCTAGAAAACCCCAGTGCATGAAGGATTGCGATAAGGCATTCACCGCGCCTTGCTGTGCGTTTTCTTGTGCGCCGTACAATGGTGGTGGGCTAACGTAGTGAGCGATAGGCTCTGCTGCTGCCCAAAATACACCGCCACCTGCCAGTAGCGTACAGAAGATGATCGCCATCCAACGGAAGCCGTCCATTTCAGGTTTAGCGATGCCGCCTAGGATAACCTTGCCTGTTCGCCCTGCCGCCAGGCCAAGACCAATAAGAAAAGTCAGAAGAAGAAGCATTTGCCAGTAAGGACCGAATACTTTTACAGACCATGCAAAGCCCGTATTTACTAGGCTTGATAACAGCTCGCCATCAAATAGAGCAAGTGCCACGAACAGAGCGATAAAACCGCCGCTGTACCAAAGTGCTGGGTTGGATAGGCCTAATTTGTCTGACGTAGACTCAGACTCGTTTGTGTTGCTTTTTGCATTAATTGTTGTGTGTGCTTGACCCGCATTTAAGCTTGAAGATTTCACGCTATTGGTTAAATCAGACATACTCTGACTCCAGAGGTTTCTTTGCAGCTGTCATTTGAATGATGACTACAAGGGTGTATTTAACACCTGCCCTATTGTTTTTTGTGTTGGGCAGGCTAATCCATGTTTGGGTTACCGCGTTGCGAAATAGACCGTTGTTCCTTTTGAATAGTGAAATTGGTTTAAGCAGCACTTGCTTATTGAACGTTTGTTAGAAGGCTGCTAATTCGATGATGGCTCGCGAGAAACCGTTAACCCTTGGTTTGAGGCTCTAGGCCATCTTTCAAGAAGTTAAACCAGTTTTCTCCCAAGACTTGCCCAGCTTCAGACTCGCTGAAACCATGACGCATCAATCCGTTATATATGTTTTCCATACCCGCACTACCACAGAACCAAGGCAACGCATCTGGCCAACCTGAGTTATTCGCAGAGCCTTCGCCGTAGTCCATTGCTTTAGACCAACGACCATTTCTCATCCATTCAAGAACGGCTTGAGGTTGGTTTAAGCATAGGTCACTGCCAATACCGAGGTGCTCTACGCCGACCATGTCAGCCGTAGTCGCAACCATCTGGCAGAAATCTTCCAAGGTACATTGGCTGCCGTTTGGTAGGTGGAATGGGTACAAGCTGAATCCGATTAAGCCGCCGCGTGCGGTTAGAGCTTTAATTACATCGTTTGATTTATTTCGTAGTGCATCATGAGCAAACGTCGGGTTCGCATGGCTGATACAAATAGGACGAGAAGACAAGTCGATAGCTTCAAGTGTTGAGCGCTCTGCACTGTGAGACATATCTATGATCATGCCCACTCGGTTCATCTCTTCGATGGCTTGTTTACCAAAGCGAGTAATACCTGTGTCGTTCTTCTCGTAGCAACCCGTCGCCAATAAGCTCTGGTTGTTGTACGTCAGTTGCATGATCAAAAGACCTTGCTTACGCATCACTTCGATAAGACCGATCTCATCGTCGATTGGAGAACAGTTTTGAGCACCAAGGAAAATGCCGACTTTGCCAGTCGCTTTTGCAGTCTCGACATCAGCCATTGAGTGAATCGGCATGATAAGGTCTGCGTTCTGCTCGAATCTTAAATTCCATTCTGCAAAGCGAGATAAGGTTTCACGAGCCGTCTCGTGGTAAACCGCGGTAGCGTGAACTGCTGTAATGCCGCTCGCCTTTAGTGTTTGGAAATATTCTCTGTTCCAATTGCAGTATTGCAATCCATCTATAACAATCCGTTGCTGGTACATAACCACTCCTATTGAAAGCTCAGTGTTCTAGCTCGGTTTTGAAAACACGCTCAAATAACATGTTTTCAAAAATGGGTTAAATCACTTGTCTAAGTTCGTTTGCTGCTTTGGTTTGAATGTTGGCCTGACTCTGTGAATCAGGCCAATTCGATAGCTGGATAGCTAGGAAGTTAATTCAGCTATCCAATTCTTATTTAGAAAGTGGATTAGTAAGGACGTTGGTAAGCCGTCTTAACCACTGTGTAGAACTCTTTCGCGTATTGACCTTGCTCACGAGGACCGAAGCTAGACTCTTTACGACCACCAAACGGTACGTGGTAATCCGTGCCTGCTGTTGGTAGGTTGACCATCACACAACCGGTCTGCGCTTGTTGCTTGAACATTGCGCTAGTACGTAGGCTCTGAGTAATGATGCCGCCTGTTAGACCGAAGCGAGTGTCGTTGGTTGTCGCAATCGCTTCTTCTAGGTCAGCGACACGAATCACACTTGCCATTGGTGCGAACACTTCTTCTTGGTTCACTTCCCAATCGTTCTTAGTGTTCAAGAACAGCGTTGGAGACATGTAGAAACCTTCGTGCTTCATACTCAAGCGTTCGCCACCAAATGCCAGCTCACCGCCGCTTTGACGTGCTTTCTCAACCCAACCTAGGTTTGCTTCAAGTTGGTTGCCATCAACGACAGGGCCCATGAACACACCCTCTTCCAGTGCGTGACCCACTTTCAGCTCGCTCATACGTTTAATCAGTGCTTCAACGTATTGGTCGTGAATGCTATCCATAACCACAAGGCGAGAAGACGCGGTACATTTTTGGCCTGCGCCAGAGAAAGAACCTGCAATCGTTGCATCAACCGCAGTTTGGATATCAGCATCGTCAGCAATAACAAGTGCGTTCTTACTGCCCATTTCTAGTTGGCATCGAACGAAGTTTGGCGCTGTAGCCGCTGCCACTTTACGACCCGTATCAACAGAACCGGTAAAGCTCACACCGTTCACTTCTTTAGAGTTGATCAGTGCATCACCTACTGTTGAACCGCTACCCAGTACAAGGTTAAACGTACCTGCAGGGATACCTTGGCGGTGGATGATCTCTGTAAGCGCGACCGCACTTGCTGGTGTTAGGTTTGCTGGTTTCCAAATAACGCTGTTACCGAAAGCCAATGCTGGAGCAATTTTCCAAGCTGCTGTTGCTGTCGGGAAGTTCCAAGGAGAGATAATGCCGATAACGCCCACCGCTTCGCGAGTCACTTCAACAGAAACACCCGGGCGTACAGAATCTGCGTTGTCACCAATTTGGCGAAGCACTTCAGCCGCAAAGTATTGGAAGAACTGACCTGCACGGTAAATCTCACCGCGACCTTCAGCAAACGGCTTACCTTCTTCACGAGATAGCAAAGTGCCCAGCTCATCACAACGGGCAATCAGCTCATCACCAATCGCTTGAAGCACCGCTTGTTTGCGTTCAATCGGCGTTTTTTCCCACTCTGGTTGAGCGTGTTTCGCCGCTGAAATCGCTTGTTGAACTTGCTCAGCACTTGCTTGTGCAAAGTTACCGATGTTTTCAGAAATATCTGATGGGTTAATGTTCGCTACGGTGCTTACACCCGCTTGCCATTCGCCGCCAATGTAAAGTGCGTTTTCTGCTTGAACATTCTGTAAGTGAGTCATCATTCTATCCTTGTAACGTTAGGTTGCGGTTGAGTCTGGCAACCATCGGATTAATTAATAAATTGTTAATTTATATAGAGAATAAGTATTAATTTTGTATCTAGACGTAAAACTATTCGCTTGTATCAGTAAAGATCTGCGTAGACAAACAGCTTTGATTGGCAAATTGCCTCAGTTCACAGTCCATTTATTCAGGTTGAGACGCCGATGCATAAACCACGAACTCAACCAACATCTCTTCTCTAGCTAGCCCTGCAACAACGACTGCTGCACGATTTGGATAAGGTGCGTTGAAGTATTCCCCGTATACGCTGTTTACCGTTTTCAGGTATTCACGGTCAGTCACGTAAATCAGAACCTGCAGCACAGAATCCATCGATTCGCCTGCACACTCCAAGGTATGAACAAGGTTGTTAAAAGTTTGACGCGTTTGCGCTTCAATACCGCCTTCTACTACTGCGCCCGTTTCATCGATTGGAATCTGAGCAGTGTATAGAGTGCCGTTATTAACGATTGCCCACTCTAGTGGTGCTTTTGAAGCAAAAAGAGCGGTTTTTACTGGGTGTTTTTTAGTTTGTGCGTTCACGATTCCATCCAACTTTGTAACAACTATGTTTCAAGATGGTTAAATACTGCACCTTGACGCCTGATAAATCTAACGGTAAATTTTGTGCATTTGATAAATAAAATCTATCACCTTTCAAAAAGTAAGGTATAGCAAGGGCTAGAGAAGGATCGGAGTCATGAGTATTAAGCTACAACAGTTAAAACATTTTGTTTTAGTGGTCGAAGAAGGTGGATTTCGTGCCGCCTCTCACCGAGCAAATCGCTCTCAAGCGGCACTGTCTACTTCAATAAAAGAGCTTGAGAAAATACTTGGTCAGCCACTGTTTGAAACAGGCAACAAATCTACACTGACACCTTTTGGAGAAATATGCCTACCAAAAATCATTCAATTCTTGAATGTTTACAAAGCATTAGACAACGACTTACGTGCAGCGGCGGCTGGGCAACAAGGAAGAGTTCGAATAGCGAGCGTGCCTTCGGTGGCAGCCAAATTGATCCCTAGTGTGTTAGGGGCCTTTTGTGAGCAATACCCGAATGTAGAAGTGAGTTTGATTGATGATAATGCGGCAGGTGTAGAAGCACGATTACTCTCTGGAGAAGTAGATGTCGCCCTAGGCAACACCTCCCATTTAGAAGAAGAGAGTATCGACTTCACCCCACTTCTTTCCGATCCTATCGGTGTGGTCTGCTTAAAGGACAACCCTATCGCCGCTCAACCTGAAGGGATCGAATGGCAAACTCTGTTAAAACATCCCTTCATTCGTAACGGGACTTGCACCCTACTGGACCCAACACCTGCGCGCATGCTCAGCGAACAAGCCCTGTACTCTGTCGAGAACATTACCTCGCTTTTTTCGGTGTTAGAGCTCGGGATAGGCGTGACCACGCTACCTAAGTTGGCTTTCCCAACCAATGAAACCCGCTTGGTGTGGATTCCGCTAATTGACCCACCCTTGCAACGACAAATCGGCATTTTCAGACTGTCTGATCGTACGATCTCGCCACAAGCACAGGCTTTCCATGACTTATGTATTCAATACCTCAGTTATGAAGAGTCATAAGAGAGCCTAGATTAAGTAAATTAGGCAGCGCTCTGCTGCCATTTACTTCCTCAAAACTCGGTGTTTCTTCTCCGCACCATGCTTCTCGCACACCCAGTCCCCCATTTCACTCCTATATCATCAACATTTAGGCGCTGAATTTTCACTCTCGCGCACGCAAATAGTGACAAGCTGACGACAATATAAAAAATATTCGCTTATTGATAAGGAGCGACGTACGTTTAATTTACCAGAAAAACCAGATCTTCCATCATTGCCTCAAACAAGCTTAACCCCTACCAAAATCACACTTCACAACTCAGCTTGTAAATGAACCTAAGTGTTTGAATAGTCGTAATTGATAAGATCATAAGTTGAAAATTTAGCTCGCTACTCCCTTCTAAAAAGACCCTCTTTTACACAAGGATAAAGCATCTTAAATATTCATGAATAAAGTGATAGAACTATTACTTTCATAAATGAAAAACATTCATTTCAAAAATGGAATTATTGATATCAATATTTGTCGTTTTGATCACATAATTTTAGGCGTAGTTTATATTTTGTCGAAACGAGAGCGAACTAGTTTATATCGTTCTATTTCGTCAGGAGATATAAAACCAGCAAGATTATCTCTTTGTTAACAAGCAAAGTTTTATTAACAAGTAAATGCGAGTAGCAAGACATATTCAAACTGTGTTTTATATGAGCTTACACTGTTAAATATAAGGTTTTATTATGAGGCTTAATGGGATAAGTGGTGACATTCTTGTTGCTGCTAAAAGAGTTGTTCTCTGCCAAGTAGTATTGGCCGTCGGTGTAGTTTTATATGAAGTGTTTTTTGGTAATAAAGTAGATATGGAATCGTCGGCTTTGGGTATCGGAATTGCGATGCTACCTCCGCTGTTTGGTTTTATATATGCAAGCCTAAAGGTGCGCAAGAATCCTAATTATAGTTTACGTGACTTAATGCAAATGAGTCGTGTCGTGAAAATAACTTATACGTTCTTAATGTTTATCTTGGCGTTCCAGTTTTTCAAATTGGATAACCCAGTAATATTGTACGCATATATTCTCACTATGGTTGGGTACTTCTTAACACCATTTATTACTGCCTCTACAAGATCGGAGTACGTGTAGTATGGATCAAGTAACTACCGCTCACGAATACATAGAGCATCACTTAACCTTCTTAACTACAGGTGATGGTTTCTGGGCGTTCAACATCGACTCGATGTTGGTATCTTGGATTACGGGTTTACTGTTTATTGGAGCTTTTCGATACGTAGTGACTAAGGGCACCAGCGGTGTTCCAGGTCGATTTCAATGTTTTATCGAACTGATATTTGATTTTGTAAACAACCTAGTAAAAGAGATTTTTCAAGCGGAGGATAAATTAATAGGGCCACTGGCATTAACCACTTTTGTTTGGGTGTTGTTAATGAACGCGGTCGATTTATTACCAATAGATTTCATACCAGCATTAAGTCGTGCAATGGGTCTAGAACACTTTAGAGATCTACCAACGGCGGACGTAAATATTCCAATGTCGATGGCACTCGGTGTATTTATCTTACTGTTGACTTATACATTTAAAAATAAAGGATTGAAAGGCTTTATCAAAGAGCTTACTACGCAGCCATTTGATAACCCTCTTTTATACCCTGTTAACTTAGTTCTTGAATTAATAACATTAATTTCAAAACCTATATCACTAGGCTTACGATTATTTGGAAACATGTATGCAGGTGAGATGATATTTATTCTGATCGCATTAATGCCATGGTGGATGCAATGGGCACTGAGTGTTCCTTGGGCACTATTCCACATATTAATCGTATTCTTGCAAGCATTTATATTTATGGTACTGACCGTTGTTTATTTAGGTATGGCAACAGAAGAACACCACTAATTAATAACTAAAAAATTTAACTAACAAATTATTTATCGGAGATACAAATGGATATCGTAAGCGCAGTTTTATATGTAGCAGGTGCATTACTGATCGGTTTAGGTGCAGCAGGTGCAGCATCTGGTATTGGTAACTTAGCAGGTAAATACCTTGAAGGTGTTGCGCGTCAACCAGACCTTACTCCAATGCTTCGTACTCAATTCTTCATCATGATGGGTCTTGTGGATGCAGTACCGATGATCGGTGTTGGTATCGGTCTATACATCATCTTCGCCGTGGCTTAATCAAACCGCTTTGAAAGATCGATTTGTAAATAATCAAGATTTAGTGAGGAAGGTATGAACTTAAATGCAAGCATGTTTGGACAAGCAATCTCATTCGTGATTTTTGTTTGGCTCTGCATGAAATATGTATGGCCCCCTCTCACCGCGATGTTAGACGAGCGCCAAAAAGAAATCGCTGATGGTTTACGCCACTCAGAGAACGCTGCGAAAGAGCTAGAACTAGCAAAATCAAATGGCGCGCAACTCATCGAAGATGCAAGAAAAGATGTGACTGAACTGGTTGAACAAGGCCGAAAACGCCGCAATGAAATCATCAGCTTAGCGCAACAAGAAGCCGAGCAAGAAAAGGCACGCATCTTAGAACAAGGTAGAGCTGAGCTAGAAGGCGAACGCCAAAAGATACGCCGTGAACTTCAGGCAGATATGGCAGACGCAGTAATTCAAAGTGCACAGAAACTGATTAGCAAAAACCTAGATTCCGCAACGAACCGAGCGCTAGTTGACCAAATGATTAGCGAACTCTAAGGAGAGGCAATATGTCAGATTACACCAATATTGCTCATCCCTACGCCAAAGCATCGTTTGAATTTGCTTTAGGTGAAAACCAGTTACAAGAGTGGCACTCAATGCTGTCCATTCTTGTGGCTGTCGCGGAAGAAGAAACGATCGCTAGTCAGATTTCTTCAGCAGAAGGTGCTTCTACACACCAAACAGAAGAGCTGGCAAACCTCATCATTCATATTTGCCAAGGACTCGTTGATGACCACGTCATTAATCTTATTCGAGTCTTGGCCGAGAACGGCCGCCTTTCTGTTGTAAGAGACCTGTTTGAATTGTACTGCGAGCTAAAGGACGAACATGAACGTGTAGTGCCTGTCACTGTCACCAGTTCAGAAATGCTGACACAAGATCAAGTTACGTCACTAACAGCTGCACTTGAGAAGAAATTAGAGCGTCAGGTTGAAATGAAGCAGGTTATTGATGACACGTTAGTAGGTGGAATGGTCATCAAGGCGGGTGAAACCGTTATCGATGGTTCTTTAAACACATCAATTGACCGATTGGCTCATCAACTTCACGCGAGATAGGTAACAATTATGCAATTAAATTCAAATGAAATCAGCGATCTAATCAAAGAACGCATCTCGAAATTTAATGTGAGCACCGAGGCTCGCAATGAAGGCACTATCGTATCGGTTCGTGATGGCATCATCACAATCAATGGCCTTGCTGATGTTATGCAAGGCGAGATGATTGAGCTACCAGGTGGCAAATACGCACTCGCACTTAACCTCGATACCCACTCAGTAGGTGCGGTGGTTATGGGCCCCTACACTGACCTCTCTGAAGGTATGAAAGTGAAAGGTACAGGTCGTATCTTAGAAGTACCTGTAGGTAACGGACTTCTTGGTCGTGTAGTCAACACATTAGGCGAGCCAATCGATGGCAAAGGCCCAGTGAGTTGTGACCGACTCGACCCTGTAGAAGTGATTGCACCGGGTGTAATCGAACGTAAGTCTGTTGATCAACCTATTCAAACTGGTTATAAAGCGGTTGATACCATGGTGCCAATCGGTCGTGGTCAACGTGAGCTTATCATTGGTGACCGTCAGACGGGTAAAACAGCGTTAGCTATCGATGCGATCATCAATCAGAAAGATTCTGGCATCAAATGTGTGTATGTAGCGATTGGCCAAAAAGCCTCCACTATCGCTAATGTGGTTCGTAAACTCGAAGACCACGATGCGCTAAAAAACACCATCGTAGTCGTGGCATCAGCATCAGAGTCTGCAGCGCTTCAATACCTAGCCCCTTATGCGGGTTGCACCATGGGTGAATACTTCCGTGACCGCGGTGAAGATGCGCTGATCATCTATGATGACCTATCAAAACAAGCCGTTGCTTACCGTCAAATCTCATTGCTATTGAAACGCCCACCGGGTCGTGAAGCCTTCCCTGGCGACGTATTCTACCTTCACTCACGCCTACTAGAACGTGCAGCACGAGTGAATGCAGAGTATGTAGAGAAGTTCACTAACGGTGAAGTGAAAGGCCAAACAGGCTCATTAACGGCGCTTCCTATTATTGAAACTCAGGCGGGTGATGTATCAGCGTTTGTACCAACCAACGTAATCTCAATCACTGATGGTCAGGTTTTCCTTCAAACCCAACTGTTTAACTCAGGCTTACGTCCTGCAGTAGACCCAGGTATCTCGGTATCTCGTGTGGGTGGTGCGGCGCAATGCAAGATCATCAAGAAACTGTCTGGTGGTATCCGTACTTCATTAGCTCAATATCGCGAGCTGGCGGCCTTTGCTCAGTTCTCTTCTGACTTAGATGAGATGACGCGCAAACAGCTAGACCATGGTGAGCGTGTTACCGAATTAATGAAGCAAAAACAATACTCTCCAATGTCAGTCGCTGAGCAAGCAACGGTTATCTACGCAGCAGAGAAAGGCTACTTGGTCGGTGTTGAGCTAAACAACATTGCCCGTTTTGAAGAAGAGCTGATTGCTTATGCCAAAGGTCAGAACCCTGCGTTGTTCGAAAAAATCAACGCGACAGGCGATTACAATGACGAAATCGACGGTGCTCTTAAAGAGATCCTAGAAGGTTTTGTTGGGATGAAAGCTTGGTAAGTGCTCCGGTTTGTTAGCTGGAAATCAAAACAAATAGGAGCAGATTATGGCAAGTACTAAAGAAATTCGCACCAAGATAGCCAGTGTTAGTAACACTCAGAAAATCACTAGCGCAATGGAAATGGTTGCAGCAAGTAAGATGCGCAAGGTTCAAGACAACATGACGCTAACTCGCCCCTACGCCGAGAACATGCGAAAAGTTATCTCTCATGTTGCATCGGGTTCCCTGGAGTACCAGCACCCTTACCTGCAACAGCGTGAACCTAAGCGTGTCGCTTACATCATTATCTCGTCCGATCGCGGCTTGTGTGGTGGCTTGAACTCAAACTTGTTCAAGAAAGTGTTAGAAGAAATGGAGCAATGGCGCACCAAGGGAGTCGAGGTAGAAACAACCTTAGTGGGATCTAAGGCTATCTCGTTCTTCCAACGCGGCGGCAACGTTATTGCACAAACGTCAGGTCTTGGCGATACACCTAAGTTAGAAGACATCTTAGGTACGGTGAATGCGATGCTCGGGCATTACGACGAAGGTAAAATCGATAGCTTGTATCTCGTTTACAACCAGTTCGTCAACACCATGGTTCAAGCGCCAACGACCTTGCAGTTGCTCCCCCACCCTTCGGATTCTGAGGAAGGTGGTGAGCCTAAAAAAGCGCGTCGTTGGGACTACATCTATGAGCAAGCACCCAAAGACATACTCTCAGAACTGTTACATCGATACATCGAATCGCAAGTGTATCAAGGCATTGTTGAGAGCATTGCCTGTGAGCAAGCAGCCCGAATGGTCGCTATGAAAGCGGCGACTGATAACGCAGGCCAACTCATTGATGACTTGCAGTTGGTCTACAACAAGGCGCGTCAGGCTGCCATTACCCAAGAGCTGAGTGAAATAGTCTCAGGTGCCCAAGCTGTCTAGGGCTAGAAAAGACTGGGTCAAGAACAGAATTTGAGGATTTAAGAATGAGTGTTGGAAAAATAGTTAAAGTAATCGGCGCGGTGGTTGACGTCGAGTTCAGCGGCGGCAACAGCCCACGCGTTTATGATGCATTGAAAGTGACTAGCGACGAAGCAAGCTCGTTAGTATTGGAAGTACAACAACAACTGGGTAGCAATATCGTTCGTTGTATTGCAATGGGTACGTCAGATGGCTTACGTCGTGGCCTAACGGTTGAAAACACAGGCTCTCCAATCACGGTTCCTGTCGGCGAAGAAACGCTAGGCCGTATCATGAACGTGCTTGGTCAACCTATCGATGAGTGTGGTGAAATCGGTCAGAAAGAAAACTACGAGATTCACCGTGAAGCCCCTTCTTATGAAGAACAAGCAAACAGCACTGAGCTTCTAGAAACAGGCGTTAAGGTTATCGACCTTATCTGTCCATTCGCTAAGGGTGGTAAAATTGGTCTGTTCGGTGGTGCTGGTGTAGGTAAAACCGTCAACATGATGGAGCTTATCAACAACATCGCCAAAGCCCACTCAGGTCTTTCTGTGTTTACCGGTGTAGGTGAACGTACTCGTGAAGGTAACGACTTCTACTACGAGATGAAAGAAGCAGGTGTACTAGACAAAGTAGCCATGGTTTACGGTCAAATGAACGAGCCACCGGGAAACCGTCTACGTGTAGCACTTACAGGCCTAACTATGGCTGAGCGCTTCCGTGATGAAGGTCGTGACGTACTGTTGTTCATTGATAACATTTACCGTTACACGCTTGCGGGAACAGAAGTATCAGCTCTGCTAGGTCGTATGCCTTCAGCAGTAGGTTACCAACCAACACTGGCTGAAGAGATGGGCGTACTTCAAGAGCGTATCACGTCAACAAAACAAGGCTCTATCACCTCTATCCAAGCAGTATACGTACCTGCGGATGACTTGACTGACCCATCGCCAGCAACAACCTTTGCTCACTTAGATGCGACCGTTGTACTGTCTCGTAACATCGCGGCACTGGGTCTATACCCTGCGATTGACCCGTTAGATTCAACGTCACGTCAGTTAGATCCGCTGATCGTAGGCCAAGAGCACTACGACATTGCACAAAAAGTACAAACAACGCTGCAACGCTACAAAGAGCTAAAAGACATCATCGCGATTCTTGGTATGGATGAGCTGTCTACTGAAGACAAACAGACCGTATCTCGCGCTCGTAAGATTGAACGTTTCTTAACGCAGCCTTACCACGTAGCCGAAGTGTTTACCGGTCAGAAAGGTGTCTTTGTACCGCTAAGCGAAACACTAAGAGGCTTTAAAGGTCTATTGAGCGGTGAATATGACGATATCCCAGAGCAAGCGTTCTTGTACTGTGGCTCTATCGACGAAGTGCTTAACAAAGCAAAATCACTCTAAGAGGCAGGTGCACCATGGCTATCGGAATTACAGATAATACATTTCAACTTAATATTGTAAGTGCGGAAGGTACGCTGTTTTCAGGTCCAGCGTATGCCCTAGCCGTTTCTGGCGCTGATGGTGAGCTGGGGATCCGCCCGGGTCACTCCCCGCTTCTCAGTAAAATAAAGCCAGGCGTGACCGTGTTTGTCACAGACCCTAAGTCAGAGGGGCAAGTGCTTTATGTTTCTGGTGGGATGCTGGAAGTTCAGCCGGATGTGGTGACGGTGTTAGCCGATACTGCCTTGCACGGCCAAGATATTGACCGCGCTCGCGCAGAAGAAGCGAAATATGCAGCTCTAGAAAATATCAATAAGGGCAATGTAGACATCAACTTTGCACAAGCTCAGCTTGAACTAGCAAAAGCCGTTGCTCAACTTCGTGCATCAGAACTGACGTCTTCTCGCACTCGACACTGAGAATAAAACTTAGATGCTTAGTGCTTGATGTGTAAATAGTCTACCCACTTAAAAAACAGTTTAAGTGGGTAGACTACATCAGGAACCCTTCTCTCCTTTCCAGCTTCCCCTCCCTTTCAACCGTCCCTAGTACATCCTTTTCAACAACGTTTACACCATTACTTCTCTGAAAAACGCGCTTGGTGCGGATCAAGTTCATGACCAAGAGGTTGTGTGAGTGAATGATATAACTCTGGCTTACGGCCACGAATCCAGCGTCTACCAGTACACATGTCTAACTCTTCTGCTTTTAGCTCTGCAATCACCATGTCGTTATCAACACTATCGGTCTCAGCAATGATTTCACCATAAGGGCTGAGGATCATCGCATTGCCTGTTCTTACTTCATCCATATCAACGCCGACACCATTACTAAACACCACAAACATACCGTTGTCGTGCGCTCTTGCAGGCAACCAACGCATTAACCACTCGCGGCCATTCTTGCCCTGCATTTCAGCACGAATCGCCTCTGGGTTTTCATCTCGGTTAAACCATAATTCAGGGTCAATTCGCTTCATCGCATTCGGGCTTCGTGAATGACAACCGCCCGTTTGGTGTGGCGCAATCAAAATATCGGCGCCTTTCAATGCGGTGATTCGAACGTTCTCAACCAAGTTGTTATCCCAACAAATCAAGATACCGACTTTACAACCATGGGGCGTATCGAACACCGTGTATTGGTCGCCGCTGCTCATATGTGGGCTCACAAAGGTGTGCAGTTTACGGTGTTTCTGAACTTCTCCATTGGGCATCACGAACACATAAGTGTTGTATAACTCGCCATCCACACCCTGCTCTATCAAACCAGCCCCAACACTGATGCCAAACTGTGTTGCCAGTGCAATCAGATTTTGAGTCGATTCACCACTCGGCACAGGTTCCGCTAGCGCTTCTATCTCGTCTCGCGACAAAGCAGACACATGCCAGTAGCCAGTGATGCACATCTCTGGGAAACTGATGATCTCCACACCACTCTTCGCAGCTTGTTGAACGTATTGACCTATCACCGACAAGTTATACGCCTTATCGCCTGCATGATGGTTAAACTGAACCGACGCTACTTTGATGTCTCTTTTCATTATTCGTCCTCAAATTTCGCTTTATCTGATTTGGTATGAACTCAGTATAAAAAATCGATTCAATTCCATATAATGAAAGATATTCTTAGTTCAATGAGCATTCGGAATGGAATTTGATTTACTGAAGGCGTTTTGTCAGTTGGCTAAGTCGGGCAATTATCGTATGGCATCAGAGCAGCTCTACATTACTCAGTCGGCACTGACCAAAAAGATTCAACGACTGGAATCCAATATAGGAGCGAGTCTGTTTTCTCGCGGCAGGAACGGCGCAGAACTGACACACGCAGGTAAAACCTTACTACCCGAAGCCCAACGTTTGGTTCATTCAATGCAAGCGTTTGAGCAGCTTTCAGGCTCCGTAGTGAATGGAACGCAGGGGCATTTGAACATTGGTTTTGGCGTATCTAATTATCACGAAGCACCTAAACTGATTGCCGCCTATAAACAACAGTACCCAGACGTTCACATCACCTTAAATGACACACCTTCTAAGCAGCAGACCGACGAGCTATTGAGCCATGAACTCGATATCAGCTTCAATCGAATACCCGACGCCTCGGATTTAAAGAGCCTAACGCTTTTCAATGATTCGCTTGTGATTGCGGTTCACAAAGATATTCTCAAGCAAGCGCCAGGTAACGATCAGGTTCTCTTTGAGTTATCGAAATGGCCTTATCTAAAATTGGCTCAGCACCGTGGCCCCGGATTAGACAGACAGATTCAACAATATTGTCTTGCCAATAAAATCGACTTATCTAAGACACAAGAAGCCGATGATATCCTCACCCTGCTTGCCTTGGTTTCGGCCAATATCGGTTTCACCATCGTACCCAGCAGTGCGCAGTACATTAGTAACACCGATGTGGAATTCATTGCGTTAGAAGGTGAACACGCGACTTGGCCTGTCGGGTTAATCTGGAATGGAGAGAGTGACAACCCACTCAGGGATAGGTTTGTAGAGTTTGTGGCTCATCAAAAAGGAAATTAGACCAGAAGCTAAATTTCACCAACAAAAAAGGCTCACTAAATAGTGAGCCTTTTGATATTTTCTTAACGTAAACCTAAGTCTAAGGTTGATTGCGTTTTGAAAGAATAGCTTTAGATCAGTAGGTTAGAGCTATAACTTAGAAGAACTCAATCGAATTACGGCCGCTTTTATCATCACGTGTTGGCTTTGGCGTATCCGCTTTCTTTTTCGGTTTCTTCTCTTTTTTCTCTTTCTTTGGTTCAGCCTTTGCGCTTAGCATTTCTGCTTTGCTTTTCTTAGATTCCTTCTTCTTAGAATCCTTTTTAGACTGACCTTTCTTCGCCTTGTTCTCTTTTTTAGGCGTTTCTTTCTTTTTCGGCTTTTCTGATTCTTCTTGTACTGGCTGATCACACACCACTACATAGTATTCTTGGTTGAATTCAAAGAAGTCGCCATCGTACATTTTACGACGCTTACGGGTTTCTAGCTCACCATTTACCGCTACGTAGCCTTCAGAGATGATGTGCTTAGCTTCGCCGCCACCACTCACTAGGTTAGCAATTTTAAACACTTTGTAGAGCTCGATTGGCTGTGATGAAACATCAATACCAATTGCTTCAATTTCAATCTCTTCGCCTTCTTCGCCCAGCTCTTGGCCTTCGTAATCAGCGTCTTCGTAATGTTCTTGGTCCATGGTGACCTCTACCTAAATATGTACTTCTGAAATATTGGGCGCAGTGTAATCTTAAAACAACTAAATGACCATGTTGAATTTATAGCTCAAGCCGAGGAAACGACAAGGCAAAACACGCACCATCCAAGTAACTTTCACCAACAGTGACATGTGCTTGGTGACGGTCACACACCTGTTTAACAATAGCTAACCCTAAACCATGGCCCGTTTTCCCCTTGTTCCTCGCTGCATTAGCGCTGTAGAAAGGATCAAACAAAAAAGGCCAATGCTCCGCTTCAACGCCTTTACCGTCATCATGAACCTCAATAACAAATTCATTGTCGGTATACCACAACTCAATAACGATCTTAGTATCGGCAAACTTAAAAGCATTCCTTACTATATTATCCACCGCCCTATTGAATAACTTTAGATCGACATACAAAGAGGCTGGGACTTTTAGTGGCACCTTAATGAGATCGAGTGTTGTCTCTTTCTCCCAAATGCTAAAACGCTCGTTTAGCCATTCATTGGCATCAATAGGTTGCTTAAGCAATTCAAAGCCCCCTCTTTCCAATCGAGCGTAATACAATAGCTCATCAACCATGTCTTCCATTTCATCCGTATCAGCAAGAATACGGGCTATCGCCTTAGATTGTTGCGGAGTTGGTGCTAAGTCACTCAACAACTCAGCCTGCCACTGAATTCGGAATATAGGCGTCCTTAGCTCGTGAGCAACGGCATTAGTCAAAGACTTATTACTATTGATTAAGTCTCTTATCTTGTCCGCCATAACATTAAAGCTACGGTTTAACGTACCTAATTTTATGCTATTTTTTTCGGAAGCTCTTTCTAGTAGATCCCCATGAGAAAAAGCAACCGTCGCCATTTCAAGGTTATTTAATCGGCGCTTGATTCTCCAAACCAAAAACAAGCCGCTAAACGCGAAACCTGTTATTGCAAAAACCCAAATAAGCCGGTTTTCAAATTTGATTTGCTTCCTCAGATAAGAATTTTTGTTCTTAGATAACTCATATAAATCATCACTTCCAACTAACCTTAACCACAGGAAGTATTCGTCATGGTAGTAAACATTTCGGCCTTGCTGCTGAAACGCTTTTCTCACTAGTTCTGGAGCGTTATCAAAAGGTATGATTCGCAGGTTCTGCCGAGTCTTATCCGCATAACTTTTTAATAGATTCTGCGTTTCAAGCAAACCTTTTTCACGGAAAACCACATCAATTAATTCTTGATAAGCTTCTGCTTCATGGTCTCGTAATATGTATTCGTAGTCAGTGCTTAACTTGTAAACAATAAAAGCATAGGAATATATACTCACTAAGAAGATGACTGTCAGCCCCGCTAGGTATTCAAAATAGATACGTCGCATATTATTTATTCAGCTACCGTTACCAACGTTCTGGTACGAACAAGTAGCCTTTACCTCTTACAGTGATGATCTTTTTAGGTGGGACAGTTATGTCATTAAGCTTTTTACGTAAGATTACGATTTTATTGTCGATAAAGCGGTCAATGCCATCGTAATCAATACCTCTCAACTGTTGAGTCAAAAAATTACGTGATAACACCTGTTCTGGCGAGGAAGCCAATAGCCAAAGCAGTTCAAATTCACTCTCCGCTATGGATATATCTTTTCCAATATGCGTACAGGCTTTGGTTGTGCGGTTTAAATTTAACTTACCAAAAACTAACTCATTCTTACTCACTTCAGCACTTATTGAACTGTCAGGAGTGCGACGCAAAAGCATCCTCACTCGAGCAAGTAATACTCTTTGGCGAATTGGTTTACTAATAAAGTCATCGGCGCCAGTTTCTAACGCTGCAACATGGTCAAAATCATCATCACTAGCTGTAAGAATGAGTATCTTTCCCTTAAACTGACTCCGGACTTGCCTACAGATAGTTAGCCCATCAACTTCTGGCAACATAAGATCAAGTAGAACAATGTCGGGCTGAATATTTAAGATTTGCTCACTCGCTGATGCGCCATCAGAAATAGTGATTACATCAAAAGATTGGCTTTCAAAATATTCCTGTAACATCTCTCTTAAGATGGGATCGTCTTCTACGATCACTAGTTTCGGGTTGGTCATAAATCCTTCTCACCATTCCTATTGCTACCTTGCGAACCCGCGCCTCTCTATTGCGAAATTCAGCATATTCTTTTTACATAGCTTGTATTTATAAAATTAACAAAAACATCTATATAACATATAAATATAAGGTAATGCAGCTAAAAATAGACCAAAAGCTCTTAATTTTAGACTCAAAAAAACCGGTCACCTTAGTAAGGTAACCGGTTCAATTTATGGGTTTAATTAAACATTTGTTGTCTAGTCATCATAAACAGGGAACTGTTCAAATGCGCGACGATAATTCACGTACTCATTAGAGCTCCATAACCTCAATTCTTCTGGGTCATAGTTGTACACTTCTTTATGAGCCGCATTTGTGGAACTGGTGTTGTTATCCGCAATCTGATTACCAAAGATTTGTGCTAAATCGAATATACGTTCGTGCTCTTCATCTTCGAATTTACCAATCGAGCTATTTTGTACCGTCTGCAAACTGGATTGAGAGTTACACTTACGTTTCATGTGATCTTCGGTCGACTCGCCATCGACTTTAAATCGTAAACACTTCTGACCATCTTCATCATATTCTTCGAACTGATTATCAAACATAAAAAAGCGTGCGAAACCAGTGGTGTCACGAAGAGCAACGAGCGCCTCTTTATCACCGACAGCGATAATACGAGCTTCGTTGCGATCTCGCGTATTCTTAAACACAGACAGCGCGTTACGGACTCGGTAAGGCAAACCGTTTAATTTTTCTACGCGAGCTTGCTGCTCTTCTGTGTATAAGGCGCGTGAAGCTAAAGCATTTGCAAGTGTGTTACGTGAACTCAACGAGTAATTTGTCCCTTTCCAAGTAAAGTTAATCCCATCTTCGTCGGCATAACTACTATTTGCATAGTTGACATGGATAGAGTCGCTAAAACCAGATACTGAGTCACTCAAACCATATTCATTTGCACGATTATACTTGTTTAGGTTAGCCAATAAGGTTCCAAAGTACGGCACCTTCGTATCTTGGCTAGCTCCCTCAGTCCAATACACAAATGCTTCATTACCGCCCATTGAGAAATAGCGCTTCATTGGCCACAGGTATGAAGGTGTAGCCTCAATTGTTTCGGTAATGTCTTGTTTGTATTTCAGAACCGTTTCTACGTAATCCCCTTTCCCATCAACAAAGATAGCTTGGCGAGCTTCAGCTCTACCCGTTAAATCGGATAGATACGTATACAAGTGTGAAATTTTGTCTGACATATCAACCAACGCTAAGCTCGAATTCTCAGTTGATTTGAATGGTGTATCACGCCTAACTAACATCTGTGCTGCTAGTAGTTTGTCTGGCCATACGCCTAACAAATCGACAGAAGAAGACGATGTTTGATAAGGGTTGTTCGCTTTTAAGCTCGCCCATACTTTTCCATCTCGAGTTTCAGAGCGAATGACGATCTCGTTAGCTTGACTTGCTAACATCTGAACTAATTCCTCATCGAAACAACTGGTTGGAACATCGCGATTTTGCGACATGCCGCCTTGGTAGGTTAACCAAAGGTCAGATAACTTAGCGAAACGATAGCGGTTAGGAACTCCAACAACACCACTCAATTCTTCTAATTCACAAACTTTATCTGGTGCTGTTAGCACTTCTAAAAAGAAGTCTGCTGCCAAATTTGCTGCATTATAAGTATCACAAATTGGACGAACACCCGCAGACAAGTTCTCTAATGGAATAGCGTTACCGCGAAAATCCACACAGTTGTTTCCGGCTATTTCTTCAAAAACCTGCCCTTTGTTATTCGTCGTATTTGCACCTAAGTAACGAGCAAACATAAAGTCAATTTCACCAACGTTTTCAACGATATCGCGAATTTTTTGGAACTCCCCCATTCGATATAAGAAGTAGCTATATTGATGAAATTGTTCAAATCTCTCACGTCCATTTCTTTGGTTAACCGTGTCGTAGCTATCTTTGTATCGCTGAATTCTAAACTCTGTGGCTTCTTGAAGGCTTGTACCTTCATCAAAACGATCACATAACAAGTTAGTGGTCGTGTGTTCATCCGTACAATAGCGATAGCTCACTAACGAATCTGGAATACCATTTTGACCAGCGTTAGCTCTCAAGTGTGCAATAACACCCGTCGGATAAACCTTATAGTCATTAGATAACTGACGGTCATACTCAGCCAAAGAATAGACTTTGCGCTTTTGTGCTCCTGTGGCGTCTACTACAGCGACATCGTCTCCCTCGCTATTGGTGTTAACGATAAGTTCATTTGTTTCAACCTGACGAGCATAAGCGAAACGTAAAGCGGCCTTGTCATACTTACCGAACGTCAACAGTTCATCAAATATTGATGCACCGTAATCCATGATCGAACTGTACGCAGCTGGCTTATCAAGGTGCCCAATTTTGCTTTGTGCAAGCTCAGCCTCTGTATAAAAATGGCTTTCGTCCGTTGAACCCATAAAGTTATGACGTAAACCAAGGTTATGCCCGAGCTCATGAATCAATGTTGATTTAAACATATGCTTTGAAATCGCTTGGCTTGCTAGCTTCTGCTGATCAATCGTTAGCGCTTCCCACGTTTTCATTTTGCTCTGATCAGCATCGGCGAAGAAGCCACCTTGGATATAGTCTAAACCCTTCACTAAGCCCTTTGACTGGGTACTTAACCACATCGCATCAACGCTATATACATTCTGCTCAGAGAATCGCTTCAACATATCTTGGCGTTTATAGAATGATTGCAAAGCGAGGTCTTGGTTGCTGGTATCGTATTTGAAATCCAAATCGGCTTCAGGCAGTGAATCGACTAAATTATCTTTGCCCACCAAATTAATTTCGCGTTCACTCAACGCTGGAACATTGATCGAAGGTCCTCGATCTTCCTCGAGCATTTTATTGAACAAATCGATTTCGGTTGGCTCAGAGCTTGATTTCGAAGCGTTGCTTTTTTCCGCCACAACCACAGGTTGTACTTTTTCAATTTCTTGGCGGTTGTAACGCTTAGCGAGATCATTCCACGTATGGCGACTTGCGGAACGAATCACACCTAAATATTGGTTAACATGCGCATGAATAATTTCACCCGTTAATGGGTTAGTGGCAGATGGGCCATAGCCAAGAAGGCCGTTGTCAACCGGATCCTCGATCAGGTTGAATACGTTGTAACGTAAGTCACCCGTTTTTACACCCGCTTTCTTGTCACTATTAACAATGTTAATGCGAGGAACACCTGTGCCTTCTAATGACTGATTTACCTCTTTCATGGTATCGAGCGTAAGTTGCAGGTACGCTTCATTGCCATCATCGAAGTAGCTGTCGCTTAAGTAGTAATCGATCGACTCTAACTTGGGATTGAATCGGTTAATATAAGAAAAACGAGAACCCTGTACGTTACTCTCACCAGTGTGAGTTTTTACTTCTTTGCTATCGTTGAAGAACCCAAAGTATGCGCTGTCTTGGCCTTGGTAATAGATAGGTTCGTAATTTTCACTTGCTAACTTATCAAGCTTAACAAGAGAATAGAAAAAACGTGTTTTGAATGATAAGTCTTTAAGCTCGCCACCAAACTGGTATTGATCTTCCGCTTCTGCAGTAAAGGTTCGTTCTACTTCAACGTTAATTACCCCACCTTCAGGATCGTATTCGTATGAAATCAAACGAGGCTCTGCAGACTCCGTAACATTACTGGAGGTATACCAAGCTCTAATTGTGTCTTGAGATAGTGATTTAATCTCTTCATATTTAGGTACAAAGTGTGTGGCTTGATCCCAAGAAACGTCTTCATCTGCGTTAATTTCTTCTTTATTTGTACATTCGCCATAACCGTTCTCAGCACAGCGATACTGACGGAATTCTCCAGGAATTTTAAGCACAGGAGCACGGTTAATTTCCGTATCCCAACGACTTTCATCTGTCGAATTCACTTTGTCGCGATCAACTTCTTCGACATAAATACCATTTGTTTCATCAAAACGAAGCGTCACCAACTTTGGATCGCCTTGGAAAAAGCCGCGCTGAGTCATTGCATAACGAGGAGCATCGCCGGTTGACGGCATGTACATCCAAAGTGATTCCGTATCTAAAGATTGAACAGAAATCTCTTCGGTTGGTTTTTCATAGGTGTCATAGGCACGATCTTCGGCCCCACACCCGCTGAGGATTGTGGCAATACTTGCTGCGATAATTGCTTGTTTAAACATAATTTACCTATATTTATAATTATATTACATTTTTACTTCTAACTATTTAAATTCAATGCGAACGGAGCAATATTAGAATTGATAGTTAATCACTGCGTAATAAGTTGTTTTCTTTAAATCGACTAAATCATTAAGAGGGTTTGAGCCTCTTTCTGGATTGTAATAACTAATGCCATTAGTCAAACCAGCAGAAATAGAAATACTCTTAGTTATTTGGTAACCCACCTCTTCCCCATGTAATAAAGTTGGGTCAAACGTGCTCCCGTTATAATCCCATGACTGTCTAGGCATTACGAAAATGTTAAAATAGAAGTCTTCTGAAAAAACATAATCAAGAGAAAATTGGCTGCTCAATTGGTATTCAATAAGCTGATTACCACCAGCTGTTTTATATTCGTGAAAGTTTTTTCTAAGTAATAACGTATTACTTAATGAAAGCCCTTCAATCCAATTATCGAATGGAGCACTCCACCTGACTTTCAACCTAGTTCCTAACGTTAGATCGTTCCTCCTTGACCATTTGGACGTTGGCAATATTACTCTCACCTCACCACTCAGTGATGAACCATCAGTTGGTTTGAATAATCCATTGCGCCCCCATGAGATGGACGTATCATTCCAGAACTGTCCCCTAGTCCCATATTCATCACCGTCGGACAAGTGGTAACCTGACGCCACAACTTGGAGTCGAGATTTGTCTGAAAACGAATATCGGACAACGCCAGTTGCAGAAGCCGAACGGTTTGCTAAAGACGCACTGTCTTCATATCCGTTTCGAGAATAGTCAGCACTAATGTATCCAGACCAAGGGTTTTCATTGTTTTTGGACTCCCACTCATCTTGCAAATTATTTGCTAGGGCGAGCGAAGGCGCCACCAGCATGAACGCTGGCAACATAAGTAGTTTATTCATATTTTCCTTCTTGTATTACACTTCCGTATTATATCTACATTTTCTTTTTCCAGTTTTAAGCCTGTTTAGCTAACCTCGTTGTTTTTATTTTATTCCTTTGAGATGGATGCGTTATTGGAATCGACGCCAATAGAGTTTTTGTATATTCTTCTTTTGGGTTTTTATAAACGTCTTCCACACTTCCAAACTCAATTATTTTACCTTTTTTCATTACGACCACATTATCTGAAATGTGCTTAACGACAGAGAGATCATGTGAAATAAAAATAATGGAAAGGTTCATCTCTTTTTGTATTTTTAGTAATAAGTTCAATATCTGTGCTTGCACAGAAACATCTAATGCCGATACTGACTCATCGCAAATCAATAACTTTGGCTTTAATGCTATTGCTCTTGCTATGCCTATACGCTGCCTTTGCCCTCCAGAAAACTCGTGCGGATAACGGGTTACGGCGGAGTGAGGTAATCCGATCTTATCGAGTAGATCTAAAACCCATTGCTTTCGGTCTTTCTTTGAACCAATCCCATGAATAATAAAAGGTTCTTCAAGTATGCCGCCTACTGTATGCCTCTGATTCAATGATTCTAGAGGATCCTGAAATACAATCTGCATATCTCGACGAAGTGGACGCATTCTTTTTGTACTGTAATGGGTGATGTCTTCGCCTTCGAAAAAGATCTTCCCAGCGGATGGCTCATACAGTTTAAGTAATGTTCTACCAAGCGTACTTTTTCCACAGCCAGACTCTCCAACCAAACCTAACGTCTCACCTTGCTTCACTGAGAATGAAACGCCGTCAACAGCCTTGATTACATAACCTTTCTTAAATAGGTTCTTACCTGATAGAAAATGCTGCTTTAGCCCTTCAATTCTAATGACTTCTGACATAATCAACTCCCCTTGTATTCTGGGAATTCATTCAAATCAATTGGGTTGATTTGAATGGTTTGTTTCGGCTCGACATTGAGATCTGGAATTAAGCTCAAGAGTCTTTTTGTATACGGATGTTGTGGGTGATCGAAAAGTTCGAAAATTTCTGCATGCTCAACAATACGTCCGTCATACATCACAGCGACTTCATCGCAAATTTCCGCAACAACACCTAGATCATGAGTGATAAAGATCACTGCCATCCCGGTCTCTTCTTGAAGCTCTCTTATCAGTTCCAAAATTGATGCTTGAACCGTTACATCTAATGCAGTCGTCGGCTCATCACATATCAAGATGTCAGGCTTACATGCAAGCGCTATCGCTATCATTACCCTTTGTCGCATCCCACCAGACAGGCTATGAGGGTACTCTTTAAAACGTAGTTTCGGCATTGGAATTTCAACTTTCTCAAGCAAACCAATTGCGTACTCTATCTTTTCAGACTTAGACATCTGGCTATGGTGCAAATCCAGAACCTCGACAATCTGCTTGCCAATTGTCTGAACAGGGTTCAAGGCAGTCATAGGGTCTTGGAAAATGATTGAGATACGGTTCCCACGCATCTTATGCATCTCATGTTCAGGTACCTCAGTAAGGTCTGTATCACGATAAATTATTTTTCCAGCCGTGACCTTTCCATAAGGCTTAGGAAGTAGTCCCATAATAGACATGGAAGTTACGCTCTTCCCACTGCCCGACTCTCCAACCAAACCGAGTGTTTTGCCTGATTTCACGTCAAAGGACACACCTTTCAGTATCTTGACAATGCCCTCATCAGTATTGAACTCTGCTTCTAAGTCACGAACTTTTAATATAATATTTTGGTTCATTCCACGGTCATCCTTAGAGCTTATATCTGTCATCAATGATGGTGATGGGTGGATATGCCTTACCTTCTTTAGAAGCCAACTGAGTTTCTTCTTTTAGGTCTGTATCAATCCAGAAATTACTGGTATCTAAAATATTAAACATGGCGCCAGTCTTCTTCGTCATTGGGTTCTTTGGGAACTTAATCCAACGCCAGTAGGCATCTCGCGTATAAGGCACCATATAGCCAGGCACAATCACATACGCATCCTTTATTTTTCTTTGGATGTTCTGAGATAGCTGCTGTTTTCTTTCCATATCAAACTCAGAAATAAACGCCTCAATTTTTTGATCTAGCTCTGGTGAACTGAAATTTGTATGGTTATTAGTTTGAGGACGGTTGGCATTTGTCGAGTGAAAATACTCTTTGTAAGCTGGTATCTCCCCTCCGCCCATATTAAGAAAAGCAAGCTGGTGCTTTTTCTCGAGAATAAATTTGAATGCAGCAGAACCATCGACAAGGTTTAAGTCGAGCTCTAAACCAGCTAACTTCGCTTGCTCTTTTAGATAGGCAATTCTTGGTGTCCAAATGTTGTAGCCATACGTAATCTTGAAACTCAAACGAAGCCCATTAGCATTCATTCGGATACCATCAGAACCGATATTATCGAAGCCTGCAGATTCAAAATAACCAATCGCAAGTTCAGGCCTAAACGGTGGCGGCTCTACGCCTTCTAAATCGTATTTTCCATGCCCAAACCCCATAGCATGAGGTTTTCTAGAGTAATCGCCTCGTAACACGTTTTTGATCATGCCGTCGAAATCAGTCGCGTACGTGATGCCTTTCCGAACATTAATGTCGTTCAGCAGTGGCATGGATGTATTGATCCATAAACCGCCTGCGCCTTGTGGCCTTTGATTAAAGCCCCAGAATTTCTGTATAAAGCCATGACTAAAAGGTTCTGAGTTAGTTTTCTCATGCCACAGTTGAGGCTGTACCATTGCAAACGTGTCTAACTTTCCTTTTTCAAAATGCTTGCGTGCAATATCACTATCACGAATTACCTTGATGCGAAGTTTTTCCACGTTAAATCGGTTTTTATAATATTTATTTCCGTAACCCCACCAGCTATCACCAACATGTGAAAACGTAATGCTGCGGCCTTTATTTACTTTTGATATAAAATAAGGCGATGTTGTTGGCTCTGCCTTGAAGTTGTATTTGCGAACAAAATTATCATCCATGCCATCCTTATTCCCATCGTTAATATCAACAAAATGATGCTTTGGACGAGGCTGGACTCCGTGACTCGGCATATTGATAAGAGCCATAAGTTCATCATTACTTTTAGGCTCGGCCATCGTAATACTTATCGTATAGTCATCGAATTTTTCAACGGTCGTGATGCTATTGCGGAAAAAGTCGCTATACCAAGGATCAATAATGTCTTTGGAACGGTAATACGTAAGCATAAATAGATAGTCGTCAGCCGTTACAGCTTCCCCGTCAGACCATTTCGCGTCAGGATTCAGTTTGAAATAAACCGTCTGGTGATCGTTCCCAAATGCCCATTCATTCGCCAGTTGTGGAATCCAATTGTCGGTATTTGGATGTCGTTGTGCCAATTTAGGCGTGCCATCCATTAAATAGAAACGAATACCTGAATTCGCGTCGGGGCCCACTGAACGTAATGTTTGTGGGAAACTAGGCATAAAGCTACGTAAAGTACCGCCACGCTTAGCCTCTTCAGAAGCAAAAACGGGATCATCCCAATTACTTTGCCATTCCAAGTTATTTGGTGTTTGTTGTGCTTGAGCTAAGAAACTCAACAACAAAGCGAATAGTCCGTATCTGTACATCATCACTTCCTAGTGCCTATCTATAAACTGTGTATTTTTTGGGATCAAAAGCCGTTCTTATCGCTTCACCGATGAATGTAACCATGACCAACACACCGACTATTGCCGTCACAACAGAGCCAACAATCCATGGCGAATCGAGATTCGACTTGCCTTGTTGAAGAAGCTCTCCCCAGCTTGGGGTCGGTGGAATAAGACCTAAACCTAAGTAGTCCAGTGCAGTTAATGCAGTGATATTGGCTGCAATAGTGAAAGGCGCCAGAGTGACGATCATCACCATCGTGTTGGGTAAAATATGATTGAAGAGGATTCTTGCTGTTGATGCTCCTAGCGCCTTTGCAGCTAACACATACTCTCGAGCAGATTCTCTGTAGGTCATCGTTCGCATGTACCAAGTAATACCCATCCATCCAAAAGTCACATTGATCAATACAAACAGCATGAATGTGGGTTGTGCTATCGAGACCAAAATCATGATCACGTAGAGGAACGGCACCATTGACCAAGTCTCAATGGCTCTTTGAACAATCAGATCAAATTTGCCACCAAAGAAACCCATCGCACACCCCACCGTTACACCAATGCTGTATGCGATGACCATAGTTATCAGAGCAAACCCCATTGCTGTTCTAAACCCGTAAACCAATCGTGCTAAAATATCCCTCCCGATTACGTCAGTGCCCAAATAGTGCTTTGAGTAAGCACTTGGAGCATGTGGCGGATATTCACCAGAGAAGTCTTGTTCATACGGATTCCAAGGCACCAAAGGTAAAATCGCAAAGTCACCATTGTTTTTATCTTTAAGCGCTAATTGAAGTAGTCGATAGTTTGCCTCTCCCGAAGACTCCAAACCAAATGTCTTGCCGGAGTAAACATCAGATACAATTGGAAAGTAATATTCCCCCTGATAACGCACCACTAAAGCCTTACTGTTGATCAACGCTTCAGCAAAAAGAGACAGTAATAACATTACAGATAGAATGATCAGCGACCAGTATCCACGCTTTATTTGTTTGAATCGCTTGATCTGCTTTAGCGTCAACGGATTTAATTTAATCATCATCAAGCTCCAAACTTCACTCTAGGATCGACCAATGCAACGCAGACATCAGACAAGATATTGCCAAGTAGCAATATGCAGGCGTTGATTGCGACAATACCCATAACCACTGGGTAATCTCTTTCTACAATTGATTCATAACCAAGCAGGCCTATGCCATTAATATCGAAAATGACTTCAATTAAGAAAGAGCCCGTCATGAAGAAAAGAAGAGAGTTGCCAAAGTGGCTAGCGATTGGGATTAAACTATTGCGTAGTGCGTGTTTACGAATCGCCTCTCTAAAAGGCAAACCTTTAGCGATAGCAGTGCGAATGTAATCTGACGATAAGTTTTCCATCAAATTATTCTTCATGGTCATGGTTAACGTCGCAAAGTCACCTATCAGATAACAAAGCAAAGGTAAGACCGCATGCCACAAAATATCAGTAATTTGCTCTGAGAAAGTATTGAAGTCGTCGAAGTCATCATCCACAAAGCCCCCCATTGGGAACCACTCTAGGTGATAACTGAAAAACGTAATAAGAAGCACGCCGACCACATATCCTGGTAAGGCATAGCCGACAAAAATCATGATTGATGAAACAGAATCAAAGACGCTGCCGTGCTTCATCGCCTTAAAATAACCAAGAGGAATAGAGACAAAATAACTAATGAAAAAGGTCACACCACCATACATAGCAGAGACGGGCAGGCGCTCAAAAATCATGTCACTGACCGGTTCGTAGTAGCGTGTCGACTCGCCTAGGTCAAAATGAACAAGTCGAACTAGCCATTCGAGATACGCTTCCGTTACCGGCTTATCCAATCCATAAAATTTATTAAGATCGGCGAGTTGGTCTTCAGACAAAGCTGAGTTTTGGCCAACGAGACTAGACGCACCACCATCCCCTTGAGGCTGCATGTTAGCGAGCATCCTCTCGACAGGGCCACCTGGAACAAAACGCGTAATCGCGAATATCAAAATCGTAATACCAAGAAACGTAGGTACAACTAAAGCAAAACGTTTCAGTAAATATGCAATCATCCTAACTAGCCAAATTCCATTTAAAGCAATATTTCATCAATTTAATCAATAAAACAAAGTAGTCAAATGGTTACATTTACCTACATTAACTTACAATTTCATTTAGTTTGGATTAATTTACTTAATAAATTTTAATCTTAATAATCAAAAACTTAAATTGGACACCAGAAAGGAATTTTGAATTAGAAGGTGTGGGTAATCTTTGTTTGTAACTTAGAAAGTGAACTGCTTAGACAATTCAAACATGTTTGTAAGCTGCATTGATATGGTGACAAATCGAAATCAAATACAAAAAAATCGCCACTGTTAAACAGAAGCGATTTATTGGTCTAATGAATGAGGAGTTAATCTATGAATAATGTATTTGGCTACACACCACCAACGTTCGAGAGATTCACCAACTGCTTGGTATATTCATGCTGCGGATTACCAAACAAAGTCTCAGTGTCGCCCTTCTCTATTACCTCGCCAGCTTTCATGACGATGGTGTAATGACACAAGGATTTCACGACATTCAGATCATGACTGATAAACAAATAGGTCAGGCCATACTTTTCTTGAAGTGACTTCAGCAAATCCAATACTTGAGCTTGAACGGTTCTGTCCAATGACGATGTTGGTTCATCGAGCAGGATAAACTCTGGCTTTAAAATCAAAGCACGAGCAATCGCAATACGCTGCCTTTGACCGCCAGAAAACTCATTTGGGTAACGGTGACGCGTTTCAGGATCGAGGTCAACCTCTTTCATTACGTCACAGATGCGTTGGTCGAGTTCGTGCTCATCCAATTGTTGATGCACTAACAAACCTTCGCCAATCACCTGAGCGACCGACATTCTCGGGTTTAGCGCAGAAAACGGGTCTTGAAAGACTACTTGCATACGGCTTCTAAACGGAAGCATCTGTTTTCGATCTAAACCTTGAAGCTGTTCACTCGAGTAAGTGATTGACCCTTCACTATCTACCAGCTTAAGTATCGCCATACCGGTCGTCGATTTACCAGAACCACTTTCGCCAACCAAACCGATTGAGTGCCCTTTCTTCAAAGTGAACTCCATGTCGGTCACAGCTTTAACATGAGAAATGGTGCGCTTGAATAAACCGCCCGTGATCGGGAACCAAACACGAAGTTGATTTACATCGAGTAGCGGTTTGCTTTCGGGTGACACAGGAACGGGCAAACCTTTCGGATCAGAGTTAATAAGTTTTTGAGTGTAAGGGTGAGCAGGCGCGTTAAACAGGGTATGACAGTCGTTACTTTCGACCAAGCGACCATCTTTCATTACTGCTACTCTGTCGGCAATCTTACGAACGATACTCAAGTCATGAGTAATGAAAAGCATTGCCATACCCAGCTCTTGCTGCAGGTCTTTTAGAAGGTCGAGGATCTGCGCTTGCACCGATACATCCAAAGCCGTTGTCGGCTCATCAGCAATAAGCAGCTCTGGTTCATTGATCAGTGCCATCGCGATCATCACGCGCTGGCGTTCTCCACCAGATAGCTCGTGCGGATAGGCTGAAATCTTTTGCTCAGGATAGCGAATGCCAACCTTTGAAAGCCACTCTATCGCCAAGGCTTGTGCTTTGTTGGTTCGCATACCACGATGAATTGCTAAGGTTTCAACAAGCTGTTTTCCAATTCGATGAAGCGGATTTAGGGAAACCATAGGCTCTTGGAAGATCATTCCAATACGACCACCACGAATCCCACGTAGCTGTCTTTCAGAACAACTCAGAATATCGGTGCCAGAGAAATTGATCTTACCGTTTAAGTAATGAGACGAGCCTTTTGGTAACAGCTTTAAAATCGAGTTAGCCGTGACCGATTTTCCGGAACCACTCTCACCCACCAGCGCTAATGTCTCACCTTTGTATATTTCTAAAGAGACATCTTGTGTCACTTGCTCTATCGAGTTTTTTCGCCCGAAACCGACAGACAGTTTATCTATGGTCAAAACCGGAGAAGCAGGCGTTGTATTTGAATTCATAACCTATCCTTACTTCTGTTGATGCGGGTCGAAAGCATCACGCACCGCTTCACCAACGAAGACCAGTAACGTAAGCATCAGTGAAAGCACGACGAAGGCAGAAATGCCAAGCCAAGGCGCTTGTAAGTTAGCTTTACCTTGCGCCAACAACTCGCCTAACGAAGGCGAACCCGCAGGAAGACCAAAGCCCAAGAAGTCTAACGAAGTCAGTGTGGTCACCGAGCCTGAAAGAATAAACGGCATCATGGTTAACGATGCAACCATCGCGTTAGGTAACATGTGACGAAGCATAATACGTTTGTCATCAACACCCATGGCTTGCGCGGCTCGCACATAATCGAAGTTTCGGCAGCGTAAAAATTCCGCTCGCACGATGCCGACTAAACTCATCCAACTAAACAGCACCATAATCCCGAGCAACCACCAGAAATTCGGCTCAATAAAACTCGACAAAATAATCAGCAAGAACAGGGTCGGCATACCAGACCAGACTTCAATGAAGCGTTGTCCGAATAGATCAACCCAGCCACCGTAGTAGCCTTGTGTTGCGCCAACCACGACACCAATCACGCTCGATACAATGGTCAGAATAAAACCAAATAGAACGGAAATACGGAAGCCATAAATGATACGAGCTAATACATCTCGCCCCTTATCATCAGTCCCTAACCAGTTCACCGAATCGGGCTCCGATGGCACCGCACCTGAAATATCGAAGTTTATTGTGTCGTAGCTAAACGGAATGATTGGCCACACGATGTAACCGTTGTCTTCAATGAGCTCGATAACATACGGGTCTTTGTAGTCGGCCTCGGTTTCAAACTCACCACCAAACTCCGTCTCGGCATATTCATTGATAACAGGCACAAACCACTGATTATCATAAGAAACCAAGAGTGGTTTATCATTGGCAATGATCTCAGCGAACAGGCTCAAGCCAAACAAGATGGTAAATATCCAAAGGGAGATAAAACCACGCTTGTTTGCTTTAAAACGTAACCAACGAGCTTCAGCTAAAGGGTTGTTAAACATTTATTATCAATACCTTGTTATTCGTTCGCCATTAACGCGCTTCAAAATCAATTCGAGGATCAACCCAGGTATAAGTCAGGTCGGAGATAATGCTCAGCACCAAGCCAAGCAAGGTCATGATATAGAGAGAGCTGAACACCACGGGATAGTCACGTTGAATGGTTGATTCAAAGCCAAGCAAGCCAATGCCTTCGAGTGAAAACATCACTTCAATCAACATAGAACCCGTGAAGAAAATACTAATAAATGCGCTTGGGAAACCCGCAATAATGATCAGCATGGCGTTACGGAAAACGTGCTTATAAAGAATACTGCTCTCGTCCAAGCCTTTCGCTCTCGCAGTCACTACATATTGCTTATTGATTTCATCAAGGAAGGAGTTTTTGGTCAGCATGCTGAGCGTGGCGAATCCACCGATAACCATGGCGAAAATGGGCAACGCCAAGTGCCAGAAGTAGTCGCCAATTTGCTGATACCAGTTGAGCTGGTCGAAGTTACTCGACACAAGCCCTCGCAATGGGAACCAACTGAAGTAGTTACCGCTTGCAAACAAGATAATCAGAATAATCGCAAACAAGAAGCCCGGCACCGCGTAGCCGACAATCACCACCGCGCTCGACCAAATATCAAAGCGAGAGCCGTGATGTATCGCCTTCATGATGCCTAAAGGTATCGAGATCACGTAGATGATTAAGGTACTCCACAATCCCAAGGAGATGGAGACGGGCAGTCGCTCGATGATCAAATCAATAACGTTGCCGCCCTTAAACAGGCTTTCACCGAAATTAAAGGTCGCGTAGTTTTTCAACATGTCGAAGTAGCGAACGTGAATCGGCTTATCAAAACCAAACTGCTTTTTGATCTCTTCAACCACTTCAGGATCAAGCCCGCGTGAGCCTTTATAGCCACTGGCAGATGCTTGATCACTTTCACTTAAATCAACTTCTTGTCCACCACCAGAAAAACGCTCCATAATGCCAGAGTTATGCCCTTCTAATTGAGCAACAGCTTGCTCTACCGGGCCTCCAGGCGCTATCTGGATGATGAAAAAGTTGATGGTGATGATCGCCCACAGCGTGGGGATCACCAACAATAAACGTCGAAATATATACGCGGCCATGCTAACTAACTCCTAGCGACGTTTTTCAGGAAGCAAAGCCGCCTTCTCTTCTGAAATCCACCATGTATCGATACCTAAATCGTATTTAGGCAATACATCTGGACGCTCAAACTTGTCCCACATTGCTACGCGATACTCGCCAACGTGCCATTGCGGGATGTTGTAGAAATTCCACTGCAATACTCGGTCTAGTGAACGACCTAGTGTAAGAAGCTTTTCAGGGTGCTGTTGGTTACGCGCAATTTCTTCTGTTAACGCGTCAACCACTGGATCGATAACACCTGCAGTATTGTAAGTAGAATCAATGTAGTTAGAGTTCCAAACGATCATTAAGTTCGGGCTAGGATAAGGGTTTGCGGAAAATGACGACGAAACCATGTCGAAATCACGATCACGCAAGCGCTTGATGTATTGAGTGGTATCGATGGTACGGATCTTCATCTCAATACCCATGCGCTTAAGGTTCTTTTGAACCGGCGTTGCGATACGTTCCGTGGTTGGGCTGTAAATCAACAACTCAAATGACATCGGCTTGCCAGTCTTTTCGTTGGTCATGACTTTGTCTTTCAGCACCCAACCCGCTTCTTTCAACAATTTGAAAGCGGTACGCATTTGGCTACGAATACGACCGCTACCATCGGTGACGGGTGGTTGGAATTCTTCGGTGAAAACTCGCGGTGGAATCTGATCTTTGTATTGAGACAACAACTCGACTTCAGCTTCGCTTGGTAAGCCTTTCGCTTCGTAGTCGGTATTTTGGAAGTAGCTACGAGTACGCTTGTACTGACCATAGAACATGTTCTTGTTCATCCACTCAAAGTCCATCGCGTAGGTTAACGCTTCACGCACTTTAGGATCCGAGAACACAGGAGATTGGATATTAAAGACGAAACCTTGAGTCGTTTCAGGCTTCTCGTGGTTAATCTCTTCTTTAATGATGTAGCCTTTATCGAAGTTCGCGCCCGTATAAGAGTTGGCCCAGAACTTAGCCGAGTTCTCGGTTCGAAGATCGAACTCCCCAGCTTTAAAGGCTTCCAACATTACCGTGTCGTCACGGTAGTAATCGTATTGCACTTGCTTGAAGTTATTACGACCAACGTTAACCGGTAGGTCAGCTGCCCAGTAGTTTTCATCTAGACCATAGGTAACACTTTGGCCTGATTTATAACTGATGATCTTATAAGGACCACTACCGACTGGTGGCTCACTTAGAGGTTCAGACAGCTTTCTGTCTTTCCAGAAATGTTTCGGTAATACACGAGTGCTTTGCGCAAAGCTGAACAGTTTTTCGCGGTTTGGAATGTTCATTTCAATACGAACAACCAAATCAGAGACCGCTTTTACTGACTTAATATCTTTGTAATACACACGATACTGAGGCACGCCCTCGGTTGAGAACTTGTCAAAAGTAAAGGCAACATCATGCGCAGTGATAGGCTCGCCATCTTGGAATTTAGCATTTGGGTTGATGTCGATTTCCATCCAAGTGAAATCACTGGAGTAGCGAACCTTTGAAGCGATCAATGGATAGTACGCATCAATCTCGTCACTCGGAGAAAACATCAAGGTATCGTAAATCTCTCCGGTATAACTTGCAGCAACGCCGCGGGAACCGAATCGATTAAAGCTATCGTACGTACCTATGCTGCCATAGGTCACTTTGCCCTGCTTTGGCGCATCAGGATTAACGTAATCGAAGTGAGTGAAATCGGCTGGATATTTTGCTTCACCAAAACCAACCAGTTGTGTGGTTTCAATAACGGTGACAGCAGGAGTTGATTGGGTTTCAGAAGCGTAAGTAACGGAGGGTTGTAAAGCAATAAGCGGCAACATGATTGCACATGACTTCAAATTAAACCTGAAAAACTGAGTGCGTTGCGAAGCTTTGCGTCGAAAAACTGTTCCCATTTGACTCTCCCTTCAAATGTCATGAATTCTATATTCAAGTTGATTTATCGGCTTTGAATGCATGCCGTTAAATCAAGTATAGGTTCAAAACTAACATCATGTAATAACTAATAAAACCATCAGCACTCTATCTCTGACGGTTTATTTACAAATTACTCGTCACCACTCGAAGTTATTGGATGCAGTGAGCTTTGATTGCTTTGGTTCCTTTGATTGAGTTGATTAGCTTGGTGGCGTTGGAAAGCACGGGGGAAGGCAGAAGCACTAAGATTGCTCTAGCCTGAATGACACAAGCCTCAACGGCTAAGATTCCTTTGGTTGGCTTCTAAAGTGAAATTTAGGCTCTAAATAATCAACAAACTATACTTTTACTGGAGTATCCTTGCAGCCTAGGTCTAAATGGAATGACACTTTGAACAAACCAAACCAAATAACATTCGCAACGTTCAACCTTCTGAACTATCTCGAGCCACCGAATGCTTATTATGATTTTGAGAACATCTACAGCTTCGAAGAATGGCAGAAGAAGCAACATTGGATGGCTGAAGCGATTCGTTCATTAGATTGCGATGTGATTGGCTTCCAAGAGATATTTAGCCCGCAGTCTTTAGAGCAATTGATGAACGACCTAGGTTATCCATACTTTGCAGTGGTCGATAGCGCACACGTTGAAGATGATTACCTATACACCTCACCTGTCGTTGGGATCGCTTCCCGTTACCCGATTGAAAACGTGCAGCCTGTTACGCCAGATTCGAAGTTACTGAAAGCATTCAACCTTGACGACAAATTCTCATTCAACAGAACGCCTGTTCACGCGACGATTACGTTACCCCATTTAGGTTCAACCGACTGTTATGTGGTGCACTTCAAATCACAACGTCCGACAGAGCCAAAAGCAGAATCTGTCGATGCGGACAACACTCAGCAAGGTGCAAAACCACAAAGTGACACGCTCACTCGTTTTCACCAAGAACAGCTTGGCTCTTGGCTATCAAGTGTCCAACGCGGTCTAGAAGCTCAGATGCTGCATCAATACATCACCAACCAACGCTACCAAACCGAGCAACCTGTTGTGTTGATGGGTGACTTTAATAAGCCACTGTTTAATGATGAGTTTAAAGGGCTGTTGAATTACTCAATCAACCGAGACGAAAACAGCAAGCATTGGCTATCCCACTTTCGCTTGAAAGACAGCTGGGATCTTTACCATCAACTGCATGAAGAAGACTTGCTTGAACAGCGAAAGCCAACCCATTACTACGGCGCTTCTGGATCTGTACTGGACTACATTTTGATGTCGAACGAGTTTGATTGTCAGAACTCTTCAAGCTTAATGGAGATCTCTAGCTACACAGTGTTAGACCATCACCTGATTAATCCTAGTTTTGAACACGACCAATTCAGTACCGACCATGCCATCGTGTCTGTCACCGCTCATATTCGTGAAGCCTAGAGTTAAACATAAAAAAGCCGCAGTCAAAAACTGCGGCCTTCCACTTTAGTTAAACGGGTTGAGCCAACCGACGCCCCATTTAGAAACCGATTTACCGTTTAGCAAAGTGTGAAACTTAGAATGTGTACATTGCGCCTAAGTAGAAAGAGTCCAGAACAACAGTATCTTCTGTCTTGTGTCCGTTTTCGTAATCTTCGATATCAAAAGCATCGGCTTCGTATGCTAAGCGAAAGCTCAACGAAAGACATTGTAGGTGGCGTGTATTCAACACCAACACCCATACGGATGCCATCTCCCGAATCATCAAAACCATCTCCTGACGGGCGAGAGCCATCAGCAAGCTTCATGTCTAGATCAATAGTCGACAGACCGATAGTGCCAAATGGACGAATGCCATTATCAAACGTGTAACCGAGGTTCGCCGTTACCGAAAAGATTTGAGGTGTCCAAGTGAAAACCTTATTACCAGATTTCGTTTTCAGGGCGATATCACCAAAATCTGTGTATTGAGCTTCAACCGAAACAATGCGGTTAAATTTGTAACCAGCAATTAATCGGTAAGTATTGTCTTCGGCTTTAAAAGTAATAGGCTCACTGATCGTGTCAGTTAACCCGCCCACTTCGACCATTAGCACACTTAAATAATTACCCGCTCCAACAGCAGGCCAATTTGCTCAATCTCCACAATTTAGAATAAGACGAACAGAAAACACGATGAACCACACAATAGACTTCAACGGCTTAATCATTGATATCGACGCTCGAACGATTACCAACCAGCAAGGAAACAAAATCACTTTGCGCCCTCGCCTATTAGCAGTGCTCTGCTTGTTATTGGAAAATGTGGGAAGACCGATTTCAAGAGAGCATATTGTTGATGTGTGTTGGGACGGACAACTCTCGTCACCACATGTTCTTGCAAACGTAGTCTATAACCTACGCAATGTGTTCGCGCGATTAAGAGCATCCAACGTCCAGATCATTACCATTAGTAAGTTCGGATATGCGCTATCGATTGAACCCACGTAAAAGGATTTATGCAATCAATGGCGGTGACTAAGATCACCAAAAAACGCCCCATCGAAACGTTTCGATGATCATTATCACACTCTAAAACAATCAAACGTGCAAATGATAAATCAGACACTATTATCACTATCGAAACGTTTCGATGGCTTTTCTTGAGTTGTTCTCAACCCATCAAGCGTTATTTTTCGATAGGTCGTGATATGAAAAAAAGTACTTTAATAAACTCTGAACTCTCTTACCTAGTGGCGACTCTTGGCCACACAGATGAAATCACGATTTGTGACGCGGGCCTGCCGATTCCAGACCACGTAACTCGTATTGATCTTGCTTTGACTCACGGTGTCCCAAGCTTTCAGCAAACGGTAAAAACCATGCTGGATGAATCTCAAATCGAAGGCGTTGTGATTGCAGAAGAGTTTGCGAAAGTAAGCCCAGAGCACCACGCAGCGCTGATTGATTTAATCAAGACAGAAGAAGCACGTTGTGGCAAATCGCTTTCTATTACTTACATCACTCATGAAGAATTCAAACAGCGAACGCATGAAAGCCGCGCGGTAATTCGCACCGGTGAATGCACACCATACGCAAATGTTATTTTCCAAGCTGGCGTAACCTTTTAGCTCAAGCAAAACGCAACGACAGCTCAGTGTCATCACTGAACCAAAAACAATACATAGACAGAATAATCAAATACAACTGGCCCCGAGTAAAGGAACCGACATGACTCAAGCCATTTTAGAACTTAACTCAATTGAGAAAGCCTTCCCTGGTGTTAAAGCACTGGATAAGGCAAGCCTCAACGTTTATCCAGGACGCGTAATGGCGTTAATGGGTGAAAACGGTGCAGGTAAATCAACGCTCATGAAAGTGCTGACAGGTATTTATCACTTGGACGGCGGCACTATCGCCTACCAAGGAAAACCTGCTGCATTTAAAGGGCCACGTGATTCTCAACAAGCAGGCATTAGCATAATTCACCAAGAACTGAATCTAATTCCTGAGTTGACCATCGCCGAGAACATCTTCTTAGGTCGTGAAATCACTGGCACCATGGGTCGTATCTTGTGGAACGAGATGTACCAAGAAGCAGACAAGCTACTTAAACGCCTTAACGTGAAACACAGCTCGAAAACGCCTCTAGGTCAGTTGAGCCTTGGTGAGCAGCAAATGGTAGAGATTGCGAAAGCCCTATCGTTTGAATCTAAAGTCATCATCATGGATGAACCAACCGATGCGCTAACCGATACCGAAACTGAATCTCTGTTTAAGGTGATTAACGAATTGCGCGATGAAGGCTGTGGCATTGTTTACATCTCTCACCGTTTGAAAGAGATCTTCGAGATTTGTGATGACATCACCGTGCTGCGTGACGGTAAGTTCATTGGTCAGTGTGAAGTAAAAGACACCGACGAAGATGGCCTAATCGAAATGATGGTTGGTCGTAAGTTAGACGAACAATATCCACGTATCGGCCAGAGCCATGGTGAAACTTGTCTTGAAGTGATTGGCCTGACGGGTTCTGGTGTTCACGATGTGAGCTTTACGCTAAAACGCGGTGAAATCCTGGGTGTATCTGGCCTAATGGGTGCTGGCCGAACTGAACTGATGAAAGTGATTTACGGTGCCCTTCCAAGTGAACGCGGCGTCATCAACCTAGAAAACAAAACCATCAACCCTATAAGCCCGAAAGACGGCTTGGCCAATGGCATTGCTTACATCTCTGAAGACCGTAAGGGCGATGGCTTAGTGCTCGGGCTTTCAGTGAAAGAGAACATGTCTCTGTGTTCACTGGATCTACTGACTAAGAGTGGCCAAATCCAACATAAAGACGAAGTAATCGCGGTTGATGACTTCATCAAGTTATTTAACATCAAGACCCCGACTCGCGAGCAAATCATCGGCAACCTTTCTGGTGGTAACCAACAGAAAGTAGCTATCGCTAAAGGCTTGATGACCAAACCAAAAGTACTGATTCTCGACGAGCCAACGCGTGGTGTCGATGTCGGTGCGAAGAAAGAAATTTACCAACTCATTAATAAATTTAAAGCCGACGGCATGAGCATCATTTTAGTCTCATCTGAAATGCCAGAAGTGTTAGGAATGAGTGACCGCATCATGGTGATGCATGAAGGCCGTGTAAGCGGTGAATTTGATGCTAAAGAAGCAAACCAAGAATTATTACTGGCGTGTGCGGTCGGTAAAAAGATCAACGAGGACGCAGCATGAGTACTAAAACCATGAGCAAAACAACTGAAGCTCCAAAGAAAAAACCGTTAATCAGCAAAGAGTGGCTGATTGATCAAAAGTCATTGATTGCTTTGCTCTTCCTGATTGTTGTCGTTTCTTTCTTAAACCCGAACTTCTTTACTGTCGACAACATCCTAAACATTCTGCGCCAAACCTCGGTTAACGCAATTATCGCTGTAGGTATGACGCTGGTTATCTTAACCGCGGGTATCGACTTGAGTGTTGGTTCTGTACTGGCGCTTTGTGGTGCGTTCGCAGCCAGCATGATTGGCATGGAAATCCCTGTGATGATCGCAGTACCAACCGCTCTTGTAGCAGGTGCAGCATTAGGTGCGATTAGTGGTGTGATTATCGCTAAGGGTAAGGTTCAAGCCTTCATCGCAACGCTTGTCACCATGACACTACTTCGCGGCGTAACCATGGTTTACACAGATGGTCGTCCTATTTCAACAGGCTTCACAGACACAGCAGACGCATTCGCTTGGTTCGGTACTGGCTACGCAATGGGTGTACCGGTTCCAGTATGGATCATGGTCGTGGTATTCGCAGCAGTATGGTACCTACTTAACCACACACGCTTTGGTCGCTACGTTTACGCACTGGGTGGCAACGAATCAGCAACTCGCCTATCAGGCATCGACGTAGACAAAGTAAAAATCGGTGTTTACGCAATCTGTGGTCTGCTAGCTGCAGTGGCAGGCATCATCGTGGCATCGCGTTTGTCATCTGCTCAACCAACCGCAGGTATGGGTTATGAGCTAGACGCTATCGCAGCCGTAGTTCTTGGCGGGACAAGCTTAGCTGGCGGTCGTGGCCGTATCATGGGCACATTGATTGGTGCTCTGATTATCGGCTTCCTAAACAACGCCCTAAACCTACTAGACGTATCTTCTTACTACCAGATGATTGCAAAAGCAGTGGTTATTCTTCTGGCAGTATTGGTCGACAACAAAAACAAATAAAACCTATTCACACTCTAGGTTAATACAAGTAACACCCTGTTTTACCTTAAAATATTAGAATCTATAAATAATGTAACAACGAGCTAGGACTCACCTCTTAGCTCCCCCTACACAAAGGACTTACACCATGAAAAAATTAGCGACTCTTATTTCTGCTGCTCTTCTTTCTACAACAGTATCTGTGTCTGCACAGGCGCAAGATACAATGGCAATCGTTCTGTCTACATTGAACAACCCATTCTTTGTAACCATGAAAGATGGCGCAGAAGCGAAAGCTGAAGAGCTAGGCTACAAGCTTATCGTTCTGGATTCTCAAAACGACCCAAGCAAAGAGCTGTCGAACATTGAAGATCTAACCATTCGTGGTGTTAAGGCAATCCTGATCAACCCAACAGATTCAGACGCCGTGTCTAACGCAATTCGCATGGCTAACCGTTCAAACATCCCAGTACTAACACTAGACCGTGGTGCAAGCCGTGGTGACGTAGTAAGCCACATCGCTTCTGATAACGTAATCGGTGGTGAAATGGCAGGTCACTTCATCATGGAAAAAGTGGGCGAAAAAGCGAAAGTAATCCAACTTGAAGGTATTGCTGGTACTTCTGCAGCTCGTGAACGTGGTGAAGGCTTCATGAATGCAGTAAACGGCAGCGACCTTGAGCTTCTTGCAAGCCAACCTGCTGATTTCGACCGTACTAAAGGTCTGAACGTAATGGAAAACTTGCTTGCTGCTAACCCAGATGTACAAGCAGTATTTGCTCAAAACGATGAAATGGCACTAGGTGCACTTCGCGCAGTTCAAGCGTCAGGTAAAGAAGTGATGATCGTTGGCTTTGATGGCACAGACGACGGCATCGCTGCTGTTAACCGCGGCCTACTAGGCGCTACAGTTGCACAACAACCTGACCTAATCGGTTCTCTAGGTATCGAAATGGCAGACAAAGTACTGAAAGGCGAAACAGTAGACGAGTACGTACCAGTACCTCTAAAAATCATCGCTAAGTAATCGTTACTAGGTAACGCGATATAAAGCAGGGAGTTCCCTATCTCCCTGCTTTGATTGGCTCGCTGACTCAAACAAAAGCAAACCCCGACAGTGCATCGCTGTTTCTCATTCCGCTCACAAAAGAGAGCGCACTTAACACCATGAGAAAGACCCATGCATTTTCAAATACGATATATCATAAGGCTCGTATCATGACTCAACTGATTGTTTTAGGTAGCGTTAACGCTGACCACGTACTGCAAGTTCCTTCGTTCCCTCGTCCGGGTGAAACCTTGATTGGCGGTAACTATCAGGTCATCCCTGGCGGTAAAGGCGCAAACCAAGCAGTCGCTGCTGCGCGATTAAACGCAGATATCGGCTTCATCGCCTGTGTCGGTGACGACCCATTCGGCATCAACATTCGTCAAGACTTCGCTAAAGACGGCATCAACATCGACGGTGTTATCGTGGCAGACAACACGCCAACTGGCATCGCGATGATACAAGTATCCGCAACGGGTGAAAACAGCATCTGTCTTTCTGCAGAAGCTAATGACAAGCTGACTTGCGACCAAATCGAACCACATCTAGAGAAGATTCGCGGAGCCAAATACCTGCTAACTCAACTTGAAACGCCAATTGAAGGTATTGAGTACGCTGCGAAAGTAGCAAAAGAGAGTGGCACGCAAGTCATTCTAAACCCGGCTCCTGCTCGTCCATTATCGGATTCACTGCTTGCTTGTGTTGACGTGATTACACCGAACGAAACTGAAGCAGAAGTGCTGACAGGCATTACCGTGACGGACAACGCGTCTGCTCATCAGGCTGCGTTGGCTCTGCATGCTAAAGGCATAGAAACGGTAATGATCACGCTAGGCGCGAAAGGCGTGTGGGTGAGTCATCGCGGTCAAGGCAATGAAGCCAGCGAAGGTGAATTAATCGCAGGTTTCCGTGTTGAAGCAACAGATACAACTGCCGCAGGTGACACCTTTAACGGCGCGTTGGTGACAGGCTTGCTTGAAGATATGCCACTTGAGCGTGCGATTAAATTTGCTCATGCTGCAGCTGCTATCTCTGTGACACGCTTTGGTGCTCAAACGTCGATTCCAAGCCGTGCTGAAACCGATGCGTTTTTGGCAGAGCAACTGTCTGCTTAGTTTGATACCTATTTGAAGGCCTAACTTCTGAGCTAAACCGTGGTTAACGGATGTTAGCCTTCAAATTCGGTAACAACAAATAACAAGAATAAGCCCCTGTTTTCAGGCAGAATATCGCCCAACGTGGAAGGTTATTCCCACAAGGATTTTTTATGGCAACAATGAAAGACATCGCACGGCTCGCAAAGGTTTCGACTTCTACCGTGAGCCACGTGATCAACAAATCACGCTTTGTCAGTGAAGAGATTGCTGAGCGTGTTAACAGTGCGGCTAAAGAACTCAACTATGCGCCTTCTGCATTGGCTCGCAGCTTGAAAATGAAGCAAACCAAAACCTTGGGAATGCTAGTGACCACATCCACCAACCCATTCTTTGGCGAAGTGGTAAAAGGTGTGGAACGTCGTTGCTACGAAAAAGGCTACAACCTTATCTTGTGTAACACCGAAGGCGATAGCGAACGCATGAAATCCTCTATCGATACCTTGCTGCAAAAGCGAGTCGATGGCCTGATGCTAATGTGTTCTACCCTTGAAGGCGAACATATCGATGTATTCGAGCGCTACCCAGAGTTACCTGTCGTGGTAATGGACTGGGGTCCCATGCTGTTCGCAAGTGATAAAATCCAAGACAACTCGCATCAAGGTGGCTACATGGCAACCAAACACCTGATCGATAATGGTCACTCGGATATTGGCTGTATTACTGGCCCACTGCATCGCAACCAAGCCTCTTCTCGTTATCAAGGCTATAAACAAGCAATGGAAGAAGCGAATTTAGAGATCAACCCTAAGTGGATTGTTGAATCAAACTTCGAATGTGATGGTGGCTTTGATTCTTACCAAACATTAAAAGCTCGTGGTCAAATGCCTTCGGCCTTGTTCGTCAGTAACGACATGATGGCGATGGGTGTGATTCATGCGGCAGCTCAAGATGGCACATTGATTCCAAATGACCTGTCTATCATTGGCTACGATGACATCCACTTATCTAAGTACATGACACCCGCTTTAAGCACAATCCACCAGCCAAAGCACCGTTTAGGCAAAGCGGCGGTCGATACCCTGCTAAGCCGACTACAAACGCCAGACGCCTACCCGCAAGTCGTTGAACTAGAACCGACTCTTGTAGAGCGAAGCAGCGTAAAAGCGCTTTAATACTCGCCACACTCATCACACCGTTGAAAGCTAGCTTATTGAGCTAGCTTTTTTGTCTTTGAAACATAATAACGCCGCTTAATCGCCCCTAAAATGCCGTTAATATGCGAAACTTACACGCTAAAGTATGTATTTACGCACTTAGCGACTAATGATCATCTACACTAACAGTGAATAACAACGACATGGAGAGCGCTGTTTTATGATCGCGGGTTGGTTTGACAATATATCCCTACAGAAAAAGCTATTAGTCAGCTTTTTGATTCCTATCGCTTTGATGCTTATCGTGGCTTTTTCTGTCCATGAAAACACCCGAACGGTTGTAAAAGATAATAATTGGGTTGTACACACACATAAAGCCATCGCTCGGGCTCAAGAACTTCTCAGCTTAACAGTCGACATAGAAACGGCTGAACGTGGTTACTTGATCACGGGTGATCCTGTTTTTTTAGAACCCTACCATTTAGCTCTTGATGTATGGCCTCAAAAACTCCAAACCCTTGCGAATCAAGTGAGTGATAACCCACCTCAAGTAGAACGCCTATATAGAATCGATGATATTCATAAAACATGGCTGAAACAGTCTGGAGAGAAAGAGATCAATCAACGCAGCCTTGTCAATAAAGGCGAAGCTGAAATACAAAGTGTCATCGACCTCACTCAGCAGCAAACCGGAAAAAAATTGATTGACGAGATCCGCCAAGAGATTGCTCAATTCATTGAAATTGAACAAAAACTTATTGTTACCAGGGTCGAAAAATCGGAGAACTCAGCCAATCAAACCAGCTACATATTAATCCTCGGAACACTGTTTTCCGTGTTCATATCACTCCTTGTTGCTGCGTGGGCGTCAAAGCGTATTAATCGAAGATTACACACCCTACTTGAGGCCACTAACCAAGTTGCCGCTGGCCATTTGGATCAAGGTGCTGCAACTCTGGAATTGAGTTCGAATATAAACACCCAAGACGAAATCGCTCATCTCAAACAAAGCTTTCAAAAAATGACAGACAATTTGATCAGTAATGACAATGAAATGCGAGTGAAAAATCAGGAGCTAATAGCAGAACGAACCAAAGCTGAAGCCGCAGTAAAAGCTAAGGGCGATTTTCTGTCTACCATGAGCCACGAGATCAGAACGCCAATGAACGGCGTTCTTGGAATATCTCAAATCATTGCAAGCCAGACCCAAGAACCCGAAACAAAAGAGAACATCAACATCATTCTCGATTCTGGTCACCACTTGATGACAATACTCAACGACGTTCTCGACTTCTCAAAAGTCGAAGAAAACAAGCTTGAGCTAGATGTGGCACCCTTTAATTTTGTTCAAGTCATGCAGCCTGTATGCAGCGCTCTAAAACCCTTAGCCGATGAAAAAGGCATTCGCCTGTTGATCGAAAATAACATACCGAAAAACATCCAACTCGTCGGAGACTGTGCAAGGCTACGTCAAATCATGTTCAACTTGGGCGGCAATGCGACCAAATTCACCAAAGAAGGTCATGTGTCCATTCAAGCTGACCTCAATCGCCCCAACAATCAACTGATTCTGACCGTGACAGACACCGGAGTTGGTATCCCGAAAGATAAGCACGAACAGGTATTCAATTCGTTCGAACAAGCAGACACTTCCACAACAAGGAAGTTTGGCGGAACAGGGCTTGGCCTCGCAATCGTCAAGAACCTAGTCAACCTCATGAATGGAGAAATCACATTAACCAGTGCTGTTGGGCTTGGCACAAAATTCCAAGTCTCTCTGCCTATCACATGGCAAGAAAGCAAAGCGAAAGACATCGCAACCCATACAGTCGATGCAGAAACTCTCAGTTATGACTCGTTAAGTATCCTGTTGGTGGAAGATAACCGTATTAATGCCATTGTTGCACAGGGCTTTTGTGAAAAGCTCGGCCATCATGTCGATCATGCAGAGAACGGAAAACTAGCAATTGAACGCCTCAAAACCACTCAATATGACCTTATCTTGATGGACAATCATATGCCTGAAATGAACGGGGTCGAGACAACAAATTACATCCGCGAAAAGCTGAAACTCGATACCTTGATATTCGCTTATACGGCCGATGTATTCCGTGAGGCGCATGACAACTTCATTCAAGCCGGTGTCGACCATATTCTGACCAAGCCTCTGCAGCAAGAGAGTTTCTTCGACGCCCTACAACAGTTCTCAAGTCGATTACCGAAACAAACCGCAGCCGAAGGTTCGAGTGAGAATGAAAATATTGTCGAGCTTCATCGTAAGCCTATTGAAACGCTGAGGTTAACGGAAGAAGAGATCAGCCACTCAGAAGTGATACACATACTGAAAGACGACACGGAAGGGTTCAGCTTACTCATCGACTCAACCATTATTGAGTTCGAACAGTCGGTTGATCGTGTCATCGAATACTATTTAGATAAAGAATTAGAGCCACTTTGTCGCACCCTGCACTCCATTAAAGGCATGTCACTAAACTTAGGCCTTAACATGCTTTCTAAGCAGGCATTGGAACTAGAAGTCAAAGCCAAAAATCAACAATTGCCGGATATTGAACGACTGCAAAAACTGCTCAATCGCCTTATGGTCAATATCCATCAAGCTCAGCGGATGAAAAACGCCCATTCAGTCGAGCATCTGAATCAAATGAACGATCAAGCTTAAGAACGCTTCGTTCCCAAGCTAAAACGCAAGGCTTAATCACCTTGCGTTTTTCGATCTTATACCGCGCTAGTCTCTGTTCTAGCGATTTAACGGTTTAACGGTTTAACGGTTTAACAGGGCGGTTATTTGCTGGATCTCATCTTCGACATCAATACCATTATATTGCGGCGCAATCGAGAGATCTTGAATACTCACAGTTTCTACAGATTGCTTGTCGTTGAGCTGAAGCATTAAGTCACCCTTTGGTGAATAGGTTCTACTGCTACCACAATAAGTCGCGGCAAACGCATCAACCACATCCTGCCCAACGCGATTACACGTCACGACATGACACCCCTCTTCTAAAGCTCTCGCTTGAGCAATAGCAAAGCTATGATGACCACCAAAATTCGCGGGATGTAGAATAACGTCGACCGACTGATACGCCCTCATGATCTCCGAGAACCAAATATCAAAGCAAATCGCGACACCAAACTTTAAGCCTTTGTGCTCAAACGAGAGGCGTTCCTCCCCTCTCGAGAAATACTGCTTATCGAATTTGGTTTGACTGATTTTTCTATATTTGTGTCGTAAACCGGAAGCATCCACAACCACGACGCTGTTGTAATATTGGCCGCTATCTTTCTCGGCAATACCAGCAACAATCAAGGTGTGATGCTTCGCTGCAAGCTGCGTTAATGAATCAATAGTACTGCTGTCGGCGAAGTCTTCAGCCAATTCATGAATTTCTTCAGCCTCATTAAAAATATACCCAGTAGTGAACAGTTCAGGCAGTAAAGTAATATCGCCAACTGACGGCTCCGCTTGCAAAAGATCAGAGACCGAATCTATATTCTTTTGTTTGTTTTTGTATTCAACTTCAAGCTGAATAAGCGTGATACTGACATTATTCAAAATCGAATCCTTGCTAGGTAAAACTTCAAGCTGTAATGCTTCAAGCTAGAGACTAAGAACTAAGAACGAAAGAGTAAGGCAATCCCCTATCGCTTTCTTATTCGCCCGCCAAAGGTTGAAGCAGGTGCACAGTCCTGTACGTATTTTAAACCTGCCTACGGCGCTAATTAAGGCTCTGGTAAAACGGGAGGCGTGCTGTCCATATAGGTTAAGAAATTCACCCACACCTCATGCGTGCGCTGCTTGGTTAACGTCATCTTGCAGGAAAGCGCCATAACCCCTCGAATAGAACCTTCACGCCATTGGGTGTACACAGAATCACAATGTGCTGTCATGTACGCCTGCCAGCTCTCCTGAGCCTTCTTAATTGACGCCACCAGCTCAGCATCATAAGCATTGTGCTCAAAGCTGGCTGCAAGGTATTTATCCAGTTCCGCTTGTGCAGATTCCAACTCAATTGCCGCACAGTGATTGATCTCGATGGTATTCATCGCATTCTCGCAATCAACAACACCTTCGTAGGCCAACGCAGAGAATGAGAAGCACACCGCTATGAGTGCCGATATCAGTTTTGTCATAATCATCCTTTATGCTGCCACCACCAAAACGAATCGTGTCGTGACTTTATTTATTTAAACGTGGCTCAATATTTAGCTCATTCAGCTCATTCAGCTCATTCAGCCAGAGCAAATAACAATAAAATTTATCAGGATATAAGCATTTGTTATCCGCATAAATCATCAAAAATGACGCCTCGCCAACTCAAATAAATGAGATAACGCTCAGATTTTGCTGGTAAAACTAGAAAACATATTATTTATATCAATAATTCGTGCCTGCATTCACAATATTAATTATTTATATTGCTACGTAATCGTTAACTTTATAAATTAAATCGAATGCTCACATAAATCGGTAACGCTTCTCCAACTATGGATATCAAGTACAAAAACATTGCCAAGACTTCATTTTACTTTGCCATTTCTTTCTTTTTTTCCATGGCAATGCTCATTCCTTTTACACCGCATCACTACCAAACATTAACCGAAGACACATCAAGGTTAGTCGAAACCAGGTTAGAAGGGATCCAATCAAGGTTCGACCGTTTTTTATCTGAAGTTAGACCTGAACAGTCATGCGACGCGATCGTTAGACAGCTTCGACAAAACGTTTTTGAAGCCGATTGGGTAAAAGAAGCAGCGGTATTCAATAAACAGAACCGATTTTACTGTTCAACCACCGATGGTGACGTTTCATTTCGCCTATACAGCACCATCAGGCAGCGACTCAATGACGACCCGAATTTAACAACCCTGTCGTATTCCAACTCGGCCATCACGCAAGTTCAGTCCATCATGCTCATTTTCTCGAACAAAGAAGATGCCGGAGTGAGCCTGATGATTCCGCCACACTTCATCTATGACCTTGTTGAAACAAACCTGAGCAGCCATGGAATACAGGCCAAAGTTGAAGTGATCAAAAGAGATATCCACCCTACCGATATTGACTCATCAATCGCCAAGGTGCGGATACAATCAAACACCTACCCATTGACCATCACCTCATACATTGGGTATCAGTTTTATCTTCACTTCATGTTGAGTTATTTATGGTTTGGCTTTTTGATGGCCGGAATCACCACCATTATTCTCCTTTCCATCAAGCATAAAAAGCAGAGCCAACGCAGCTTAGAATATTCGCTTTCAAGTGCGCTAAAAAACCAGCACCTTCATGTTCACATGCAGCCTATCGTTAACCAAAACACCAACGAGATCGTCGGCTGTGAGTCATTATTGCGATGGAACGACCCAATTGAAGGTAACGTCTCCCCGGCTATTTTCATCCCGCTTGCTGAAAGCTTAGGCTTAATTGAGGAGCTAACCTACTTCGTGCTGCGCAAAGTATTAATGACGTTGAAAAGCAATCAAGATGTGTTCGACTCAAAGTACATCAGCGTCAACATCAGCCGCAACGTAGTGTCTAACAGTAACTTCTCTAACAAGGTGATCAGCATCTTTAAAAGACACCCTGAGATTCTCAAACAGGTAGTTTTTGAAGTAACCGAATATGGTGAATGTTCTGATGCCGACATGGTCAAAATTAGAGACAACCTAACCAAGCTATCGAACAGGGGCGTCAGAGTCGCGATTGATGATTTTGGTACAGGCTACGCAGGGTTAGATTTCGTAAGACAGTTCCCGTTCAGCATTCTCAAAATCGATCGCGTGTTTGTGAAAAACATATCCGACGAATCCAGCTTTGGTCTCCCTTTGCTAGAGTCCATGCTTCAACTATCACGCTCCTTAGGCATGCAAGTCATCGTCGAAGGTGTCGAGTATGAATCCCAAGTGAAAATCTTATCTAAGCTCGGTGTCGACTATATCCAAGGCTTCTATTTTTATAAGCCGATGCCGATAAACCTGACTGTCAGCTTACTCAGGCAGCAGCATTTTGAGTCCGATAACGTTGAGGAATCATCCTTTTCAACACCAAAATGTGAGCAGCTTTAAACAGGTTCGATGGGATAAGCGCTGAAGATACAGTTCAGAATAATGCTTAGTACAACGCGTCACTTTAGCTTACGGTACGTTTCCCCACTCTTACACCCAGGCAGGCTTTTACCATATTTGTGACTTAAATTATCGACGCGTGTTTTGGTTGGTTTTATGACTACTCGTAATCGCTAGTATGCTATCAGCGTGATTTTTGTTCCAATCATTCTTTTCGTTAATGTCTTTTTTATCAACAAAGACCCAGTGAGACATACACTCTACACACAATACCAAACACATCACAACGCAGCATGTAACATATGCAACAAGCAACTAATTCGTGACCATCAACAAGATAATACCGTATCATGTGCGTGATTAAATTAACCTAGGAATCAATCACATGGAAAATACTGAAGTAATTAATACGGGGCTCTCAGAGAAGGACAAAAATGCAAAAACTCATGCCATCATCGCGTATGCGTTAATGCTATTAGGCTTCTTTACTGGTATTAGTTTTCTTGCAGGTGGTATTTGGGGCATCGTTAAAAAGTCCGATGCTCAAGGGACTGTCTTTGCGGATCACTACGACAACATCACCAAAACATTCTTTGTTTCGATTGTGCTTACTATCATTGGCGCTCTAACAGCCGTTTTTGTTATTGGCTATGTTGTTCTTCTTGTTGCCGCGATCTACACGCTTTGGAAGTTGATTGCTGGTTTAGCAAAAATTACTTCAGACAAGAGTTTTAATTAATATGAAAAGATGCGAAGCCGCAGCTTTAAAGCGACGGCTTCACATCTTCGT
>NZ_JBFSVA010000002.1:124946-356646 GCF_041467655.1 Vibrio sp. 10N.247.311.49
CTATTCGTCTATTCGTCTATTCGTCTATTCGTCTATTCGTCTATTCGTCTATTCGTCTATTCGAGCAGAGCTTAAAGAAAAATAGAAAGCGAACAAAGGTATAAGTTAGTAAACTAATTAGACTAGTTCGTCGCTTTTGAATCTGATGAATTAGCTGCTTTCGTTGCTTCTTCAGCAGTTTTCTTACCAAATACCGTATCCATCATAAAACCAATACGCTTAGCTGCATTACCAAATTTGTTTGGGTTAGCCGTGTATGGGACTTTAAATTCTACTTCACCTACTCTTTGTCCGTTCTGATAAGCATTGATCTCCGCTTGCTTTAAGAACAACGCTAAGTCCCAGCTCCAATGGCCTTCATACTCCAATGTCAGCTTATCAAGATCGTGCTTCGACTTATCAGGTACGACGGTGTAGGTATAATCGTTATCTTGCAGCCACGTTTCCATAGTATTTAAAAACCCTTCACGTGTTTCAGCGTCTTTAACGATAACAACATCAACTTCAGTCGTAGGTTCTGGAATCGCGCTCCCAGTGTAACGAGGGGCTCCACAACCAGCCAAAATTAAAACCGAAAGCGATAATAGTAGGTATTTTTTCACGTTATATATCCATTAACAGTTAACTGCGTGAATGATACCACATCAAAAAAATGACATATTATATAAGCAAAGGTTAATCAGACATTCCTTGTTACATAAGGCACTAAAAAACAACGAAAGAAAATGCGAAGGCTATGGGTCTCCTTTGATGAACATTTAAACCATCGCATCATTGAATGCATCACAAGGGATATCATGGAAAAGACACTTCAAACCAAACTGGCGACTAGCCTACTACTGCTGAGAATCGGCATTTTTATCGTCTTCTTGTTCTGGGGCTTGGATAAGATCCTTGTCCCTGAGCACGCGACAAAAGTACTGTCTGGCTTTTACGGCATCGACATCTCGAACAATGCGATGATGGCTCTGGGTGTCGCGCAGCTCGGATTTTTAGGCGCATTCGTTGTAGGCATGTGGAAAAAGTACACCTACGGAGCCATTTTAGTCCTGCATGCAGGCTCACCTTTCCCTCTTTTGGAAAATACATGGACCCGTTCAACAACCTACTGTTCTTCGCCTCTTGGCCAATGCTCGCAGCCTGTATTGCGATCTTCTTACTTCGCGACTACGACACTTATAGCGTTTCCAACTAACACAAAGGGCGCCGTTATTGGCGCCCTTTGTGGTTTGCTTGGTTCTTATCAACCTAAAATACTCTGTTAGCTGTATGACCCTATTTTACATTTCTATAAGTTACTAGAAAACCTGTCAAACCTATTGAGAGAGCAGCAATACATACTCCCCTCAGTATTGCATCATTGAGATAAGCTGAGTAGAAAAGCATTGCAATAAATGCACTACATGACACCAAAAAAGGTGCAATTGAACGATGGGTAAAACGTGAAGTATCAACCACACTATAACGATCTAGAACAAAATCCAAGAGCAAGAGCATGTGCATAACAAACAAAACATTTAGTACTGGAAGTACCCAGTAAAACCAACTATCTACAGGAAAGCTAAATAGTTGAACAAAGGTAAGGTGAGCCAATATAAAAAACAAAATACTTTTCCAACCATTCGAACTACTTTGTACTCTAATGCGGTATGTTCGTCGGGCGACAGAAGCAAGTGGTTTGGCTGAAGAAACCCAAATAGCCAACCAAACTATAAGTAATACCATGGTTCAAGAGCCTCTAAATTAAGGTTTACGCAGCTATTTTGAATTAGATATCTAGAACTATTATCCCTAGATATCGACACTTTACGCCTTGCTAAGGTGTGAGCAACCCAATACCTTAGCGTCCGCATAATACCTTAAACACATAAACCAACGCATAGTAAAAATGCCACGTGTTGCGAATCACTCTTAAGCAACTTGTTATACCGCTTGATTGAGGCTAAAATGACCAAAATAAAGACCACTTAAGAGACCTATTAAATGACCACTAGAATTTTAGCCGATGTTGCTGCAAGCATTACTGAGTTGAAAGCTAACCCTATGAAAGTTGCAACTAGTGCTTACGGTGAACCTGTTGCTGTACTGAACCGAAATGAGCCAGCATTTTATTGCGTACCAGCCGAAGCGTACGAAATGATGATGGACAGACTCGAAGATCTTGAACTACTAACTATTGCGAAAGAGCGTGAATCTGAAGAGAGTATTTCGGTAAATATTGATGACCTATAAACTCGACTTTAAAAAGAGTGCACTCAAAGAGTGGAAAAAGCTTGGCTCAACGCTTCAACAACAATTTAAGAAAAAGCTAATCGAGCGTTTAGATAACCCGCATGTTCCGGCTTCAAAACTCTCTGGAGCTGACAACATGTATAAGATTAAGCTGCGCCAATCGGGCTACCGTCTCGTCTACAAAGTTGAAGACGATGTCATCATTGTAACCGTCTTAGCAGTCGGAAAACGCGAACGTAGCGATGTTTACCGTAAAGCTATGAAAAGGTTAGATGATTGATTGCGGTATCAACGCCGCATTAAGCGGACTAAAATGGTGGGTTATAATGTGTAGCGAAACGAAACGTAACCCACTGTTTTTGTTACGTTTAAACGCCTTGTTAGTTTTATTTGATCGTGAATAAAGTAAAATTCAGTTGGTTATAATTTTTTGTAGCCAAGGCCCAATTTTTCCAGATTTCAACTCATATATGGCGATAAAGAGGCCAATGATTAGAGAGCAGAGTAACAGTGCATTTTCAATATCTAGCTTACCGTCATAGTCAAATAGCATATCGCGAGTAACTAACTCAAATCCCGCAATTATACAAAAACCGATAAACGCAAATACGCTTAGCTTCCAAAGAAAAGAAGCAAACACTCGAACGGACTTTTTAACACTAGAAACTTTAATATCACCTACAGACTGAACAGCTTCTTTTAGTGTTTTATCTTCATTTTGATTGGTCATAGTTACCTCTATATACTCACTTTAAAACTAACGCCCACATTAAGGGGCTAAAAATTGTTTGCTAAAATGTGTAGCGAAGCGAAACCGAGCAAACTGTTTTTAGTCCCGCTTTAATTGCTTGTTAGTTGCTGTGGTTTAAAACCACCTAACTTAACAATAAGTTACCACGTTTCCATACCTTACGGAAGAACCAAAAAACTTTCCCGTACTACGCACCGAAGTCCGAACTTTGAGCCTTAAAAACTAAAGCTAGTTTGAACTTGTAAACGTGAAAGGCGAAAACTGGCTTGGGCAAAAAGGAAGAGTAAATTGAACGGCACTTCCATTGCCAAACCAAAGATTGAACCAGACACGAAACTACGTGTAAAACACTAAACTCGCAAATAAATAATACTGATTTAGTGCGGGCAACTAGCTCTGTTAAGGTGTGAGCAACGCAATACCGATGCCGCTGCATACCACCTTAAACACTAAAACCAACGCATAGTAAAAATGCCACGCGTTGCGAATCACTCTTAAATGCTTTGTATGGATAATAAGCACTCCAATCGGGTAATGTGAGACCCAGGCTTTAGCTGCAACTAAAGCTTTCTATGTAGTAGTTCGTTTAAACGCTGGCTCCTCTATCGAGAGACCGATAACAAACATGAACGCTACATAGGACTTCAAGCATAAACCTCGAATAGTCGACTGGGTCTCGAACCCGCATTACGCAAGCATGAGTTAGCTTATTATGAATACCAAAATCAATCAAAGCATCAACGTTGGAGTTGATACCGGCAAAACACAATTAGACATCCACATCAGGCCACTAGACCTATTTTTCTCAGTAGAGAACAATGATAAAGGCATCAAAAAAGCACTCAAAACGATTAAGAGTCACAGTCCTGAACGAATCGTTATTGAAGCAACAGGCCGATTAGAAATGCCTTTTGTTCTTGCATGTGCAGAGGCTCAATTACCTATTGTCAGAGCAAACCCTGTCCACATAAAACGGTTCGCTGGTGCTATTGGCCGCAGAGCCAAAAATGATCGTTTAGATGCAGAATTGATTGCTCACTATGGAGAAGCAATCAAACCAGCTCTTACTGTCATAAAGCCAAAAAACATACGCCTAATGAGTGACTTAGTCATTCGCCGAAACCAGTTGTTATCCATGCAAACCATGGAAAAGAACCGAATCCAGATACTTCCCGCTTCTCTCCATCCGACTATCAAACCGATGCTAACCACGATAAAAAATCAAATCACCAAGTTAGAAGAAAAGCTCGTTAAACTCATTGAAGATAGCCCTGAATATCAGGCTAAAAACACAATATTGCAGAGCGTCCCTGGAATAGGAAACATTGCCGCTGCATCAATAATTAGCAACGTACCAGAACTTGGCTACATCACAAATAAACAAGCGGCATCACTAATTGGTGTCGCTCCAATAACACGCGAAAGTGGGCGCTACAAAGGTAAGCGCGTGATCCAAGGCGGTCGAGCGCAAGTACGCACAGTGTTATATATGGCAATGATGTCAGCCATGCAATGTAACCCCGTATTCAAAGCAACTTATGCTCGACTTGTAGCTGCCGGAAAGCCTAAGAAAGTCGCAATAATCGCGTGTGTTCGAAAGATGGTTGTGACTCTTAACTCTATGCTGAGAGATGGCGCCATGTGGGATGAAAACACTGCCAAAAATTAATCATTGACGCCATAGTCGTTTGTTAGCCCACCGAGTTAGAGCAATTTTGACATCCCCGAAGCTTTCCTCGTAATACCACTTGCTTGAGCTTCGCTTTCACCTGTTTGGATAATATCATTCAATAGGTCAGAGAACTGAGATGGCGCTCTTTGCAAACGCATACCAAAATAAGTCCCATTGAACTGCAGGTCTTCAACATCTATGTTATTTCCATAACCTACGATTCTTGACGTAGAGCTACCTAATACATACCACCCAAAACTTGAAGCTAGCTCAGTCAGAACATATAAACCAAAACCCGAGTTATCAAACTTGTTATCTTCTTCACTCATGTTCGTCGTTCGGGAAACACCTGGTTTGATCGCCAACTGGAGACTTTCTGCATCTGTTATACACCCTTGAGACTCTTTGAGAGTATTAGCGATACCAACCCCCTCATCGACCACCGTGATTTCAACTTGTCCATTCCACCAACGCTGTCCACACACATAACACTCTGTTGCACCGGAATGCTCAAACACGTTTCTAATTATCTCTCTGAAGGCGTAGTTATAAAGGCGATTTTCCTGAGTATCCTCTAAAGTGCCAGAAACGACTTTAGCAAGTCCACGCACGGCAGACATAATATCTTCGTACCACTTTTCTAGAACTAGTTCACCAGCCGAAAAATCCGGTTTAGTAATTCTAGTTATTGGCAAATATGAGGATGAACCTCGGGCTTCTCCCACTTGTTTACCACAACCCATATGAATGAAATCGAAGAAACCAACGTGCATCAAATAGGAGTGCACATTAGACACAGTATCATCTCCAGCTTTTCTAGTTTTAATACCTCGCTTATGCCTAGACATCACCCAACCACGGATTTTCGAACCAGCCACCAACATAGCTGTTGGCTTTGAATAAGTAAGTGTCGAGCAGTCTAAACAAACATCTGGAGTGTCTTGATGCTCATCTAGTGTTTCGAAAAATTCTGAAAGAGTATCTCTATCAAACCTGCTCGGAAAATATATTGTTGTCATTATGTTATTTCCATAGAACTTTATTATTAGGTGGGCTAACAGCTATATTAGACAGAATAATTCTATATTTTGTCCCTGAAACAATTCTGTCTAGTTTCCAAGACACACTACACTTAGTCTAATAACTCATTTAATAACATTATCTTACCTACTTATCTTCGTATCAAACATGACGAAAAGCAGAAATTTTCCATATAGTTTCTGCAAAATGCAGAAAACTCCCTAATGTGTGAGTAAGCCGCAGTTCAGGCTATGAAGGTTGTATCTTGGAAGTTGTATTCTCAAACAAAAACGCCGACGTAATTGTCGGCGCTTAACTTTAGGTATTAATAGGTTAGAGGTAGTTACTACTTCGCCATAGTACTCAAAAATTCGGCTTCGAACTCTTCATCGGCTTCTCGGGTTAGGCACTCCACCAGCCATTCAATGCTTTGATGGTCGAGCTTACTGTTCACCACGAAGGCTTGCTTTACGCCAGACTGACCCAGCTTGGCAGAGCCGTAGTTCTTGAATGATTTATTGCCATGATAATGGAGTGATTTAATCGCTTCTGCGTTGGGTTCTGGCAATGCATCGAGGGTGTTGGCAAGCTGAATCACCAACTCCATTGGGTTCTTGGATGATGAGATGCGATACAGAAAACCGCCCTCCACTCTTTGGCGTACCCAGTAATCAAAGCCGCTGCAATCCATCACCTTGTCACTGACCAGTGCCGCTTCGCTGCGATAGCCACACGGCTCTACCACAACAGGTGTGTGTTTGAATTCTGGTTGGCCTGATGCGGCATCGGTATGAGGCAAGATCAAGTCACACGGTTTGCTGTCTTTGGCGGTCGGTGCATTCCAGTGAATCGGCATGAAGACTTGTTCGCGGCGCATCTCTTTGGTCACCACTAAGCGGGCTTGGCACTCCCCTTGTGCGCTGCGCACTTTCACCACCGGATTAATAGTGACGTGGTTGAAGGCATCTAACCCAAACTCGTCTAAGCCAAGCTCTGCAACCGTATCTGGATGCATAGCGACAAACGGTTCTGGGGTGTGCTCACCTAAACCTGCCGCCAAGCCAGTGCGGCTCATAGTGTGCCATTGGTCTCGGATTCGGCCTGTGTTCATGATAAGTGGGAATTCAAGGCTGGTATCGGCAATCGGTTTGTCGTGCTCGACTGCAATAAACTGCGCTTTACCAGATTCAGTAAAGAACTCACCATTGGTGAACATGCGCTGTTCGATGACCTCTGGCTGATACTCTAGCACTGGCCATTGCTGTGGAGTGAGTTCGCCATAGCCTTTCTCATCCAGTTGCGTGAGTCCAATTAAGCACAAGTCACGCGCTTTACCTGTTTCATTGCCGAGCGCTGTCATCTCGCAATACTCTTTGAAGATCTCGCCTTCGTGGCGGTAATCAAACTGATCGTTGAACCCCATTTTTTGTGCGACTTCTTTTAAGATCCACCAATCAGGTTTGGCTTCCCCTGGGCTTGGTAATATACGGCGTTGGCGTGAGATTCGGCGCTCAGAGTTAGTCACAGTACCCGACTTCTCGCTCCACCCTTGTGCGGGCAGCACCACATCAGCCAAGCGAGTGGTTTCCGTATCAGCAATACAATCCGACACCACCACAAATGGGCACTTCTCTAATGCGGCTTTGATCTTTTCACTGTCAGGCAGGCTCACGACTGGGTTGGTTGCCATGATCCACACAGCCTTGATTTTGCCTTCATTCATGGCATCAAACAGGTCAATCGCTTTTAAACCCGCATGTGTGGCTAAGCTGTCGGTTTGCCAGAACTCGCTCACCGTTTGGTGTGATTGCGGATCACCAAATTCAAAGTGCGCTGCTAAAGTATTGGCTAAACCGCCCACCTCTCGCCCGCCCATTGCGTTCGGCTGACCCGTTACAGAGAATGGCCCCATACCCGGCTTACCGATTTTTCCTGTGGCTAAATGGCAGTTAATAATGGCATTCACCTTGTCACACCCTTGTGTCGATTGGTTCACGCCTTGGGAGTAAATAGTCAGCACCTTCTCGTTCGATGCAAACAAGCTATAGAACTGTTTTAGCTGTTGCTCTGTTAACCCTGTGAGTTCAGGAACGCTTTTGTCGCCCCAGCCTGATTCGGTATAGCGATATTGAGTCGCAGATCGAATCGATTCAGTAAAGCCTTGAGTGTGGTTTTCTATGTAGTCTGTATCTAGCTTGTCGTTATCGTCGAGGTAGCCCAATAAACCATTGAACAACGCCACGTCTGAGCCGGATTCCAATGCCAAGTGAATGTCTGCGATTTCACAGGTGTCGGTATAACGCGGGTCGATGACGATGACTTTCAATGCAGGGTTGGCTTGTTTTGCGGCTCTTAACCTTTGGAAAAGTACCGGGTGACACCATGCTAGGTTCGAGCCTGTAATCACGACCAGATCGGCTTGCTCGAGATCTTCATAGCAAACCGGCACTGTGTCTGCACCAAATGCACGCTTATGCCCGACCACGGTTGAAGCCATACACAGCCTAGAATTACTGTCGATGTTGCCACTGCCGATGAAGCCTTTCATCAGTTTATTGGCAACGTAATAGTCTTCGGTAAGCAGCTGACCAGATACATAGAACGCAACCGAATCGGCCCCAAATTCTTCGATGGTTTGATTGAATTTGTCTGCGACCAACTGAGTGGCACTGTTCCAATCTAGCTCTTGTTTTTGCTCATTCTGAATATGAGCAGGCTGTGTAAGACGACCTAAAGGCGTGACGGTGTCGCCGAGCGCAATCCCTTTAGTGCATAGCTTTCCATAGTTTGATGGATGATCTTTATCACCACGCACTTCTAGTTTTCCTAACGATGTCGGTCTCGCTTCTATTCCACACCCTACACCACAATAAGCACAGGTCGATTTTATCCAGCCGCTGTTTGAATCGGTCATCCGTTTCTCACTCAATTATCCATAATTGTAATAACTAAAAATAAGCAAATAACACGCCACTTAATAGCAGCTGATGAATAGCAAATAATTTCATCTAAAAACAATAACTTAATAAAAACACAAATATCAACAACGAACCAAACAGAACTTAACCAAGATAGAAACTTAATTTTTGCACCATCTTGCAGAAAGTTGCACCACAAACGCTCATTTATATAAATATAACAAAATTTTTACATACCACTTTAGGGGTAATTACGTGCCACCTGCAATTTTTAAATCACTGAAATATATATATTAAATTTTATTTAAATGAACAAATCGCAATCTGGCATCCTCCTTGCTCCACTAAAAACCAAGACTTAGAAAAAACATTTTTGTTTTTCTTGATGATTATGAATTGAGTGGAATCTCAACCCGGTATTCATCTGCTAACGACTAGAAATTAGATGCTAGTGATGGTGGCGCCGAGAATAAGGAATGGATTATGAGCAAGAAGAAAATCGTCGTTGTTGGTAACGGCATGGTTGGACACAAATTTATCGACAACATCCTGCAATCAGACAGTGATGAGTTTGATGTGATTACTTTTAGTGAAGAACCAAGGCTGGCCTACGACCGTGTTCAGCTGACGGCTTACTTTAATGGTAAAAGCGCTGATGACCTGTCATTGACCAGTGAAGAATATTACCAAAGCAACGGCGTGAACTACTTGTTGAATCAGAAGGTTGCCAAGCTAGACACCGCCAATCAACAAGTCATCACTGAAAGTGGTCACGTTGAAAGTTACGACAAGCTAATCTTGGCGACCGGCTCATTCCCTTTTGTTCCCCCTATTCCCGGTAACGACCAAGAACACTGCCACGTTTATCGCACCATCGAAGATTTAGACGCCATTGAGCTCTCAAGTAAAGGCAGCAAATCGGGCGTGGTGATTGGTGGTGGACTGCTGGGTTTAGAAGCCGCAAACGCAGTCAAAAACCTTGGCTTAGAAACCCATGTCGTGGAATTTGCACCTCGCCTGATGGCCGTACAATTAGATGACGGTGGCGGTGCGCTACTGCGCAGAAAGATTGAAGACCTTGGGGTGCAGGTTCACACCGAGAAAGCGACCTCTGAAATAGTCGACGGAGAAAACGCTCGCTACCGTATGAACTTTGCAGACGGCACCCACCTTGAAACCGATATGATCGTATTCTCTGCCGGTATTCGCCCTCAAGACGAACTAGCAAGAAGCTCTGATGTCGAGATTGGCGAACGCGGCGGTATTGTCATCAACAATCACTGTCAAACTAATATCGACAACGTCTACGCCATTGGAGAATGTGCGCTTTGGGACAACAAGATCTTCGGCTTAGTGGCCCCTGGTTATTCGATGGCAAAAATCGCGGCTTCGCATATTGTCTCTGACGGTACTGACGACGCTGCATTCACTGGCGCAGACATGAGCACCAAGCTCAAACTGCTTGGCGTCGATGTTGCCAGTATTGGTGAGGTACACGGCAAGACAGAAGGTGCTCAATCGTATACTTATAACGATGAAATTGAACAAGTTTATAAGCGCCTGATCATTTCGGCTGACGGCACAAAGATTGTCGGTGCAGTATTGGTCGGTGACGCAGAAGCCTACGGTTCGCTACTGCAAATCAAGCAAAACGATATGCCCCTTCCTGAAAACCCATCAGTGCTAATTTTACCTAACGTGGCCGATGATTCTGGCTCTGCAATGGGTGTTGAAGCTCTGCCTGATAGCGCTGTGATCTGTTCATGTTTTGATGTGACCAAAGGCGATATTAAAGAGGCCGTTTCAGCTGGCTGCACCACGATGGCTGCATTGAAAGAAACCACGAATGCTTCAACAGGTTGTGGCGGTTGTGCTGCCCTTGCGAAACAGGTTCTCGATAGCGAGCTAAGTAACCTAGGTGTGGAAGTCTCTAACGATATCTGTGAGCACTTTGCGTATTCTCGCCAAGAGCTAACTGACATCATCCGCGTCAACAAAATCAAGACCTTCGATGAGCTGTTAGATTCTCACGGAAACGGATTAGGTTGTACTGTGTGTAAGCCAGCAGTCGGTTCGATTCTGGCTTCGTACTGGAACGATTACATCCTCGAAGATCAACACATCGAACTGCAAGACACCAACGACATCTACCTTGGCAACATGCAAAAAGACGGCACCTACTCTGTGGTTCCGCGTATTGCTGGCGGTGAAATCACTCCAGATAAATTGATCGTGCTTGGCGAAGTCGCTAAAGAGTTCGACCTGTACACCAAGATCACTGGTGGTCAGCGTGTCGACTTGTTTGGCGCGCAACTTAACGAACTGCCGATCATCTGGAAAAAGCTAATCGATGCTGGTTTTGAAACGGGCCATGCTTACGGTAAGTCAGTACGTACCGTGAAATCGTGTGTCGGTAGCACTTGGTGTCGATACGGTGTCGACGACAGTGTTGGCTTAGCGATTCGACTAGAAAACCGCTACAAAGGCTTACGCTCACCACACAAGATCAAGTTTGCGGTTTCTGGCTGTACGCGCGAATGTGCAGAAGCACAATCAAAAGACTTTGGCATTATCGCAACCGACAAAGGTTGGAACCTCTACATCTGTGGTAACGGCGGTATGCGCCCTCGCCATGGTGACCTTTTCGCGACCGACCTTGATGAAACCACCCTGCTGCAATACATCGACCGCATTCTGATGTTTTACACACGTACCGCGGATCGCCTACAGCGTACATCGGTATGGATGGAAAACCTTGAAGGCGGCATTGAATACCTCAAGCAAGTCGTGATTGAAGACAAGCTCAACGTTGCTGAAGAACTTGAGGCCGATATCGCCCTCAACATCGAAAAATACCAGTGTGAGTGGAAAACCACCATCGAAAACCCTGAAAAGATGAAACGCTTCCAGCACTACATCAACAGCGAAGAAATGGACACTAGCCTGTCATTCATCAAAGAACGAGAGCAGCGTTTTCCTAAGCCGAGCTTGAGCTCTTCTTCCGATTCAAAACGCGATGAAAAGCTCGCTGAAGCAGACCAAATCGAAGTGACTGAGGTTTCATAAATTTCATCAGGTTCATCAGGTTCATCAGGTTCATCAATAAAAAAATAAAAACTCAATTTTAGACTAGGAGAAAGTCATGGAAAATTGGACAACCGTATGCAGCACCAGCGATCTAACCCCAAACGGGGGAATTTGCGCCAAAGTAGACGATAACCAAGTGGCTATTTTTTACTGCAAGCGCAGCGACACGCTTTATGGGCTCTCTAATTACGACCCTATCGGCAAGGCGAATGTGATGTCACGTGGTATAATTGGTTCATTAAGCGGAGAACCTTACGTGGCCTCACCCTTATACAAGCAGCATTACCACTTAGAAACTGGCGAATGTCTTGAACAGCCTGAGCTCAAGCTCGTGAAATTTGAAGTTCGCAAGCAAGGAGAACAAGTTCAAGTTCTCGCACCACTTGCTATCGCCAGTTAACTAAACCGCCGACACCATCATGCAAACGCTTATTAGCGTGCGCAATTTCGGCACAGGGTTTATGCACATTAAAAGCGTTCTAAGTTCGGAAGTAACGCAGGTGCACAAACCGGGTAATTTTCCAGATTTAAAGGATTTAAACCATGGATAACACTAAATTTTCGCTGCTTTCATTTACGGGTAAGATGAAGGTCTTACACCTAAGCTGGATGGCCTTTTTCATTACCTTTGTTGTGTGGTTCAACTTTGCCCCACTACTGCAAATGGTAAAAACTACGCTTGGTCTTTCTACTGAAGAGATCAAAACCCTCCTGATCCTCAACGTTGCATTGACCATTCCGGCACGTGTCGCAATAGGCATGCTAACCGATAGATACGGCCCAAGGTTGGTTTACTCTTCGCTACTCGCGGTCTGTTCTATCCCTTGTTTCATGTTTGCTCTGGCAGACTCTTTCATTCAAGCAGCAATCGCTCGTTTCCTACTGGGCTTCATTGGTGCAGGTTTCGTTGTCGGTATTCGTCTTGTGTCTGAGTGGTTCCCACACAATGAACTGGGTACGGCTGAAGGTATTTACGGCGGCTGGGGTAACTTCGGTTCAGCAGCGGCAGCATTCACGCTTCCAACTCTCGCTCTAGCATTTGGTGGCGAAGACGGCTGGCGTTATGCGGTCGGTATTACTGGCGTAATGAGCTTAGCGTTCTCGTTTGTGTTCTACAAAAACGTAACGGATACACCAAAAGGTTCTACTTACTTCAAACCAGCTCAAGTAACGGCAATGGAAGTGACATCAAAGGGTGACTTTTTCTTCCTACTTATTATGAAGATCCCAATGTATGCCGCTTTAGCGCTACTGACATGGAAGCTATCACCAAGCAACATCAACATGTTATCTGACATGGCGGTTTACTCTGTGTATGCAGGTTTGGCTGCGCTTTACGTGTACGAAGTGTCGCAAGTTTGGAAAGTAAACAAGAACGTATTTAAAGAAGAAGTACCAGAGATTCACCAATACAAATTCAAGCAAGTGGCGGTACTTAACTTATTGTACTTCGCGACATTTGGTTCTGAACTGGCTGTGGTTTCTATGCTGCCACTGTTCTTCTCTGAAACCTTTGAATTAACACCGGTTCTTGCAGGTATGGTTGCATCGGCTTATGCCTTTATGAACCTAATGTCTCGCCCAGGTGGTGGTTGGATTTCAGATAAATTCGGTCGTAAACCAACACTGCTTATTCTAACGATTGGCCTTGCGGTGGGTTACTTCGCAATGGGTCAAGTCGACAGCACATGGCCTGTATGGCTAGCAGTTGTCGCGGCGATGGCGTGTTCTTTCTTCGTGCAAGCGGGTGAAGGTGCGGTATTCGCAACGGTTCCTCTAATCAAGCGTCGTATGACAGGTCAAATTGCTGGTATGACGGGTGCTTACGGCAACGTGGGTGCGGTAGTTTACCTAACTGTGTTGTCATTCGTGAGCTACCAAACCTTCTTCTTAGTGATTGCTGCAACAGCGGTACTTGGCTTTGTGACTCTGCTGTTCATGGAAGAGCCTAACGGTCAAATCGCCGAAGTAAACGACGACGGCAGTGTCACGCTGATTAATGTTTCAAGCTAGGGTCTGTACTAAGAAGCATTGATATTATTGAATCGGGAGAGGCACCTTAGCGGATACATCAATGCTAGGTGCTTCGTTCAAAGGCTCTAAGTTCACTAGGGCTTTTGTTCTTCCTAGGATGTTCTATCAAGGAAGCGGGAAGAAGAGCAGTTAAGAAGAAGACAAGTTATGACAATTTCATTCAGCCAAGGGCAAGTCATCACGCCAGAATCCAACAACCAGTTAACGCTTAAGTTTGGTGGTTATTCGAATCAAGGCGTACGTGATGAAAACCAAGATGCCATCATTGTAAAACACCCTAAAACTCGCGCAGAGCAAGAGTTGAAAGGCAGTGTTGCCTGCATTGCAGACGGAGCAAGTTGTAGTGAACACGGCCAGAAAGCCAGTCACACCAGCGTGATGCAGTTTATCGACGACTATTACGCAACCCCCCAAAGCTGGAGCATTCAACGTTCGGCGCAAAAGGTCTTAACGTCCCTCAATTCTTGGCTCTTCAATACGTCTGTTTCTAATATCCATCCCGCACAACAAGTGAACCACAATGCCCTCGTTTCGACGTTCAGCAGCGTGATATTAAAATCGAACACCGCACATATCTTCCACGTTGGCGACAGTCGCATTTACTTACTCAGAGATGGAGAATTACGCCAACTGACCCGCGACCACACCCGTAAAAATATGGGACAGAAGCATTATCTTACACGCGCCTTAGGCATGGACAACCAACTCAACGTTGACTATCAAACCCTGCCTATCAAGAAAAACGACTGCTTTATCCTGACATCTGATGGCGTGCACGAGTTTGTATCTCCCAACACCTTCAAAGAACACATCGATAAACCCGGAGCGGATTTCGAATACGCAGCGCAAACCATCTGTAACACCGCTTTAAGCCACAATAGCTCAGACAACGTGAGCTGCTTGATTGTGCAAGTCAGCCATCTGCCTAAACCTTCGCTGATTGAATTCCATGAGAAGCTGGCTAAACGGGCAATCCCACCCGCTTTAAAGCTCGGGCAAAGTATCGACAACTTCATGGTACTTGAGGTGTTGTATGCAGGTTCAAGAAGCCATGTGTATCGTGTAATGCAGAAAGAGACACAAACCGAGTTCGTGCTGAAAGTCCCTTCTGTTCAATATCACGATAGCCCTTCTCAACTCAGAGCTTTCTTTAATGAACAATGGGCGGGGATCTTGTTAAAAAATAAGAGGGTAATGAAGGTTTACCCGACGCCAGAGAACTCGCAATTCTTATACCAAATCTGCGAATGGGTAGAAGGCATCACGCTAAGGCAATGGATGTACGACAATCCAAAACCGTCACTCAATGAAGTACGTGACATACTAGAAAAGATCACTCAAGGCATTCGAGTATTGCAACGTGCAGATATGGTGCACCGAGACTTAAAGCCCGAGAACATCATGATTCAACGTGATGGTGAGGTAAAAATCATCGACCTTGGTGCGGTATTAGTGAGAGGCCTTGAAGAGGGAGAGCTCACTGACAAGGACGACACACCATTAGGCGCGGTCAATTACATTGCACCCGAGACCATCAAGCACAACAGCGCGACCACCAGCTCTGATCTGTTCTCTATCGCTGTAATCGGCTATGAGATGCTAACCGGTGAATTACCCTACTCTGAAATGACCGCACAATCGCTTAAGCAATCTCGTCACCATCAATGGGAATACCAACCCATCACACAGAAACGAGCTGACTTACCAAGCTGGGTGGATTTGGTATTACAAAAAGCCTGCGCGGAATCACCAAGCGAACGTCATCAAGTGTTAGGGGATTTTGTGGCAGACCTTTACACACCAAACCAAAGCTTGGTGAAAAGCAAAGCCAAGCAACCTTTGATAAACCGAAACCCAATCCAGTTTTGGAAAGTGTTGGCCTTGTTGCTCGGCATTGTTGCCATTGTGGAAATGGGCTTATTGCTGAGTTCAAATTAATTACAGGTTCGAGCTAAGTGCCCAAGTCCAACCTAGCTTGTGTAAACTAACTGGAATTAGCCTCGTTTTACTAAGCTTCTTGGTACTAACTCGATACCCGCTTGGTAACGTTTAGCAGACGCGTTCAAAGCAAGTGCAAAGGCGCTGTCTGCAATCACTTCGAATTGCTGTGGCAATGAATGAACTTTAAAAGGTAAGAAGTCCAATAAACGGTTATCACCAAAGGTTGCCAGTTTCACTTGCTTTATCAGCTCTGGCTTTTCAACCATCACATCCAATACACCTTCTAGCAAAGTGTAAGACATAGTGACAATCGCATCGGGCACTGTGCCTTTGGCAATCCAACCCTCAAAAATCTCACGTCCTGATTCTCGGTCAAAGTGCTCGCCATAACCGACAACCATCGGCTTGTTTTCGGTTAGCCCTGTTTGTTGAGTATGTGCTTTATTCGCAGCTTCAAAACCGAGCTGACGTTCACGTGAAATGTTCAGATCAGGCAGTGCTCCAATCAAACCAACACTATGAATACTGTCATCAAGAATCGAATGAGTCAGTTCAAATGCAGCCTCGAAATCTTCACTGATCACGCAGGCAAAGTGCTCATCATCTAAAGGACGGTCTATCGCGATGACTGGCGTACCTGAGTTTTGTAGCTTCAAGTAAAACTCATTAGCGTCTGCCATTGAGCTCGCCACCAGCAAGGCATCGATACGACGGCTTACCAAGGCTTCAGCGACCTTTCGCTCGGTTTCAGCGTCATCATCTGAGCAACCAATCAAAATCTGATAGCCCACTTTACGTGAGTTCTGCTCTATCAATTTTGCTAAACGCGCGTAACTGCTGTTTTCCAAGTCAGGAATAATCAAACCAAATGAACGGCTATTACCAGCGCGCAACGACGAAGCAGCATGGTCTGGTCGGTAGTTATACTCTTCCACGACTGCCATTACTTTCTGCTGAGTCTTTTCACTGATTCTGTATTTCTGCGCCTTGCCATTAATAACATAGCTGGCTGTCGTTTTCGACACACCGGCTAGTTTGGCAATCTCATCTAGTGTCATATGGGTGACCTGTATTTTGTGCGTAGGATCATATAACCAATCTTCTGATCCTTGGATTAGTTGAATTATATGCTGAATCGATTCAGTATAAAAGCTGAAAGGATTCAGCAAAATCTGAAAAGTGACTTCAATCATCCTTTTGAATGGATTGAGCGTCATTTGTCGTGATTCAGCTTCTTGTTGTTAACGAAACTGAAATTACGACACGCAGCAAAACTATTTTGAAAACCAAAATCGGCTTTGCTGAATTTTTTTACACTGAATGCTGAACCGATTCAGCTAATATAAAACAAAGAGTTAAGCAACAAGTTAAACTCCATGAATCTTGCTCTAGACTGAATCGTAGCGATACACAAATTCTCAAGCGATACGCTAAAGAGGCACCATGCTTAAATTATCAAAATCTGACATCACTCTAGGCCAAACTGCCGAAGACAAATTCAAAGCTATCCAAAACATTGCTGGCGACCTAACCGCGAAAGGCTTAGTTGACTCTGGTTACGTTGAAGGAATGTTGAACCGTGAAAACCAGAACTCTACGTTCCTAGGTAACGGCATCGCGATTCCTCACGGCACAACGGACACGCGTGGCCTAGTAAAAGAGACAGGCGTTGCGGTACACCACTTCCCTGAAGGTATTGATTGGGCAGACGGCAACCGTGTTTACGTAGCAATTGGTATTGCAGCGAAATCTGACGAGCATTTAGGCATTCTTAAGCAGCTAACGAAAGTGCTAGCGGCTGACGGCGTTGAAGAGAAATTAAAGCAAGCGAAATCAGAAGACGAAATCATCGCCCTACTTAACGGCGAAGTTCAGCTAGAAGCAGACCTAGACGCTTCTTTAGTTCAGCTACTATTCCCTGCGAGCGACATGGTTCAAATGTCTGCAGTTGCGGGCGGCCTACTTAAAAACACAGGTTGCACAGACAACGCATTCGTTGCTGACCTGGTAACGAAAACACCAACTCACCTAGGCCAAGGCCTGTGGTTGTTGGGCAGCGACAAAGGTGTAACTCGCACTGGCGTATCTTTCGTTTCAACAGCCAACCATTGTGAATACGAAGGTACACCAGTTAAAGCATTGGTCGCATTTGCTGCTTGTAACAGCGCGCACCAATCTATTCTAGCAAACCTAAGCAAGATGGTTTTCGAAGGTAAACAGCAACAACTGCTAGCCGCTGACGCAGCGCAAGTGATTGGCCTTCTGAAAGGTGAAGCGGTTTCTACAGCGTCTCAAGACGACGACAACTGCGCAGTCTTCAAAATCAAAAACGCACACGGCCTACACGCTCGTCCAGGTGCAATGCTAGTCGCTGAAGCGAAGAAGTTTGAATCAACAATCCGCGTGTCAAACCTAGATGGCGACGGAAAAGAAGTGAACGCGAAGAGCTTGATGAAAGTGATCGCTCTTGGCGTTAAACACGGCCACCAACTTCAGTTTGTTGCTGAAGGTGATGACGCAGCACAAGCACTTGAATCGATTGGCAAAGCTATCGCTTCAGGCCTTGGCGAAGGTTAAGGAGTCGATATGTCTGATAAACAAATCAAAGCCGTTACTGTAACGCTTAACCCTGCTCTAGACCTGACAGGCGCTATCGACGCACTAAATGTAGGTTCAGTTAGCCTAGTAAACAAAGGCTCTCTGCATGCAGCGGGCAAAGGCGTAAACGTCGCAAAAGTTCTTTCAGAGCTTGGCGCGAAAGTGACCGTAACAGGTTTCCTTGGTCGCAATAACGAAGAAGCGTTCTGCCAACTGTTTGAACAGATGGGCGCAGCTGACCGCTTCATCCGTGTTGATGGCGCGACTCGTATCAACGTGAAGTTGGTTGAGAACTCAGGCCAAGTAAGCGACATCAACTTCCCAGGTGTGCCTGTTGATACTGACTCGATTAAAGCGTTCGAAGAAACCCTATTAGAACTTGCTGAAACGCACGATTACTTCGTAATTGCAGGCAGCTTGCCACAAGGTATCTCTCCTGAGCTTTGCGCTTCTTGGGTTCAACGCTTACACGATTTAGGTAAGAAGGTGCTATTTGATAGCAGCCGTGACGCACTTAAAGCCGGTATCAATGCACAACCATGGTTAATCAAACCAAACGATGAAGAGCTGTCTCAGCTGTTCAATGCAGAGCTGACAACTCGTGACCAATGCCAACACGCGGGCCAAGCCCTAAGTGAAAAAGGCATCGAGAATATCGTGGTATCACTTGGCGCTGAAGGCGTGATGTGGCTTAACCAAGGTGAATGGTTACATGCTCAACCACCGCGCATGCAAGTAGTAAGCACGGTAGGCGCAGGTGACACATTGGTTGCTGGTCTATGTTGGGGTCAAATGCAACAGATGCCAAAACCAGAACTTATTAAATTCGCAACCGCCCTATCTGCTCTAGCAGTTTCACAGGTAGGCGTGGGCATCACCAGCCAACAAGAGCTGGATTCAGTACTACAAAATATCCAATTACAGGCGCTTAGTGCTCCAACTAGCCAGTTAGACACAAGCAAATAGGACAAAAGGTTTATTATGAATATTACCATTATCACAGCTTGCCCTAGTGGCGTAGCAAACAGCATCATCGCCGCAGGCTTGTTAGAGCAAGCGACAAAAGCACTGGGTTGGAACGCCGCTATTGAATGTCAATCAAGCGTGCTACCTGACTCAACCGTATCGCAAGACACTATCGACAGCAGCGACGTTGTGGTTATCGCAGCCAACACCAACGTTGATAAAGCGCGCTTTGTCGGCAAGAAAGTGTACCAAGCGGCTATCTCTGAATGCACTGCAGATGCAAAAGCGTTTCTAGAGAAAGCGGTAGTAGAAGCAACAGTACTAGACGCTTCTCAAGTTGAAAGCACTGTTGAAGTGACCGGTACCTCTCCAAACTCTTCTACAACAGCAAGCACAGGCAGCAAGAAGATCGTAGCGATTACGGCTTGCCCAACGGGTGTTGCACATACCTTTATGGCAGCTGAAGCGCTTGAAGCAGAAGGCAAACGCCTAGGTCACCAAATCAAAGTGGAAACTCGCGGCTCTGTAGGTGCGAAAAACCAACTGACAGACCAAGAAATCGCAGACGCTGATCTAGTTATCATCGCAGCAGACATCGACGTTCCTCTGGATCGTTTTAACGGCAAAGCGCTGTACAAAACTACAACAAGCCCTGCTTTGAAGAAAACAAAGCAAGAGATGGAAAAAGCATTCGCAGAAGCTAAACCATACCAACACACAGCGTCTTCAAATTCAGCGCCTGCTGACGAGAAGAAAGGCGTATACAAGCACCTGATGACAGGTGTATCTCACATGCTTCCTGTGGTTGTTGCGGGTGGTTTGATCATCGCACTCTCTTTCGTATTCGGTATCGAAGCGTTTAAAGAAGAAGGCACACTGGCAGCAGCACTGATGACTATCGGTGGTGGTTCTGCATTCGCACTGATGATTCCTGTTCTTGCTGGTTTCATTGCATTCTCGATTGCCGACCGTCCGGGTCTGGCTCCAGGTCTAATTGGCGGTATGCTGGCTAGCTCAACGGGCGCAGGTTTCCTAGGTGGTATCGCGGCAGGTTTCATTGCAGGTTACTCTGCAAAACTCATTGCCGACAAGGTTCAACTTCCACAGTCAATGGAAGCCCTCAAGCCTATCCTGATCATTCCGTTTATCGCGAGTTTGTTCACTGGTCTTGTGATGGTTTACATCGTAGGTGGTCCTGTTTCTGGCGTGATGAGCGCGATGACAACTTTCCTAAACAACATGGGTACGTCTAATGCGATTCTTCTAGGTGTGATTCTAGGCGCAATGATGTGTTTCGACCTTGGTGGTCCGGTAAACAAAGCCGCTTACACATTCGGTGTTGGTCTACTGGCTTCGCAAACTTACGCACCAATGGCGGCTATCATGGCAGCAGGTATGGTTCCAGCTCTAGGTATGGGCCTTGCGACTTTCCTAGTGAAAGACAAGTTTGAAGCAGGCGAGCGTGAAGCAGGTAAAGCATCATTCGTTCTTGGCCTATGTTTCATCTCTGAAGGTGCAATCCCATTCGCAGCGAAAGATCCAATGCGTGTTATCCCAGCTTGTATGGCAGGTGGTGCACTAACAGGTGCTCTATCAATGATGTTTGGTGCACAGCTAATGGCTCCACACGGCGGTCTATTCGTACTACTGATTCCTGGCGCTATCTCTCCAGTACTTATGTACCTAGTAGCGATTGCAGCAGGTACGCTAGTAACAGGCTTTGGCTACGCAGCACTTAAAAAGATGAGCGGCTCTAAAGTAACGGCAGAGGCTTAATCCCCCTACTCTGGTTAACGGTTCAGCCCGATAACCAGAGGCTCTTGATAACCGGTTTCTTGGTAAAACGGCTCCTTAAAACAAAGGCTCCTCATTTGAGGAGCCTTTTTATTGTTCATGTATTTTCCGGTCGGAATGAGTTAAGTACAATATTGGTATATTTGATTAGCTAGTAAGCGTTTCTTCAAAGACACCCAATTCACGACCAAGCCAGATCGCTCGTACTGTGTGATCCAAAGTTTCTTCACCGCCAGTTACAGGGTGAATAAGCACCGACATATCACCGCGTTCTTGCTCAAGCCATTCAACAATGCCCGACTCTTTGTTCGCAAAGTGAATCTCAAACATTGGCATCTTATGTGGACCAACCAAACGCTGTATTAATGGGAAAACCTCTAATACATCTTTACGTTCCGCTAAAATTTTCTGACGCAGTGTTTCTGCTTGCTCTGCAAATCGCAGAGGGAAATAGATATGACCGTGGTACATGGCACCATCCTTTAGAATTATGATGTCGCGATTTTATACCTAAACCGCCTTTAATAGCTAAATCTAAATAAGTGGACTTACTATGGAATAAATCCGTAGGAACAAAAAACTAGAGTTTGAGTTAACGTTGGCCGCTAAAACAAACTCTAGAGATACTGGTGTCGACTATCGTTTTAAAATCACTACGGGCGTAGCTTTAAAACACGGTCAATGTCTTCTGCAGAATGGCGCTCTGGTACTTGCTCCCACTCTTCGCCAAATGAACGGTTAACCACTCGACCGCGCTGGAAACCTTCGCGCGCTTCTAGTTGCTTCGCCCAGCGCACAACGTTGGTGTAAGACTCAACTTGTAGAAATTCGGCTGCGTCGTAAATTTTGCCAAGTACTAAGTTACCGTACCAAGGCCAAATCGCGATATCTGCAATAGACAGCTCTTCACCCGCAACGAAAGTGCTGTTAGCAAGTTGCTTGTCTAACACATCTAGTTGACGCTTAGCTTCCATTGCGAAGCGGTTAATTGGGTACTCTTGCTTTTCATCCGCGTAAGCGTAGAAGTGACCAAAACCACCACCTAGGAATGGCGCAGAACCTTGTGCCCAGAACAACCAGTTAATGGTTTGTGTTCTTGCTGCCCCTTTTTTTGGTAAGAAGTGACCAAATTTTTCTGCTAGATGCATCAAGATAGATGCCGATTCGAATACATTCACGTCTTCGTCACCAGACTTGTCGACAAGTGCTGGTATTTTGGAGTTTGGATTCACGCCAACAAAGCCAGAAGAGAACTGATCAGCCTCACCAATGTTGATCAAGTACGCATCATATTCAGCTTCTTTAACACCCGCCGCTAACAACTCTTCCAGCAAGATAGTGACTTTTTGACCGTTAGGTGTGCCAAGAGAATACAATTGAAAAGCATGGTCACCAACAGGAAGCTCTTTATCAAAGCGAGCTCCAGATTCAGGACTATTGATGTTTGCCCACTTGTTACCACCAGCAGTATCGTTAACCCAAACTTTTGGCGGAGTGTATTGTTCTGACATGATATTTCCTTATTAATATAGGGTCTCACAAACTGATATTAGGTCACATGCCTGCGGTTAAAACCCCTGAATACGATTTATTTTCAAACTGTTAAGCATGGCTTATTCCAGAAAGACATAACCCGCTTAAGCGTTAGTGTGTAGAAGGTAAGTCTGTATTCAAACTTCAATCTAATATCGATAAGTCCACTGCATCATTTAGCAATGATTTTACGAACGACATACCGACAGCTTCAAGAAAGCTGTGATAAAATCGGGGTATTACAATTGATAAGGATTTGGCAATGTCTTCTGATTTCACAGGTTCGAGTGCAGCGTATGCTCGCCAAGAGAAAGGCTACCGCGAAAAAGCACTAAAACTGTACCCTTGGGTTTGTGGTAAATGTGCGCGCGAATTTGTTTACTCAAACCTCCGAGAGCTTACCGTTCACCACGTGGATCACGACCATACAAACAACCCTGAAGATGGCAGCAACTGGGAGCTACTGTGCCTGTACTGTCACGATCATGAGCATTCAAAATACACTGACCATGAGCGTTATGGTGTGGATGCAAAAGCGAGTTTAGATGATCATCAGTCAGCGACACACAACCCGTTCGCCGATCTCGCTAAGATGATGAAGAAATAACACACCTTCAGAGTAGTCTTTGGTAGATGGTAACTGCTAGATAATAGATACATAACAAGTAACCCCAGTATGTCACCATACTGGGGTTTCTTTTATCTGCCGTCATAACCAAATAATAGAGTTCAGGTAGGCAGGATCAAAAAAGCCTTCCGAAGAAGTAATGCCGATCAGTTAAAGCCAAAGCGATCGGTTGAAGGATCCTTCAGAGCTGTCAAAATCCAAGTGTATTTAATGCACTTGGATTTTTTTATGGATGTTTCTCAAGCTCTAAACATAATTAATGATTGGAAACCTAGCAGCGTTGAGACTTTGTCTGACTTGCTTCCAATTGAACTCATCGACGAAGCCTATTCTCTTACTGATACTGTCACGATGAGAAAGAGGAAATTAACTTTAGAATCCATGGTGTGGCTGCTTGTTGGAATGGCTATCTATAACAGTAAATCCATGAAAGATTTAGTGAACCAACTTGATATTGTCGACCGTACAGGTAAAGCTTTTGTCGCACCGAGTGCGTTAACTCAACGTCGAAAGACGTTGGGTGAAGACGCAATTAAAGCGGTCTTTGAGCGAATGACTACGTCATGGTTAAACAGTGCAAAGTTACCCCAATGGAATGGATTAACGCTGCTTGGCGTCGATGGCGTTGTTTGGCGAACGCCCGATAACCCGCAAAATGAAAAGGCATTTTCTCGACAAAAAGGGACGCAATATCCGCAAGTGAGAATGGCCTGCCAAATGGAACTAAGCAGTCACATTATTACGGCCAGTGCATTTGATAATTACAATACAAACGAAATGATATTAGCTGAAAAACTGATAGAAACAACACCAAACCATAGCGTAACAATGTTCGATAAGGGGTTCTATTCTTTAGGTTTATTACATAAATGGCAAGACTCTGGCTCAGAGCGCCATTGGCTTATCCCCCTCAAGAAAAATACACAATATGACATTGTTCAATCTTTAGGGCGAAATGACAAACTTGTTCAATTACACAGTAATCCAAGAGCTAGAAAGCTATGGCCTGATTTACCAAAGTCGATAACCGCTCGACTTGTCACTCGTAAAATTAAAGGAAAAGACTACCAAGTATTAACCTCCATGACGGACTCCCTGCGTTACCCATCAAAAGATATTGCAGGCCTTTATGAGCATCGTTGGGAAATAGAGCTGGGCTACCGAGAGCAAAAACAATACATGCTTGGAAACCGTCTTACGCTGCGAAGTCGTTTACCAGAGCTGGTCAAGCAGGAGTTATGGGGCATCTTGCTTACTTACAATTTAATCCGATATCAGATGGTCGAGCTCTGCTTCAATTTAAAGGGAAATTACCTTCCTTATCAACTGAGTTTTAACGGCACGTTAGCTCATGTATCAGCGTTACTTGTAGGCTTACCTTATTCAACACCAGGCGCAATACCTCGTCAGCTAAAGGGGTTCCACAACATGGCTGAAAGCTTAATACTTGAAGGGCGAAGGGAAAGGACATTCCCTAGAAGAGTTAAACCCAGACCACAACGGTATGCTAAGAACAAAAATGCCGTTCACTCTTAAGTGAACGGCATTACTTCCGAAGAAGGCTTTTTAAGAATCAAATCGAATTATGCTGCCGCTTGCTTGCGAGACTCTTCTACCTTCTTAGCGCGTTGTTTTAGCGTCAATTTATCGCGGTATGCAAACCAAACGTAAGACACAACCACTAAGAAGAACAGGTATGACAATGAGAAAATGAACGGCGATTGAATGATATCGTTCGAGATACCCCAAGAAACACCGATAACAGTCACTGCAATTTTCGCAAAAAAGCCACACATCAATAGCACTAATGCCAACTGTGGGAAACGCGTACTGCGGAATGCAAGCCAGTAGCAACTACCAACTGCTAGAGCCGCAACATAGAAGCCGAATAGGAAAGAGTGAATATGGTCAGCTGCCGCTACACCACCAGAAATTGACATCAATAAAATTAAAAACAGTTTCATAATACTCGCCTCACCATAAGTTGGAAACGCATCCTTTCAAATTTGGAATCTCAGTTTGCATACTATTTTCCCACTTTTTACGGACAACACAACCCCTCCAATCGAACAAAATGTAAGCAAAAGTACTAACAAAAATCACCCTTAACAATTGCTTAACATTCTGTTTTTAATAAAACTCCGTTACTCCTTGTCTCATATGAACAAAGCGCTGTTACGATTTATTTTGTTACACAAATTTAACCTTGGAAATTAATTAAAATTATTTGTAACTCTGTGATATCCGCACGCAATACGCGTCTATTCAAAAACCATCACCTCAAAATCCCTGAAATAATAAGAAGACAGAGCGAAAAAGAACAAAATAGAGAGGTGTTAAAAACATTTCAAAAACCAATGAAAAACAACTTATTAACAAATTGAATTTAATTTACCAAAAATGGAAAAAGAGATTCCAATCACATTTTAATTGGTTATAATCCGCGCTCTTTTGCGCTATCTGTTGATAAACGCAAACTAATTTTGAAGAAACAATCACAATAACCCGTCTTTAGTTAAGTGGCTCTCCACTAACCGATGACAAAACTGAGAATAAAAATGAGCAAGATTGATAAAGCAACACGTATCCTGCTAGCAGGCTTCTGTATCAACCTTTGTCTTGGCATCCTGTATGCTTGGAGTGTATTTAACAAAGCGCTAGTAACTGAAGCTGGTTGGAGTGCTGCTGAAGCATCTTCACCTTACGCTATTGCAACTATCACATTCTCTGTTTGTCTTCTTGTTGCGGGCATCCTACAAGACCGTATGGGTCCACGTAAGATCCTTATCCTAGGTACAGCGCTTACAGGCCTAGGTATGATTGCTTCTGGTTTCGCTACAACGCCTATGATGCTGAACATCACGTTCGGTATTATAACAGGTGCAGGTATCGGCTTCGGTTACGCATGTCTGTCTCCATCAGCAATGAAGTGGTTCCACTCTTCTAAGAAAGGTATGGTTAACGGTCTTATCGCAGCAGGCTTCGGTCTTGCGGCTATTTACCTAGCACCAGTAACTTCTGCGCTAATCGACAGCATGGGTATCCAAACTAGCTTTATGATTCTTGGTGTTGGTGTACTTGCAATCGCAGTACCTCTAGCAGCAACAATCAACAACCCACCAGCGGATTACACGCCAGCTGAGCCTAAAGTAAAAGCAGGCCAAGCTCCTAAAGCGGTTAAGAAGACTGAAGACCTAACTTGGAAAGTAATGCTGAAGACTCCTCAGTTCTACTCTCTATGGATCATGTACGCATTCGCTGCATCTGTTGGTCTAATGATCATCGGTAACATCACTACAATTGCTAGCGTTCAAGCTAACCTGCCAAACGCAGTTTACCTAGCGTCTATCCTTGCAGTATTCAACTCAGGCGGCCGTGTTGCTGCGGGTATGCTTGCAGATAAAATCGGTGGCGTACGTACTCTACTTCTAGCGTTCATCCTTCAAGGCGCGAACATGGCTCTATTCGCTACGTTCAACTCTGAATTCACGCTAATCATTGGTACGGCTATCGCAGCGGTTGGTTACGGTACGCTTCTAGCAGTATTCCCAACACTAACTGCTGAGTTCTACGGCCTGAAAAACTACGGTACTAACTACGGCGTGCTTTACACGGCATGGGGTATCGGCGGCGCTATCGGTGCAGCAGTTGTTGGCTTCTCAATGTCAAACGGCGAAGGTTACGGCCTAGCTTACACAATCTCTGCAGTTATGATGGCAGTGTGTATTGTTCTAGCAATCATCACTAAACCAATCTCTGAAGCTAAAGTTGCTGAACTAAAAGCATCACAAGCTTAATCAACAGAAAAGATTGAATTTGTTACTGAAGAGCTTAACCTTAGGGTTAGGCTCTTTTTGTATCAAGCGACTTCTCCATTGACGACCGAAACCACTCTTCAGCTCTCCCCCACTTATTATCTCGACAACTTCAATCGACTGGTTGAACACGCTCAAACGCTCTACCCCGATCTTCTGAGTGATGATGAATGTCGTTGGTTGTCCGCATACAAACGTCTTTCTGTTTCAAGCCAATGCCTAATGGTTCGTTTGCTTTCTCGTAAAGGCCGTTGGTTTCGCAGCGATAAACTCAACTATGTTGAGATCCCAGATCTAAAGACCGTACTGCAAGAGCTAAACAGCTCAGGCTTCATTGGGTTGAGTCATCGCGAAGAACAGCATGACCTCGCCATTAGTGAGGTCGAGCTCGGGTTTCACTTGCTCACCAAACCAGAGCTGTTGAGTGTATTCCCCGCCCTTAAGAGCCATAGAAATGCCAAGAAAGACGAGCTGTTGTTACGGCTTGATCAGCAACCTTTTGATCAATTTCAAAACCTCTCTTTCGACTGTATTTACGTCATCGAATCTCAAGTGATTGATGTATTACTGTTGCTGTTCTTTGCCAACACCTATCAAGACTTAAGTCAGTTCGTGTTAAGCGACCTTGGGCTAAACACCTTTGAGAACTACCCATTAAGCAAGCAACACCGCTTCTTCACCTCTAGGGATCAGCTCAATCAATTAATCCAGATGCGCGATATTCAACGCTTGTATTCAGAAGGTGACCGCAAAGATGGCGAGTTTCTGGAACTGCTTTTAAATGCGATTCCTGAAGAATCAGAACACAGAAGTATTGCCAGAAAACGATCGCGTTTGATCAATGATATTGCTCGCGATCTTGAAAGGCTTAATCTAAACGACCAAGCTATCTTTTGGTTCAGACAATCTACACTTCCTCCGAGCAGAGAACGACTTGCACGCATCTATGATAAGCAAGGTACGCTAGACTTAATGTGTGACATTGTCACGCAAATGAAAGCTACTCCATCGGATGTGTCAGAGTTGGAAATCGCTATTAAGCTTGAAGACCGGCTGCTACGGAAACAGGGGCACAAAGTTTCACGAACCATAAAGCCGAGCTGCAAAGAGTTAAAACTGGAATTAGACCTCAGCCAAACTCGAGTCGAGCTTGCGGTAAAGCAGCATTTTGAGAACCAAGGTTGGGACGTCTACTTTTCAGAAAACAGTTTTCTGTGTGGCTTGTTTGGTTTGGCTTTCTGGGATGTCATTTTCGCAGACGTTGAAGGCGCCTTTATCAATCGTTACCAACATCGACCATTGGATCTGTACCATTCAGATTTCGTAGACAAGCGAGCCGAACAGATTGAAGCCGTGTTTCAGACGATATCCAAACATGGGCTGAACCATTTTCTTGATACTTACGATGAAAAGCAAGGTATCGCGAACCCCTTTGTTCATTGGAATTATTTTCCTAAAGCACTCATCGAACACGGCATGGCTTCAATTCCAAATGCCTTGGTTGTAGACCTCTTCAAAGTGATATTGAGTGACTTAAAGCTATTTAGAACTGGGATGCCGGATTTGATTGCGTTCAAGGGCGATGAGTTTCATTGGATTGAAGTCAAAGGCCCTGGCGATAAACTGCAAGACAACCAGTGGCGCTGGATCAAAGAGTTTGAGCGATTGTCTGTCCCCTTCTCTGTTTGTTACGTCAATCAATGAGTCTTAGCTCTTAACTCTTAACTCTTAACTCTTAACTCTTAACTCTTAACTGCTAGCTTTTAGCTCTTGGGACTTAAATCTAGCTAAGTCTAAACACCAATTTCTGAGCACTAGCGAGTGACGCGCATCGACAAGTCACTCGTCCCATCAAGATCTTGTCTACAAAATTGTTAGAACATGAGCATTTTCAATCATTTTCGATATAATTATAGAAAATGCCTAATATTTAAATACGTATGAATTTGAAAAAACTCTTCATTTTAGCTTTTGTTAGCGTCTTCTCAGGTTGTGCCGTCTACGCGGGTTTAAACTTCGACGAACTGTTTGGTGAACAACAAGTACGCGATCGCCAAGCACCTATTCTTTCAGCTCAAGCGCAGCACTTCATTGACGAAGTAAAGCCCATCATTGATAACCGATGCGTGGTTTGTCACGCTTGTTATGACGCCCCTTGCCAACTCAAAATGTCTTCAGTGGAAGGTATAGACCGAGGCGCGAGCAAGGCACTCGTTTATCAAGGCACCCGCTTAACGGCATCAGCCCCTACTCGCTTGTTTGAAGATGCTTTAACCACGCAAGAGTGGCGCGATGCGGATTTTCATCCTGTCCTCAATGAGCGCATGCAAAACTCAACGGCTAACCTCGATGCTGGTCTTGTTTCTCGTATGTTGATCCAGAAAGAGAATCACCCTCTGCCCGATCAAACCCAGCTTGAAGGTTTCGACTTTTCAATCGATCGCGACCAACAGTGCCCAACCATTGAAGAATACGCTCAATACGAGAGAGATTACCCAACTTGGGGAATGCCTTATGGGATGCCAAACTTAGACAAAACCGAATACGCGACTTTAATGAGTTGGTTGGAAAATGGCGCGTTAATGAACGACCACATTCCATTGACTGATGCAGAACAAGAGCTCGTTAATGTCTACGAAAGCTTTTTAAACAAGAGTGACAATAAGAGTCAACTTTCAGCACGTTACATCTACGAGCACCTGTTTTTATCTCATGTCTATTTTTCTGATTTAGCTCAGCCAACACGCTTCTTCACTGTTGTTCGCTCTGCAACACCACCAGGTGAAGCGGTACAGCGCATCACGACTCGTCGCCCTTATGACGATTCAAAAGTAGACCGTGTTTACTACCGTCTGATTCCAGAGCAAGGCACCATCGTCGACAAAACGCATATGCCTTTCGCACTTAATAAAGAGCGTCTACAAAAGTGGAATACCTGGTTTGTCGACGTCAATTACGCAGTAAAACAACTTCCTAGTTACGACATCGATGTTTCTGCTAACCCAATGACATCATTTGAAGCGCTGCCAGTAAACTCGCGCTTCAACTTCATGTTAGATAACGCGCAAAACACCATCATGGCCTATATCAAAGGGCCGGTGTGTCGTGGTCAACTTGCCTTGAACGTAATTAACGACCGTTTTTGGGTTTTCTTCATCGACCCAGAGAAAGCCGATGTTCCGGAAATTAACGCCTTCTATGCGAGCCAAAAGAAAAACTTAAAGCTGCCTAGCGAGCTGAAAAGTAACACCGTACCTGTGACCAACTGGGTAAGATACGCGAAGCAACAAGCGCGATACCTAAACGCGAAATCAGACTTCACCAACCAATGGTTCGAGAGTGGCGTAAACCTAGACACTAGCATCATTTGGGATGGCGACGGCATCAACCCAAATGCTGCTCTCACCGTCTTTAGGCACTTCGATAGCGCCTCTGTTGTACAAGGGTTAGTTGGCACTCAACCTAAGACTGCATGGATTCTTGATTATGCTCTTCTAGAGCGTATTCACTATCTTCTCGTTGCAGGCTTCGATGTTTACGGTAACTTTGGCCACCAACTGATTACACGCATGTTCATGGACTTCTTGCGCCTTGAAGGTGAGAGTAACTTCTTAACCCTTCTTCCTAAAGACGTTCGCCACATTGAACACTCTAGTTGGTACCAGAACCAAAGCACACAACTGAGTGACTACTTGCAGCGAAACATTGCACCTTTTGATCAGCCGACCAGCGTGGTTTACAAAACGGCCGATCCGAAGCGTGAACTGCTTAATATGATCAAAGATAAGCTCGCACCTGTTCTCGATAATCGCTTTAAGATTGTTGAAACAGGTTTTGGTAGAAAGAATGAAGCACTGCTTAATCAAGTGAATTTGATTAAGGGAGAAGGCCTGCGTCATGTGCCTCAATTAGTGATGATCATGATTGAAGGCAAAAACGGCGAAGAACAGCTGTTCACCATGATTCACAATAATGCGCACAGCAACATTTCAAGCTTGTTTAATGAAGAAGGTAACCGAGATTACGCCAATGATGACCTAACCCTCGTAAGAGGTGTTGTGGGAAGCTACCCTGCGGCTTACCTGTCATTAACCGAGAGCGAGATTCCTGCTCTGGTTAAAGCGCTGCAAAACTTAAACACAGAAGAGGAATACGTGGCGCTGCTAGACAAGTTTGCGGTACGACGCAGTTCTAGCGAGTTCTGGCCATTCAGTGATCGCGTGCATCGTTGGTATCAACAAGACCAACCGATCGAGTTTGGCTTGTTGGATTACAACCGCTTCGAGAACCGTTAGTTTTCACTCATAAAGCATAAAAGCAAAAATCCTCTGTCTTGGCAGAGGATTTTTTGTATATGGGAAAGTATCTTAAGTGCTATTGAGAAGCGACGAGTTCTCTAGATTGAATCCGATGTTTCCGGTTGGTGTAGCTCATCAAAAAACGCACGCGCGGCGGGAGAAAGGGAATCTACAGGTTGCTTCAACACCACATAAAACTGACTCTTAAGGCTCCACTTCTCGGGCTGAAGCGGAATTAAGGCTTGGTCATAATGGCCACGGTCGATTAAGTGAGAAGGCAAGAAACTCAGGTGTGTACCCGCCAAGGTTAGAATCACGCCCGATTCAACATGCCAACCATCAAAAGGCTTTACGGAATCGTACTGCTCAATATTTAGTAATCGGAACATCTCGTCTTTGGCATAGCCGCCCATATTGATACGACAGCCATTCAATGAGAAATCCCTGTCCATGATCTTCTCGGCCAGATCTTTGCGCGCATACAGATAACTGTGCTCTTCAAACAGTGGGTATTTATGTTGAAACGCTGATTTTTGATGTGACCCTAGAACCACTATCATCATATCAATCTGATTCTTTGCTAGCTTCTCATTCAACTGGGTGAAATCACCGACATCAACACTCACCTCTACACTGTTACTGCGTTGATAAAACGTCTCGATCGCTTTGGGAAGTGGGTTATAGGGTAAAGTAACGGTGTTATCTAAGCACCCAATTCGCACATGCCCAGAGAGCTCTGTCTGTACACCTCGCAACTTGTAAGCGAAGTCGGTTAAAGTCGATTTTAATTGGTTCGCATATTTATACACTTGCTCACCTTCGTGAGTCAGCTTAAAACCCCTTCTTCCACGTTGGCATAATGTTAATTCTAAGCTTTTTTCCAAGGCAATAAGCTGATTACTGAGCACAGGTTGGCTAATCCCAGTACTTGCGACCGCCTGATTGATGCCTCCTTGCTCAACAATTTCACAAAAAAGCTCTAATCTTCGCAGGTCTCTTTTATCTAACTTATTGTTTGAATTCACTTTGCCACTCACATTTGTTTTTTGTTATGTTTACATCTGATTATATTCATTTATTAACAATAAATACATCAGTATGCTTTATTCACACTTATGGAATAACAATGCATGGATGGCACTATGGCGGCAGAAGCTTACGTGAATAAACCCGAAGCAACACACAGCCACAAAAAGATAGATGACTTCGAGTTGGAACCCGTTCCCGAGAAGGCCAAACGATCTTGGTGGGTCATCAGCCTTATTTGGTTGGCAATCGGCATCGACATTTCGGGACTGTTTCTCGGCTCGATTCTAAGCAGCGGTATTGGTTTTGAAGACGCACTGCTTGCCACGTTTATTGGTTCAGGCTTATTGGCGATCATCGCGATGCTGTGTGCCAACATTGGCTTTCAAGCTGGCGTCTCTACCCCGCTGGTGAGCAGCGCGGTATTTGGCCGTAACGGCGGTAAAATTCTTGGCTTCATCAACGGCATCTCATTAGTCGGCTGGTTCGCATTCCAGGCTGATTTCTTCGCTTTCATCATGGTCGATGCACTGGCGAAATACGACATCATAATTTCACACCTCACCGCTCTTATTGGCGGCAGTGTGTTAATGATGATGACGGCTATCTATGGCGTTCGTGCTTTAGGCAAACTCAGTACCTATTCAGTGCCTTTGATGGTGACACTCATTACCATCGGTTTGTTTATGGCTGCTGATTATCAAGGTGGCGCAGCGCCATCGATTGAAGACCCTTTGACGCTTGGCCAAGCCATCTCTTTTGTTATGTCTATCTGGATTTTGGCTGCGGTTGCCGCACCTGATATTGCTCGCTACGCCAAAACACGTCGTGATGCGATTCTAGGAGCGGGTATCGGTTTCCTAGTCGGTAACAGTGCCATCATTCTTATCGCATTGATCTTGACCAAAATGACCGGCACCGACGACCTAGTCGAAGTCTTCTTCACCCTAGGTTTAGGCATGGCGGCCATTATAGTACTGGTATTCGCACAATGGACCACCAACAGTAGCAACCTAACCTCTGGCGGCTTATGCATGTCGATGGTTCTACCTAAGATTCCGCGCCCTGTTCTGGTTGTGATCATGACCATCGTCGGCATTGGTATCGCTCAACTCGGCATGGTGAACAAGTTTACCGACTTCTTAATGCTACTCAGCGTAACCATTGCGCCTGCTGCGGGTGTCTACATCGTTCAATATTATGTTTTAGATTCGACAAAAATGAGCTTTGAGAACATCCAACAAGTTCCAGCTTGGATGTTTAAAGGCTTGGCTTCTTGGGCATTTGGTACTGCATTCAGCGCTTGTACTGCACCAGAGTTTTTCAACCTGTTTTCGTTCACCAGCATCTCGGCGTTAGACGGCATTCTTGCCGCTGGTGTGATTTACCTCGCCCTAATGAAGCTTTCTCCTTCAAGTGATAAGGAATAGTAGTTGTGATTATTACTGAACAAATGATTGATGATATCGCGCTGGGTGCGACGGTATTAGGTACTGGCGGCGGCGGTGACCCATACAGCGGTGCCTTGATGGCGAAAGTAGCCATTGCAACGGCAAAGCACCCTGTACGCATGATTCCTTTAGAAGACGTGCAAGACGATTGGATGACAGTGCCCTCTTCAATGATTGGCGCACCAACAGTCGCAGTAGAGAAACTCAATTCGAAAGATCAAATGTTGATTGCTTTCGAAGCGATGGAAAAAGCGCTCGGCACTGAAGTAGCGGCAACGTTTCCTATCGAAGTAGGCGGCTTCAATTCATTGATTCCAATTCTCGTTGCAGCACAAAAGAACATTCCTGTGATCGATTGTGATGCGATGGGACGTGCGTTCCCAGAAGCTCAGATGGTGACCTTCTTTCTTGATGGTCTCCCTTCGGCACCGAACACATTGGCCGATGAGCGTGGCAATGTCGTCACGCTTTATCCGATTGACGGTATTTGGTCTGAAAAGTTTGCGAGGCCGATTACCGAACAGATGGGTGGCTCTGCAGCAATGTGCGATTACCCAATGAACGGTAAGAACCTAAAACGCAGCGCACTACCTGCAACACTGACCCAAGCAATGAAGATTGGTGAAGCGATTAGACTGGCGAACGACAACAATAAAAGTGGCACACAGGCCGTATTAGACATTGTCGGCGGCCATACCATCATCAGTGGCAAGATTGTTGATATTCAACGTGAAACCGATGGTGGTTTTGCAACAGGTGGTGTCGTGATTGAAAAGCTGGCTCAGTTTGAAGATACCGGCGTCGATAACGTGTTTGTGCAGTTCCAAAACGAATTACTTCTCGCGCACAAAGGTACAAGCCGCGCAGACATGAGCCAAGATAACCTGCTGGCATCAACACCGGATCTTATTTCGATCTTGGATCATGAAACGGGTAAGCCAATCACAACCGAACAACTTCGTTACGGGCAGCGCATCGACCTTATCGCTTACCCTTGCGACCCCAAATGGCGCACTGACAAAGGTATTGAAGTCGCGGGCCCGGGTTACTTTGGCTACACCGTCGAGTATCAAACCATTGAACAACTAAAGTCTGCATTGAAGAGGTAGTCGCATGACAAACATTACGCTTGATTACTGCCGTTTGGGCATTGACGTAGGTGGCACCAATACCGACGGTGTGCTGCTCGACGCAGACTTAAATGTGATTGCCAAAGTAAAAACCGCAACCACACATGACATTTCAACCGGCATTGATAAAGCGATTTCTGCGCTATTAAACCAAGCAAACATGGATGGCCAGCAAGTGAAACATGCGATGCTTGGGACGACTCAATGCACCAACGCAATCGTTGAACGAAAAGGCTTAGATAGAGTCGGGATGATCCGTTTAGCGCTTCCAAGTGGCGATAGTGTTCCGCCACTCTGTGGTTGGAGCGAAGCTTGGCAAAACCTGCTTGGTGAACACTTCTACCAAGCGCATGGCGGCTATGAATACGACGGCCAGTTGATCGCCGACATTCAAGAATCTGAGATCCGCGAGCTTTGCCAGAAAATGAAAGGCCATGTGGATTCCGTTGCTATCTGCGGAGTGTTCTCTCCCGTCAACGGCGACCAGGAGCTTCAAGCAGCAGAGTGGATTCAACAAGAACTTCCGGGCGTGAACCTATCGTTATCCCATAAAGTGGGCAGCTTAGGGCTTTTAGAGCGTGAGAACGCCACTATCCTCAATGCGGCTCTGCAGGGGACTGCAAAACGATTCGTTGACGGCTTTTGCAATGCACTCATCAATCATGAAATCCACACCACACCCTATTTCGGTCAGAACGACGGTACACTGATGTCGCAGCAGTTCGCATTGATGTACCCGATTCTCACTGTGGCTTGTGGGCCAACAAACTCAATTCGTGGAGCGAGTCACCTAACTAAGTTAAAAGACGCGATTGTGGTCGATGTGGGCGGTACTACGTCTGATATCGGCGTGCTGACTCACGGTTACCCAAGAGAGTCGAGCCTCGCGGTAGAAATCGGCGAAGTGAGAACCAACTTCCGTATGCCTGATATTTTGGCGTTAGCCATTGGTGGTGGTACCAAGGTTCGCTTTGAACAGCAGCGTATAGAGCTAGGCCCAGAAAGTGTTGGCCATACCTTGACGCAAACGGCGCGTAGCTTTGGTGGTGATGAACTTACGCTCACCGATATTGCACTCAAAACAGGACAAATGCAGTGGCAGGCAGAACATCAACTGAGTGATGAGATTGGTGTTTCAGCCGAACAAGCAAGCAAGATTTATCAACAAATGGTCACGGATGTTGAAGAAGGCATCGATAAGATGAAGACCTCTGCGGCGAGTGTACCCGTAATCATGGTTGGTGGTGGTAGTGCCCTATTCCCAGATCATTTTGAAGGTGTGAGCCAAGTGGTTCGTCCTGAGCACTTTGAAGTGGCTAATGCGATTGGTGTTGCGTTGGGTGAAATATCAGGTCAATTCGATAAGATCGTACCGATTGACCCAGCATCACGTGAAGAGACCTTAAAGGGCTTGGGAGCGCAATCAAAGCAACTGGCGATTGAAGCTGGCGCATGCAGCGATAATGTCGCGATCATTGAACGCAGCGAGATTCCATTAAGCTACCTACAAGGCAATATGGTTCACGTTAAGATCAAAGCTGCTGGACATATCAAGATGGCTTAGAGCCGTTCCTTGAAAGCCTTACTTAGATTCTTATTCGACAATAAAAAAGCAGGTCACTTCTTCATATTAAAACGGAGAAATAGCCTGCTTTTTGTTTTCTGTTCTTATTTTGGGGCTTTCCGCCCAATAGCCACTCTATAGTTGCTCTCGGAGCGCTGCTAACGAGTCTTTCACCAATTCAGGTAATGAGTCTGCATTATCGCGATATTGAAGTAATGGATCCTCGCTCGCTTCAATGCTCTGGCATAAAGCAAACAGTGCAGATAATCCTAGGCTGCCGGCAGACCCTTTCAGTTTATGAGCTAAAGACTTAATTTCACGAGCGTTGTCAGCGGCACTTGCCACAATCAGTTCATCGAGAGTGACTTGGCTGCTTTGGTCAAACAACCCAACAATCTGCACTATTTTTTCTCGACCGAGAATGGCCAAGTCGTCTTTGATAATCTTAGGGTTAATCATCTGCACAATCGGTTCTCCTTGATTATGTTCCGCGTCTTGGTTTGCTCGTTGTGTCGAGCTTGCAAATGCCAATGCTGATAAGTCTAGCTCGGTTTCCTGAGGTTTAGAGTTTAGCTGACAGCAAACAGCATCTGACGGATCCGGCTGAGGCAGCAACAGCGTGTGACCGTCCAACTGCTCAACAATCAATTCCGATAATGCTTCCTTCTCTAACGGCTTAGGTAAGAATCCATCAAAGCCAGACGACAAATAGCTTTCCACTTCTTCGTTAAACACATGAGCCGATACTGCGATCATTGGGGGTACTTTTCGAATTACGTCTTCTTCACTTTTATGCTGAAGCGCATCGTCTTTGAGTTGTTGAATTAACTCGACGCCATCGCAGTCGGGTAAGTTAATGTCCACCAGCGCAATATCGAACTCTTGCTCACTGAATATGGCTCTCGCTTCTTGTCCGGTTGTCGCAATCACAACCTCGTGCCCCAAGTTATGCAAGAAGCCTTCAGCAACGATGCAGTTTACGGGGTTATCTTCAATCAGAAGTACTTTAGCTCGAATACACGCTTCAATGACCGGTACTTTCGTTTCTATCTTCTCACCGGCTTCAAGTGGCAGTGAGAACCAAAACTGGCTACCCTCGCCTTCTTCAGAATGAACGCCAATATCCCCGTTCATTGCCAACATGATGCTTTTACTGATCGCTAATCCAAGCCCTGTGCCGCCGGTTTTGTTGCGACCGCTATCGGTTTGGGTAAAGGCATCAAACAGACAAGCTTGTTCGCTAGCATCAATACCGACACCTGTATCTGACACTTCAAACATCACTCGATTTTCATCTTCGATATCTATGCTGATAAAGATATCGACCGAGCCACTTTCCGTAAACTTAATCGCGTTACCGACCAAATTATTCAAGATTTGGCTGATTCGCGTTACGTCACCACGCCAATAGCGTTGCACATCACTTTCAATATGGAAATCAAAGTTCAGCTTCTTCTCAGCGGCACGCCCTTCCATCAATTGGTAGGTATCTTGAACCATCTGATGAAGATCAAACGAAGCAGTGCGGATTTCTAAATGCCCTGCTTCAATCTTTGAGTAATCCAACACGTCATTCAAAATCGCGAGTAGGTTCTTACCGCTGCGGTTAATGATGTCTGCATAGCCGGATTGCAGCGGGTCTAACCCGGTATCTTTGAGCAATCTTGCAGTACCTAATACACCGTTCATCGGCGTTCGTATTTCATGACTCATCGTCGCAAGGAAAGCGGATTTTGCGCGGCTTGCTTGTTCTGCGGCGTTACGAGCCTTAGCGTGGTTCCCTACCTCGATGTTCAGCTTCTCATTGGTCTTTTGCAGCTGGTAGGTTCGGTCTGTGACCAACTCTTCTAAGTGTTCTTTGTGCTCTTCAAGTTCGCGTTTCGCCTTTGCTTCACCCACCGCAACCACTTGTAGCGCCTGCGCGGTGTTTCTGGCAGTGATGATCGCCTCGCCCATATGAGCCAGCTCATCATTACCCTTTACCGAGATATCAATATTCAGGCGACCTTGTGCGATAGACATCAAGGCCGATGAGTATTCAGTAAGACGTTTAACAACCGAGATATACACCACTCGCCACACGATAAATGCAACGATAACCAAACCAATAACCGAAATCACAGACAGTGACCATTGAGCCAAATTCAACGTGCTGGTCAGCTCATCAACCGCTTTTTTGGTACTGCGGTTTGAATCATCAACCAGTTGGTTAACCGTTGTATTCAGCTGAGAGAACAGCTCCAACGTATTTTGCATCAGAAACTCTGACTTTTTGGTGTTCTCATATTGTTCTAATGAAATATCGAACACGACTTGGCGTTTTCTGAGCTCTTCTAGAAGCTGAGACATCTGCGCTGAACGAGTAGGATCTTCGACCGCTTTAACGCGGCGCGCCATGATTCTTAGGTTGGATTCAAATTCTGATTGGATTTGATGAATACGCTCTACGTTGGTAACGGTTTGCGTTTCTTCAATTTGGTTAAGCATTTTGAACGCCAGCAAATGCAATTCGTGTAGGCGCTCAGACAAATCAAGGTCAACCTCTACAAGCGCATCTAAGGCTTGGTAGGCTTTATCCGTTTCTTTGGTTTCTAGCAGGTCATAGATATGCGTGACGTTAGCAACCGCAATGGTAGCCGTGTTCAAAACTTGGGTTCGCGTCAACTGCTCTAGCTCTTCGGCCAATAGGCGCATCTCTTCGACACGAGACGACAACTCTTTGCTTAACCAAAGCTTACGCTCAACCGACACACCCAACTCAGCCAGTGTGTTAATAACGCTTTGAACATTGTTTTCGAGTTTATTGAGGAGCTGAGAATCGAAACTGTCGACACCAAGCTCTTTGATATGTTGAAGAAGCGACTCAAGTTGGTCAAACAGTACGGTGCCAGCCTCTTTTCTTTCGGCCTCGTTTCTCGCATTAGAAAGTGTTTGTACTGACGAAATAATACGGTTACTCAACTCAGAAACCTGACGAGCTTCGATCATGGCAGGAAGCGCCGAATCAACGACGTTTCTTTCCGTTTTGGCTACAAAGCTAAAACCAGAAACACCGATCAATGCAGACAATAGAACCAACAGTGCCATCACTAAGAATGAGGCCAGCAGCTTGCGTCCAATACTCGCTGAAGCTAACAACATAAACTCTAAACCTTAAAACGTTCTTCTTTACCCATGCAGAATACGCTATATTTTGCAGTGTTTCTTATCTAAAACCAACAAAACGGCAATTCATGCTATCTAGACCTTTCGCTTCAATAATTCTTCTCTCACTACTGGCCTCAGTGACTACTGTCGCAGGTGCTAGTGAGCCTTTGAGCCCAATAAAACCCGCCAATGCCACATCACAAAAAGAGAAAATCTGTGCCATTTATCCGCACCTCAAAGACTCTTATTGGTTGTCGGTAAACTATGGAATGATCTCTGAAGCAGAAAAGCAGCAAGTTGAGCTAAGAGTATTGGAAGCTGGCGGTTACCCCAACGTGGCCAAACAAGCCTCGCAACTGGTGCTTTGCACGCAATGGGGAGCCGATGCCATTATTTTAGGTACGGTTTCACCCGATGCGTATCATGACAATCTCAGCGATTGGGTTGGCTCGACGCCTGTGTTTGCTACGGTAAATGAGTTAACCGTCAATGAAGAACAACAGAAGGTATTAAAAGGTACGGTCGGTGTCGATTGGTACCAAATGGGATACCAAGTCGGAGATTTTTTGTCGAAACGACACCCGAAAGGATCAGGCGAAACACCTATCGCCCTGTTACTTGGTCCACAAGCAAGTGGCGGCACTAAGCCTGTGGCACTGGGGTTTTATGATGCGATCAAGTCGAGTGATATCAAAATCGCGATCAGCTATTGGGCAGATAACGATAAAGAACTGCAAAGAAACCTAGTACAACAGGTGATCGAGGAACCGGATATCCAATATATAGTCGGAAGTGCCGTCGCGATTGAAGCAGCGATCAGTGAGCTACGAGCGGCCGATAAAACCGAAGAGATTGGGTTAATTTCGAGTTACTTAAGTCACGGAACCTACCGTGGTTTACTTCGTAACAAGGTACTTTTTGCGCCAACCGATAAAATGGTTGAGCAAGGTCGCTTGTCGGTAAAACAAGCCACGAGTTACTTACGCGGTCAACCTTACGAGCAACACAGCGCACCGATTATCGAAGCGCTGACACCTGCAACTCTCAAAGATCAAATTATCGCCGACTCATTGTCACCTTCTGAGTTTCGTCCGGTATTCAGTGTGAATCCTTAGTGCTATATTGGCTGAAGAACTCAAAACAATAAAAACGAAACAACAATTTAGGGAACATTCATGCAAAAAACGACGCGCACTATGCCAACACATAAGCATATCGCTTTGGTCGCTCATGACCACTTCAAACCTGAGCTACTAAGATGGGTCAAAGAGAACAAAGAAAAACTACAAAAGCACTTCCTTTACGCAACGGGCACGACTGGTTCTTTACTAAGTAAAGAGACAGACTTAGCAATCAAGAGCATGATCAGCGGCCCTATGGGCGGTGACCAACAACTTGGCGCGCTTATCTCTGAAGGCAAGATCGATATGCTGATTTTCTTCTGGGATCCACTTAATGCTGTACCACATGACCCAGACGTAAAAGCACTGCTTCGTATCGCAAGTGTTTGGAACATTCCTGTGGCCACTAACCGCGCTACCGCTAATTTCTTGTTTAACTCTTCACTGCTTGAAGAAGAAGTAATCATCGAGATCCCAGACTACGAAGCGTACCTAGCTGAGCGCACGTAATCGCACGTTAAATGTGCTCTCTACTGAACAGACTAAAAAGCCTGCATTTTATCGCAGGCTTTTTTATGTCTCGTTTTCAGACATTAAACAGTTCAATCATAAAACAGTGCGAGAGTCTCTCTATTTATCGCTCCACACTGCCATCTCGTTGCCACTTGGCTCTCTGAAATGGAAACGTCTGCCGCCGGGAAAGCTAAAGATCTCACGGTTTATCTGACCACCAGCATCAATTACATCGCGCTCGGTTTGCTCAAGATCTTGGCTATAAAAAACCATCAGCGCCGCGCCATTATCCGTATTCGACGCCAGATCCGCCAAATAGAAGCCGCCCATTAAGCCTTTGCCTTCAAAAGCAGAATACTCAGGGCCATAGTCTTCAAAGCTCCAACCAAACACTTGGCTGAAAAACGCCTTAGTTGCTGAGATGTCTTTCGCAGCAAATTCAATGTAGTTAATAGAGCCGTGTTCCATAGCAAATTCCTTATGCTTTATGCGTCTGACTTGTGATATTAGGGCAGGGATTGAAGATCTAATCTTAGACAATCAAGTCAAGTAACATCACTTTTTACGAACAACTGGGTAATCAGAACCATGCAGCTCCTGCACAAAGCCAGAGCCGTCGCCACTGTGCGTGATCCATACTTTCTCTTTTGCCCGCGTCATTGCTACATAGAATAAACGACGCTCTTCAGCATAAGGGAACGCGTCTGATGATTCAGTCAATGCGCCATCAATATGCAGCTGTTTCTTCTTGGTCGGGAACTGTCCTTCGTCAACACAAAGAATAATGACAAAGTCCGCCTCTTTACCTTTACTGCCGTGGCAAGTCATGAACTTGATATCAATGGAAGTGAAGATCTTCTTCCAGTCTTCCAACAACTCTGGCTTGTGGTAATGATTACGTCCAAGTAGCAGCACCAATTTATTGGTTTTGCCTTTGGATTGACGGTTCAGTTGATCAAGAATCTTCTCAACTTCTTTACTTGGCGCACTGTACACCGCCTTCTGCTTCTGTTGCTTGAAGCTGTTCAGTTCTTTCGGAATCTGAATTGGGTTTTCTTGTACAAAGCGATTAGCCACCGCACCTAACTGATTGTTAAAGCGGTAAGTCGTATCTAGGTGATGAATGGTCGAGCTTTCAAAACGATCCTTAAAGCCCGTGGTCAAATCCACATCCGCACCTGCAAACTGGTAAATCGACTGCCAGTCATCGCCTACTGCAAAAATAGAGGCTTGATGCTCGGCTTTAGACTGATTACACAGTGCTTCAACCAAGGCAAGACGATCAGGTGAGATATCTTGGTATTCATCGATCATGATGAACTTCCAAGGTGAGATAAACTTGCCCTTCTCGACATACTGAGTCGCTCGGCTGATCATGATTGAGAAGTCGATATGATTCTGTTCTTTCAACTCCTTTTGCCACGCGGTTACACATGGCCAACACAGTGAAAGCTCGCTGTTGAGGCGCGCATAGTCTCGGTGATCAATCAGCTGTTGCTGTACTTCTTTTTTGGTTAAACCCGACGCATTCAACTGTTCTAGCTGCTTTTCAAGCCAACCGATCAATTTGAGGTTTGAAACGTGGCTACCAAGCTCATCGTCACCGGTTAAATAAGCGATTGGCCATTTAGACAAATGCTTTTGCCAACGTTTAAAGTTGGTCGGTGTCATCCAGTGCTTCTTCAACCAATCAATGCACCATGCTTGGCGTTGGTTGTCATCGAGCGCTAAAGGAGAAATAACCACACGTTCGGGTTCAACTTGATTCAGTATCTTTAAACCCAACTGGTGGAAAGTGCTGACTTGCACCTTCTCTGCTGATAAACCAATTTTGCTGTCGAGACGTTGCTTCATCTCTTCTGCCGCTTCACGACCAAAAGCGAGCAATAGCAACTCTTCAGCTTGAGCTTGATGGCTTTGCAGTAAATACGCGACGCGAGCCGTTAGAACACTGGTTTTACCCGAGCCTGCACCCGCTAAAATAAGGTTGTGATCATCATTCATCAACACCGCATATTGCTGCGATAAGTTCAGTGGTGACGACTCACATTGCGCAAACAACACTTCCCAGTTTTTTCGCTCGGTCTCTAGCCATTGCTGGTTTCTTTCAGCTTGCTTGATTTCCGTTTCAGATAACCATGGCTGCATTCTTGCGATGCGGTTTGGCATGCGTTGTGCGGCCTCTTCTAGCGTCATTGTCATACTCTCTAAGCCTGAGTTGACCATATCAACCCAAGTGTTGACCTTAGAATGCGGTAGAAAGGCTGGTAATTGCTCAAGACGTGTTAATTCAGCTTCCCACTGAGGTACGTGTTCAGCCAATTGTTCACATTGAGTGTCGTGCCACTTCTGATAAGCACTAACTGACGCGCGTGCAAATTGACGGCATTGATCCCAAGGTAAGCCTTGTACTAACCAACTGCGCTGTGTTCCATCTTGTTGATTAGCAAAAAATTGTAGCGATCCCCAGAACAATCCGCGCTTTATCGCGATCTTGCCACTCCAAATAGTAAATGGGATACGCTCTTCACTGCCTACTGAAGATAACAGCAAGCGTGGACCATCAAGTTCAACCTGATGATATTCATTTTGAATAAAAAACTGTGCAGTCTTGTTAGCGCTTAGCTGCATTGGAGTGTGCTCTTAATTGGGAATATTGAATTTATATCATGATGCAATGAGAATTAATAATATCTCATATCTTATCGACGCTTTCATGACCACCTACGGGCAATTATGGATAAGTATCAAATTCTTGTGCTTGATTTCTGTTAGGATTATGGTTTTTAGTGTGTCAAGTGAGCGACTGTGGACTTTTCAGCCAAATTACGCCTCTATTGGGCGAATAAAACCATAAATTACAGCGTATTAATTCTCATCACTCTGCTCGGCGTGGTGGTGCCTGCTTGGTATTATGGACAAAACACACTGATCACGCCTTTGATCTTAGGCGTTATTGCTGCGGCTCTTGCGGAAAGTGATGACAGCTTTACCGGGCGCTTGAAAGCACTCACGCTGACCTTTATCTGTTTCGCCGTTGCGGCTTTCTCTATTGAGCTTCTCTTCGATACGCCTTGGCTGTTCGCGATCGGGCTTTTTGTTTCAACCTTCTCTTTTATCATTCTCGGGGCAATTGGCCCTAAATACGCGAGTATCGCGTTTGGTTCTCTCTTGGTTGCCATCTATACCATGCTTGGTGCACACGAGAGCACCAACCTTTGGTTTCAACCGCTTCTACTGTTAACTGGCGCCGCTTGGTACTACTTCATGTCGATGATTTGGCAGATAGTGTGGCCAATGCAACCCGTGCAGCAAAACTTAGCCACGGTATTCGATCAAATCGGTAACTACATCGATTCAAAAGCGGAACTCTTCTACCCCGTTTCTGACTTGATTCCCCAGCCACACCGAATCATTGAAGCCAAACTCAACGCGAGTACCGTTAACGCACTCAACATGTGTAAAGCGACGCTGCTTAATCGCTCTAAGCGCGGACACATTGACGGCCCTAGTGACCGATTTCTTAACACCTACTTCATCGCACAAGATATTCATGAACGCGTAAGCTCTAGCCACTATCGTTATCAAGAGCTAGCAAAACACTTTGAACGCTCTGACGTGTTGTTTCGATTTAAGTATCTACTGGAAGCGCAGGCAACAGCTTGTAAAGAAGTGGCGAGCTCATTGAAAGTTGGCGCTGAATACCAGCATGGTGACAAGTCTGTATTGGCACTTGATGAGCTGATGTCATCGCTCAATCACCTGCACCAACAGAACAACCCTGAATGGAAATCACTGCTGAATCAGTTGGATTACTTATTCAATAACCTAGCAACCGTTGAAAAACAGCTCTCGAATATCAGCAACCCAGATGCAGAGAAGATTGAAGAAGGTGTATTGGACGATACCAACCCTCATACTTTGACGGCAATGTGGCACAAGATCAAAGCTAACTTGCACACCGATTCTATGCTATTCCGCCACGCGATTCGTATGGCGATCACTCTGACGCTGGGCTATGGGATTATCCAAGGGTTTGATATTGAAAGAGGTTACTGGATTCTACTGACAACGCTGTTTGTGTGTCAGCCAAACTACAGTGCAACCCGTCAAAAACTGACGGCACGTGTCATTGGCACGGTCGCAGGCTTATTGATCGGAGTACCGTTACTGACTTTCTTCCCGTCGCAAGAGAGCCAATTAGTGTTCATTGTGATCAGTGGCGTGATGTTCTTTGCGTTTCGAATCAATAACTACGGGTTTGCGACCGGCTTTATCACACTGCTTGTGCTCTTCTGCTTTAACCAATTAGGTGAAGGCTACGCGGTAGTATTGCCAAGGTTAGCGGATACCTTTATTGGTTGTGCTCTCGCCGTGCTTGCTGTCATTTATGTGTTGCCTGATTGGCAATCGAAGCGACTGCACAAAGTGATGGCGGATGCGCTCGATTCCAACAAGAACTATCTCGCTCAGATCATCGGCCAATACCGTGTCGGTAAGAAAGATAGCCTAAACTATCGTATCGCTCGTCGTAGCGCGCATAATAATGACGCAAACCTGACTGCCGCGATCAGTAGCATGTTGGTTGAACCGGGTAAGTACCGTACCTCTGAAGATGAGAGCTTCCGATTCTTAACACTCAATCATGCTCTGCTTAGCTATATCTCGGCTCTGGGTGCTCACAGAACGCGTATTGATGATGAAGCGACACACAAACTGGTGCTAGATGCGCACAGAGTAATCCACCAGCATCTCGACGCTCTAAATGATCAGCTCTATTCTCATAAAGAGCATTGTGAAGTGAAAAACGCTTATGACCCGGAGCTGGATAAACGTTTGAGTGAATGGCGAGAAGAAGATGAGAATTCTGTCAAAATGGTTCTACAACAGCTCCATTTGATCTATCGCATGCTTCCAGAACTGCATACCTTAGCGACCAAGTTTGCAGTTAAGGTTAAGATCGACAAGTCGTTTGAAACAGAAGCTTCTTGAGCAACAAACAAAATACCGTAAAAACAAAAAGATAACGCCAATTGCTTATCTTTTGATCATCACAAATATTTATACATTGCTTTACCCATACCCCTAATTGGGTAGAGAAATTACTTACCTACCCTTGTGCCACAAGGGTTGAAGGCGTTTTTACATTGTAGGAATTTTCTGACTTTGATTGACCAAGCCTTAACTTTTCCTAACATTTCTCGGACAAAAAACGACCACAGGAATTTATAGTTGTCTTAGTTTCAAGAAACTTCAAACATCATTTAAAATTCACTTAATCTTGTTTGATTTCCTGAATCAGTAGGCTATGCTCTAAAGAGCATATGAATTTGAACAAAGGTCACACTATGAATACACAGCAATTTGAAGCATTTAAGCAGCAAATACAGCTTCTTAGCCCACAACAATTAAAAGCACTTCAGGGTGAGATCGACGGCAACCTTGAAACAGAGAAGCCTTCTTTGCTTACTGATGAAGAGTTAAACGCGCTAAATGACCTGTTCAGTTAATAGACAGACATCACTATTTTAGCTTAAGTTCACATTTTTACCGTAAATTTCATCTGTTCATCATTGCGCTCAAAATATCGTCCGCCTAGACTCATTCCATACGTCAATAAAAGGTTCTGATATGTCGATATCTGGTATTCAATCTGGTTACGCCATTATTCAGCAATCCACCAACATGGCTGAAGAAGCCGCAATCGAGCTCAACCAAGCCTCCAAACACGCTCTAGAATCCGACGACACTTTCGAAGCTAGCGATCTCAGCTTTAATCAAATAGAGCCTGAACAAGCCATTTCCTTTAAAGACAAAGAACCTGAACCTGCTTCATCTTCAACCGATTCCTTGATTAAACTGACACAAAGCGCAAGTTATAACCGCGTTGGTGCAAGTGTGGTTGATCGTCAAAACGAAGTCATCGGTAGCCTTCTCGACATTCATATCTAAATTTCGCTCAAATACAGCCTATATTTCGCGAAACTTCGCTGCTTTTTGCTTCAACAACCACACAAACTGTAACTCATTATATCAGGCGCTTGTTTCTGGTTTATTACTCGGTAGAATCAGCGCAAACCAATTTGCTGCACAAACTTTACTTCATACTATTTATGCCAAAACTAAATCTGCATCGCCGTGACTATGTTTCTATTTTAGGAGGCGACATCTCCGCAGACGAATTAGAAAAAAAGCTTCAGCCTCATTTTGAAAAGCCAGTAAATAAGCTGACACCTAGCCCCTACCTGACAGAAAAGAATCTCACACGTCGCTGGACAGCGCTCGATAATGCAGATTCACAGCAAGAACTGCTCGACCCTCATACACAAAGTCAGTTCCAAGCTTATGAGAAAAACATTGAGCACTTTATTGGCACCGTTAAAGTCCCTGTGGGAATATCTGGCCCTTTAAGAGTCAATGGCCTATTTGCTACGGGCGATTACCTCGTACCACTCGCGACCACAGAAGCTGCGCTTGTCGCGTCTTATAACCGTGGTTCTAAGCTGATTACGGCTTGTGGTGGCGCAAGTGCTATGTTGCTCAATGAAGGCGTAACACGTACTCCTGGCTTTGCATTTCAAGGATTAGTTGAAGCCGGACAGTTTGTGGCTTGGGCTGTGACTCAGTATGACCAGTTCAAGATCTTGGCAGAATCAACAACATCACACGGCAAGCTGACCGACATTAATATCAACATCGAAGGTAACCATGTTTACTTGGTGTTCGAATTTCTAACCGGAGACGCTTCTGGTCAGAATATGGTGACCATCGCAACCAATGCCGTGTTTGAGTACATCATCGAAAATACGCCAGTTAAGCCTGACCACGCTTTCCTTGATGGCAACTTGTCAGGCGATAAGAAAGCCAATACCCAAACCTTGCGCAGCGTTCGTGGCAAAAAGGTAACTGCTGAGGTTAATATCCCTGCAGAGCTTGTCGCGAAGTACCTACACACGACACCAGAGAAGATGGTCCAGTTTGGCCAAATGACCACAGTCGGTGGCGCTTTGAGTGGTACTATCGGTATCAATGCCCATTATGCGAATGCGTTGGCGGCACTCTATATCGCTTGTGGCCAAGACGCGGCCTGTGTCGCAGAGTCAGCGATTGGTATGACGCGTATGGAACTCAACAAAGAAGGCGGTTTATACGCGAGCGTCACACTGCCTAACTTAATGGTTGGGACTGTCGGCGGTGGTACCGGCTTGCCAAGTCAAAAAGCCTGTTTAGATTTACTTGGGCTGCATGGTAACGGTAAATCACAAGCCCTAGCTGAAGTTTGTGCTGCACTGTGTTTAGCGGGTGAACTATCGATTGTCGGTGCGTTTTGTGCTGGCCACTTTTCACGAGCGCACCATAAACTAGCTCGTTAATAACCTTTGTCAGATTGGCTTGTTGTTTTGTGTGTTGCGCCAAATATCAAGCCATTCTCAATGTATGAGTCATAAATGGATTACTTACACTTATCTAGAGTGAGCCTTAAGCACCTCACTGCGCTTCATATTATGCTGAACACCCACAGCGTTACTCAAACCTCAGAACAACTCTGTGTAAGCCCTTCGAGTGTGAGCAAAACCTTGTCTCAACTACGTGACATACTTAATGACGAACTGTTCTATCGAGATGGCACCAAGCTGATCCCGACGCCATTTGCTTTGCAGATAGCTCCGACTGTTCACGCGATTCTTTCAAGCATGAACGGACTGCTTCATCAGAAGAGTTTTACCCCTCAAGAATACCAAGGCAGTTTTTCACTTTCGATGCGTGAAAGTACTTTCGAAGTATTTGCCTCAAAGATCAGTAAAATTACCACTGAGCTCGCGCCAAACGCGAAGCTCAACATCTATTCGAAACAACAGCTCGGCTTCGATGCTTTACTCAGTGGCAAGGTCAATTTGATCTTGTTGCCTCATGATATATCTCAGCCGCCGACCGATAACAAAGAGCTGGTTTGGGAAACAATTCTTCCAGATGAAATGGTTTGTTTGATGGGCGCACACCACCCTCTCGCTCAGCAAGAACTGACGGTAGAAGGCTACTTAGATTACAAGCACATTGGGATTTTAGATAACGAACTGTCTCAGCCTTACTTTGAACAAAACTTGGTTCAATGCCACCAACCAAGAGAGATGGCAATATCGGTCGCGGACTTCGGCGCTGCGGCTGTGTTGTGTCACCACACGCCTTTCCTGTTCACTTGCTCTAAACAGTGGGCTGAGCGTGCTAAGCAAGCTCAGGGCTTAGTGAGCAAGCCCTTGCCTTTTGATTACGGTAAGGTGGCGTATAGCTTGGTATGGAACAAGCCCAACATGAATGATCAAGCGATCAAGTGGTTGTGTGACCTGTTTTTAGAAGCCTGATTGACCGCCTAAGCAACATAGAGGTTAGGTATAAACCTCAGGGGTTTGCATCGGTCTTTGGACTATGGTGTATAGCTTATCGTGAAAGCTCTGCATCTGTTGTTCGTTGCATTTCGGCCAATCTAACGCTTCGCCAATGACACCATGATGTTGAAACGCATTCAGTCGAATTCGAACATCACTTGGTAGAGTCTTCAAGTAACGCCCCACTTGTTCAATTTCGTCCTCAAGATCGCTTTTATTTGGGATATGTAGCAACCTAACTTCGTGCAGTTTTCCTTTATCTGCTAAGTAGTTAATGGTTTCAAACACCCTATGATTACCTCTACCCACTAACCATTGATGTGTTTCCGATTGCCATGATTTTAGGTCAATCATCGCGCCATCAAGATAAGGCAACACCTTGTCCCACCCTTGAAGTGACAGCGAACCATTACTATCAATAAAACACGTGAGATGCGCTAACTGTGGATCACGTTTAATCGCTTGAAACAGCTCTATGATAAACGGCAACTGCATGGTCGCTTCACCGCCAGAAACGGTAATGCCACTCAAGAAAAACTGATTATGCCTGACAAGCTCCAGAACCTCTGAGACCGTCATTGTGGTAATTTTCGGGCTCGACTTATGGTCGCAGATATCAATGCACTTATCGCAGTTGGTGCAAGCTGCTGGGTCCCACTTCACTTTGCCATCAACCATGCTTAAAGCACGGCTTGGACAGCCACTCACACAATCTCCACAATGGTTACAGTGATTGATTGTGTGCGGGTTGTGGCAAGTAATACAATCAAAATTGCAGCCCTGAAGAAACAGCACCAAGCGGTTTCCCGGGCCATCAACACAAGAAAAGGTCAGCACACGGCTGACCTTCGCTTGTTTTTCTGCCTTATTATTTTTAACCCTAGCCATTTGAGTTGTTAGATCAGAAATTTTCATAATTCACATTGTTCGTATTCGAAACGCATCACACAAGTTAAAGCTATTCGTATGTCGGCGACATCTCTAAACTCGCCACGCGTGGTTTACGCTCTAATATGCCCGTGTTCTTCGCAGCTTCAGCACCTAAGAAGGTGGTATTGGTGCGTGAGCCTTGCTCATCGTATTTAGCAATGTCTGACAGCTTAATCATGTAACCCGTCACGCGAACCAAATCGTTTGATGCCACATTAGCCGTGAACTCTCGGTAACCCGCTTGAATCGCACCTTTACACAAGTTGAACATCGCTTCAGGGTTAGATTTCACTGTTTCATCGATGGTCAGAATGTCACTGATGCCCGAGGTGTAGAACTTATGGTGACCCGCGGTTGCACGAACGTAAGAGACAGGATCCGGTTCGGTACCATAAGGAATACGGACACCCGGCGTCACATCTTCATCTAAGCTAATACCGCCTTGAGCATGCAGCAGAGCTTTACCTTCTAACCCATACTTCACGTCAGAGCGTTCAACGATCTCAGCCAGTTTTTCGGAGATACGGTGACCAAGCTGATTTGCCTGTTCATCGTGACCATAGCGCCCTGCTTGGCCCTCTTTCTCCATCAAGATGTTGACTGCTTCCGCCATGCCATAAATACCAAACATTGGCGCAAAGCGATCTTCTTCGATAAGGCCTTCTTTGGTCAGGAAACCTTCGAAGAAGTTAGACTCTTCATGCAAGAAGCGGCTACGAGCGTTCATCAACTCAACCATGATGCCACTGTAGTTCGGCAGTACTTGTTGTAAGAAATCAGCACTGTCCTCAGACTTCAACGCCACTTGCTTTAGGTTCATACGCACCAAGGTATTTGAACCGCCCGCTAACGGCAGAGAGTTGTAGCAGCTCACAATACCAAAACGCTTATCGCCGTAAGCCTCGGCATGCGCTGGATAGTTTGCAATATGTGGTTTACTGCATTCACAGATGTTGCTCGCCGCATGACGAAGTAGATCATCAGGTGTCACGGCTGGGTCGTACATAAAGGTTAAGTTTGGCGCGATCTGCTTCAATTCAGCGTCTACACGTAAAATCGTACGGCAGATAATGTTGTCTGTCGGGCCGATATTCACATGCATAAAGGCGTCTGGCAGTGTGCGATCCAACATGATCCAGAACAGCTTAATCTTTTGGTATACCTGCTCTTCTGTTAAGTCGCCCACGAAAGGCATCAACACATCATCCAACTGACCTAGGTAAACCGGAATTGAAGTGACAGACGGAACATGGTGGTAAAGGATGGTAAGCATGTTCAATGCTTCATCGAAGTTGGTTGCCGCGCTAAGCTCTAAATACTCTGAGCCTTGATGTAAGTATTTAGAATAATCTGGAAGTACATAGCGCGGCTTAAATGGGGCGTGCCCTTCAAACATGTCACACAGCACACCTTGTTGTAAGGCTTGCTCTACTTCTTTGCTTACCGGCATATACGGTAAGCTGGCTTCAGCTTCTAAGGCAAGATAGCTCGACTTCTGTTTTGGTGACAGGTTGGCATCTGAAATGATATTGCTAAAGCGTTGTTGTTGCTCTGAAAGTGGTGAAGAAGTAGATGACGCAGATTGGTGGCTCATGATTAAACCCTTAGTGTTGTTATGGGCTTATTTTATATCTCACCGTTATATTTCCACTAATGAAATGTATGCAAGACTACATTTCCAAAATGGAAATAAATAATTTGTAAATTAGCGGTGTTGAGTTTTCTATGAGCGAGATGAGAAATAGAGAAATAGAGAAATAGAGAAACCAGAGTTAGTAGTGAAGAAATGAGAAAGCGCTAATTCGTTCTGTTTAAAACGATAGCGCCAAAAAGAGAAAACCCACATAACTGACGTTAGAGTCGTTAATGTGGGTTTAGTAGTTTAAATGAGCATTCTGAATGCTAGCTCAAGGCATACACACGATTACAGATCTGGAAGCGCTTGTTTACGTCCAACACCCATTAATACCTTTAACTCTCCTTGTGGAGTGTCAATCGAGAACGGTGTAGAGACTTCAACTACTGCAAAGCCCGCTGCACTCAATACATTTTCTGAGCGCTGTTGGCTTACACCGTAGTCTTCACTGTCGCTTTCCAAGTACCAATCCCAGTGTACAAACGTACCGTCGTTTTCAAGCAGCGTGTAAATCAGACTGACTGTGTCTTGTAGGTTCGGGATAAAACCACACACCGAAGAGGCTACCACTAGGTCAAACTGGTTTCTGAATGCTGGATGCTGCGCTGCAAGTCCGCGCGATAAAATATCAACTACCGGTTCAACGTTAGGTAACTCTTTCTTATCTAACTCTTCAATCATCCCTTCAGAGATATCAAGTGCGATGATCTCTTTTGCTAAAGGAGATATTTTCTGGCTGAGTAGTCCTGTACCACAACCAAAATCAAGGACACGGGTTCCGTTTAAATCAACGAGCTGTGTTAACTGGTCAAATACGGATTGTGCGAATACTGCAGTTGCGGGATCTTTATCCCAATCAACGGCGTATTCGTCCCATTGTTTCGCCATCATGGCCTCCATCTTTACTTCTTGTAGGTTCGGAACTTCCCCAGAGTAAACCAAATTAGTCAATTCGTCATAGAGTTATCATGCAAAGATGGACTATTTCTAAGATAGTCAGCACAATATTCAGATAATATGCACCGACCCCCGCTCAATATGGAAATGAAATGAACCTTTCTCAAGTCCAAGCCTTTTGTTCCGTTGCTGATTTAGGATCAGTTTCTGAAGCTGCACGCCAGTTAGAATGCAACCGAACCAAACTCAGCATGTCGATTAAAGCCTTGGAAAAAGAGTTAGATGTCGAGCTGTTCGTCCGCAGCGGAAACCACGTTGAGCTTTCAGAAGCGGGTAAAGCGATTTACAAAGATTGCGAAGGCATGTTGGTGACAGCCGCGCGTATTAAACAAACCTGCTTGCATGTTTCGGGCGAATTCAACGCAGAGATTTGGATAGCGCGAGATGACTCCCTACCCGATGAAATGTGGCAGGACTTATCTCACGCCTTAAATAACAAGTACCCTTCTACCTCATTCAACTTCGTTCTCGCATCGAGCGGTGACTTAGCTAACCTAGTTGAAACTCAGCAAGTCGACTTCGCATTTGGTGTCGATTACGAACGCGTCGATGACCCAAGAATTATCTACAACCCGCTTGGTAAGATTCGAATGATGTCTGTATGTAAGAAAGGACATGATTTGAGTGCGATGCGACGAGTGTCTGATGAAGTACTGAGAAATTCGATGCAAGCAACCATGGTTTATCTTAATGAAAAGGATAATCCTGAGCTTGAGCCCTTCTCGCGTCGTTACATTGGCTTCTCTAGCTTCGACTTTATGTTGGATACGATTCTACGTGAAGAAGCATGGGGCGTAATGCCTGAGCCATTGATTCGCCATTTACTGCGTGAACAAGAGCTTGCCGTGATCAAACACACCTACGGTTTAACACAAGAAGACTACTGTATGTTTACCGCGGCTGGCATGGCAGAGCACCCAGGAATGAATTGGTTGGCCGACCAGCTTAGTGATTATTTGTTTGATTTCTAGACGGACGACTTTTACTCCATACTTAAGTCTTGCTCTAGAAAACCATCACGTGATCCACTAAGTAGCGTCCGTCTTCTTCAACCATTACCATTTCGGCGACAAACTCGCCTTTGGCGATGGTGTAAGCTTGTTTCCACACAAAAGCGATGGAGTCTGAACGTCTAAACAGCGCGACTTGCTCTCGCTCAGCAAAAAAGCCATTACTGTGCTGATAATGGTGACACACCTTTTCTAAATATTCCGGCGTAACAATGTCTTTCATCCTTTGAGTAAAGTCTCGACAGTGCTGTTCATGATCGACCTTGGTTGAACCGTCCATCAGATTATCCATAATCGGGTTAGCAATCACCCACAACTCGTTATCACTGATATCGTCAAACTTCATATTGATTCTCTCCTTGTCCATTGCAGTCGCAGTCAAATCTAGAAGACCAATAAGACCCTAGCGACTAATGTGTTGTATTAATCATAAACGATCCTATTTCAGTTGCACATCATCCCCAAAAAACACTCAACGTCAACTTTATTGACACCAAACCCTAACCTTAAGTCACTGAATTTTATTGATTTATATGTTCGAATTAAATAAGACATATAAACATCATCAGATAAAGTTTGTAAAGTTAGCTCATTATTAGAACAATGAAGTTATCAAAAACATCTGGAAAATATTATGTGTGACAGGAAAAGCCAAAACGAAAATCGAGTACTATTGTTCTCAGCCCTTTTAGCATCAGGCTTCGCAATTGGCGGATTGGTGTTGGGTCTTCTCGTTGGCTCTCTGGTCATAGTGTTTGACGGTGTCTATTCTCTTATCAGCTTACTGTTAACTTTATTGTCACTAGCTGCTTCAAAATACATTAACCGCCCTTCAGATAGAGAGTTCCCGTTCGGTCGAGCTATCATCGAGCCGATTGTGATTGCGATTAAAGCCGTTGTGATTCTGCTTGTAGTTGGTTATTCACTTTACTCTGCGATTGGTGCCCTAATGACGGGTGGTCGTGAAGTTGATGCTTCTATTGCAACTCTGTTTGGTATTTTCAACGTGTTGGGTTGTGGTTACGCTTGGTGGTACATCGCGAATAAGAGCAAACGTATTTCTTCAGGTCTGATTCAGGCTGAATCTAAGCAGTGGCAGATGGATACGCTACTGAGTGTAGCGGTAACAGCGGGTTTCGTAGCGGCTTGGTTAATTACTTTTTCTCCGCTTGCAGAATACGCAGTGTATGCCGACCCAATGATGATGTTGCTAATGTCTTTCTACTTCATCAAAGTGCCTTTCGACATGTTACGTGAGGCGATGCGCGAACTGCTTATGATGTCGGCAAACAAAGATATTTGTGATGCGGTAGATAAGAACGTTGTCGCGGTAGACAAAGAAGCGGAGCAAGATTTGGAGCTGATGGGTGTGACTAAGGTTGGTCCAGAATTACGAATCAATGTTGATATTCATACCAACGACCAACAAGCGATTGCGGTCGATGATATTGAACGTACGCGCCGCCAACTTAAGCGACGCTTATCGAAGATGCCTTATGAGCTTCAACTGAATCTCAATATCGCGAGTTAAGAGTCGAGAGTTAAGAACCAAGAGCTAACCAATCAACCTCTCGCTGACTAAGACTCTGATTGAACCTTTTTAGAAGCCGACGCCGTAACCGTCGGCTTTTTGTCTCTGGTTACCCACCAGCAAGCTAAAGAGCCAATCGTTACCATACAAACGCCCTGCCAAAACGTCATGCTCAATGACAAACCCAAAATAATAGAAGACAGTAAGGTCGCAAAAATAGGCGTGAAATACGACATGGTCGCCAAGAAGACCATATTGCCGCCAAGTATCGCTGTATTCCAAAGCGCGTAACCTGCGCCCATACACACGCCTGCCAACACTAAGTCAATCGCAGCACTGGTTGTCATCACCATGCCGGTTTCGTTACTCAATGCGTATTTGATCCACAAGGTGATTGCAGTCGCGATAAAGAACAGCACGATCGCATTCTGTCCTTTCGCCACTTTCTGAGTGTAATTACAGTAGACCGCCCAAATAATCGCGCCGAAAAACGCCATTGAATAGGTTTTAGGGTTGGTGGCAATATTGGCAGCGATTTGATCAACAGAAAGCCCCTGATCGCCACTGATACTCCAAGCCACACCAAAGAAGGCTAAGAAAATACTTGGGTAAACCAACCAGTTAATCTTTTTATCGCTGAGCAATACCGCGAACAACACCGTCAATGCAGGCCATAAGTAGTTGATAACGGCCATTTCCAAGGCTTGATGTCGGTTGTTTGCCATCCCTAAAGCCAGAGCTAAGAAGATCTCATAACAAACGAACAGAGCACCACCAATCAACAGGTATGACTTAGAAAACCGCGACAGCTTAGGTAACCCCATAACACAGACCAACAACAGTGAGCTCACTGTATAAAGACTGGCGGCGCCACCAATTGGGCCCAGTTGTTCTGATACGCTACGAGACAGCGCGATTAAGCAGCTCCAAAGTAAAATGGCAGCAATGCCGTAGCAGCTATGGCGATGAGATTTCAGCACGCCTCTTCCTTATTTTTATTGTAATGGGGTAATCAAAGCGAGCTTAAAGCAAAGGTAGGCTTAAACGCCACTATCGATAAGTTGCAGTAAGTAAAAATAAGTAGCCGAGCACATAACTGTACTCGGCTATCAATCATTCACTCAAAAATCTAAAAGCAATTAGCAATTAGCAATTAGCAATTATGCTAGTAAAAGAGCTTGCAGGTCAGCCAGAGACTTAACCTGATAATGAGGGTTAATTCCGGCTGGCGTTGCCTTTTCTTGACTATTTAACCAACAGGTTTCAATACCAAAATCTAATCCGCCTAGAATATCGGAATGTGGGTTATCTCCGACCATCAATACTCGTTGCTTAGATGGTAACCCGATCAGCTTATGGGCATATTCAAAAATTTGTGCATCCGGTTTGGCTACCCCAACCTCTTCAGAAATTATCACGTGCTCAAAGTAATCCGTCATTCCTGTACGCTCTAAACGAATTGACTGCAGCTCTGTAAAACCGTTAGTGATGATGCCCATGTTCACTTTGCCTTTTAAAGACTCCATCAACTCTTGTGCACCCGGTAATAAAGAGCAGATATCCGCCATCGCTGTTAAGAATGCACTGTTTAAAGCAGCGGTTGTTGTCTCTAATTTCTCAGCCCAGCTTTCGAAGCGCGTGTGTTTCAGTTGATCAGCCGTAATGCGACCATCTTGATAGTCTACCCATAGTGGTAAATTAACCTCTTGGTAAACCGAATAATCCTGTTCACTAAAGTCCACACCAAAACGGGAGAACATCAGCTTCATTCCTTGAAAAGCATCAAAGTGGAACAAGGTTTCATCCGCATCAAAGAATATCCAATCGTACTTCATTTTCTGTCCTGTTATTCGCGTTGTTGAGCAGTGCTGTGTTTGTTTTTATCGTAGTTTTGCTTAATTTTTCTCTTCGCCTTGTAGGCTGGCAATCACTTTACTCGTAAATCTGTGAGCCTGTATATAAATCTAATAATTTATAGAAAACAAGCCGCAAGTCATGATGTATCGCAAATTTTGCCACATATTAAACCAATACCATACAATAAATACACTTAGGTACCGGGAGGTACTATGAAGCACTTTTTACCATCGTCTGTCATGCTTACCCCTTTTCTTGTCAAATACTATGACGAGGAGTCAGAAGACACGCTTGATTCTGAAGAGTCACAAGAACCTGAAATTGAATGCAGCGATGACTCAGATAAAACGTCGACACCAGCCTAACTAGAAGAGTTTTCAATGAAAAACCTTATTTTTCATTGTTATAGAGCTCCATACTGTCTCTAATTTAGTCGATTTATCGCGATCTATTACTGACAATCAACACAGCCAAAAACCATGAAAACGATTGCTATATGAGCCCTATCACAACGACTAGCCACAAAGTGGTAGTTCGAATTCAAAGTTGTTCCAGATCAATGGTCGACCACTTGAATGCCGACAACATGTAGGAAATTAAAAATCATAATTAACGGAGTTTTCCAATGTCTACTGCATTTTACATCCCTACAATCAACTTCATGGGTACTGGCTGTCTGAAGGATGCTGCTGATAGTATTCAGTCTCAAGGCTTTAAAAAAGGTCTGATCGTAACTGATAAGATCTTGAATCAAATTGGTGTAGTTAAGCAGGTACAAGACCTTCTTAGCCAGCGAGGCGTAGACGCAGTTGTATTCGATGGCACTCAACCAAACCCAACCATCACGAACGTTAACGATGGTCTTGAATTGCTGACTGACAACGATTGTGATTTCGTTGTTTCTCTAGGTGGCGGTTCTCCACACGACTGTGCAAAAGGCATTGCTCTGGTTGCTTCTAACGGCGGCAAGATTGCAGACTACGAAGGCGTAGACCAATCTGAAAAGCCAATGATGCCTCTTATCGCTATCAACACTACGGCTGGTACAGCATCAGAAATGACACGCTTCTGCATCATCACTGATGAGGAACGTCACATTAAAATGGCGATCGTTGACAAGCACACAACACCGCTTATTTCAGTAAACGATCCTGAGTTGATGCTTGCTAAACCTGCATCATTAACTGCTGCAACTGGTATGGATGCGTTAACGCACGCAATCGAAGCTTACGTTTCAATCGCAGCAACGCCAATTACCGACGCTGTAGCAATCAAAGCAATCGAGCTTGTGCAAGCACACCTAAGAACAGCGGTTACGCACGGCGAAGACATTGAAGCTCGTGAGCAAATGGCTTACGCACAGTTCATGGCGGGTATGGCGTTCAACAACGCGTCACTAGGTTATGTTCATGCGATGGCGCATCAGCTAGGCGGCTTCTACGATCTTCCACACGGTGTGTGTAATGCTATCTTGCTACCACACGTTCAACGCTACAACGCGCAAGTTTGTCCTGAGCGTCTACGTGATGTTGCAAAAGCAATGGGCGTTAACGTTGAAGGTATGTCACCAGAGCAAGGTGCAGAAGCTGCGATCGAAGCAATTGTTCAACTAGCAAATGACGTGAACATCCCAACAGGTATCGCGCAACTTGGTGCGAAGCTAGAAGATATCCCTACTCTGTCTGACAACGCACTGAAAGACGCATGTGGTTTTACTAATCCTAAACAAGCGACCCACGAAGAAATCTCTGCGATTTTCGAAGCGGCAATGTAATCTGCCATTAAGTCACTTATAAACTTATCGACAAACGGGCTCACCTACTGAGCCCGTTTTCTTTACCTGCCATATGTTATTCAAGTCTCTGTTTTGAATAGCCACTGATTAAGATAAATCTCTTTAAAAGTCGCATTGTCATAACTGCTTAGTTATAGTCAAACTATTGATACATAGAATGACAAACAGGTTCCATTGAGTCGTTGGATAGTTAACTCCTCATTATTAGCATCGCTCGTTTCCCACTCTGCCTTCGCGGAGGAACAGGATGAGTGTCACAGCCAACCGTTAGAAGACACGCGCGTCGAAAAAGCTTACCACTACCTAAACAGCAAGTTTTGTCAGCCCGCAATATGGTTCGATAACTTCTTTGTGGATGACCGTATTACCGAGGACGCCAGAGCCGGAACCTCTGTACGTTGGTATAATGATTTCATCTATTCTGAGGGCGGTGACGTGGATTATTCCACCAAGCTCAACGCACGCCTGCATTTACCCTTTGTCAGCAAAAGGCTTAAGCTAATCTACGAATCTGTTGGCGATGAAGAATTCTTAGACTTCTTCCCACAAGATTCTGAAGAGTTAGAGAATGCACTTGGCCTTCGTTATGACGCCTATGCCAAGGGTTACAGTAGTTTCAATATCAAAGCGACATTACGCCCAAGAATAGAGGCTCGCTATCGTTTTACCTACCCGCTCACCACAGATGCAGTATTCAGGCTGACCCAACGTGTATATCAAGAAAAACAAGAGACTGGTGAGATCACCGACATCGACTTTGATCTTTCTTTAAGTGATGATTTCTTGGCTCGATGGTCAAGCTTTGCAGGATATAACGACGACCTTAAAGGTTGGAACTATGGTACAGGGCTAACCTTGTATCACTACCTTGCCCAAGACCAAGCACTTCAATATAGCGCCACGATTAATGCAACGGATGAGCCTCATAATCATTACGAATACGCTCAGGTTTCGGTTACCTACCGACAAAACGTATGGAAAGAGTGGCTGTTCTACGAACTCATCCCTCGTTATCAATGGGAACGAGAACCTCATGAGAAACACACCGAAGAAGCCAACATCACCCTTAGGCTTGAAGTCTTGTTCAACAATGTCTAGTGAGTGTTTGTGAGATTGGGGCATCGTTAGATAGAAAACGAGGCACAAAAAAGCACATCATGTGATGTGCTTTTTCAGTTCTATATAAGGCTTAAACTGTAGTCTTAACCCTTGTAGTTTCTTACTCGTGCCGCTTCTGCTTCACGCTTGTCGACAACGGTTTTACCGATTGGCGCCAATGAGATAACCGCGAGCTTAAGGTGCTGAATCGCAAACGGAATACCTATAATAGTAATGAAACACGCTACTGCTGACATGATGTGACCAATCGCCAACCAGATCCCCGCAAATAAGAACCAAATAACGTTACCAATCACACCTAGCGGGCTCGTGCCGATGTCCATTTCATTGGTTAGCTCATCACGCGAAATCGCTTCCTGACCAAATGGGAAGAATGAGAAGTTACCCATAACAAAACATGCTCTACCCCATGGAATACCAACGATGGTTAGGAATGCGAGCAGTCCGAAGAACCACCAAGCTAGTCCCATAAATACGCCACCGAACAGAAACCAAATGATGTTTCCTATTGTTTTCATTCTGTATTCTCCAAATCTTTGAATGCTATTTATTTAATATGCCGAGTAAGGCAATGATTGTTGTAATAGGTTCATTATTGTTGAACCTTTATGAACCGTTTATGAATCACTTACATTTTATGTGATTGATATACACCACGGTTCTCTAAATCTACATAGGGCTAAACCCATTTATTTGATACCATACACTTAGATTTTTAGTACCAAAAAGCTAAACAGACTCAACAACGAATTTAAGGCCGAATTTATGAATAACACTGAGCAACCTAAAAAGAAAATGAAAAACTGGGTGCCAATCGTCTTCTTCGGACTTCTCAGCACTGTTCCAGTGTTCATGTTCTTAGTTGATGTGTACATCAACCAGTATATGTAACAGAGCCGGACATCCTAGCTATATAAATGGATATAAGAACCCTTTCCTGTATCCATTTCAGTTCCAATTAGATCAGTTCTTCTTCAGCCAGCTCTTCGTTAATCAAATCAGCTCTTCGCTAATAAAATCTAGAATGTCTATCAGCTCATGATCAGGCAAATTTAGTAGGTTATCCCCTACATACCATTCAATCTTACATTGGTTTGGCAACTCGCTTATCGCTGGGTTTCCTATCCAAATCTTGTGTTTCTTCGCTATGTTATCTCTCACAATAATGCCGTCTTCATAGCTCACGGGTAAATATAGGTGAAGCATGTTGACCTGCGGTTGCTGCGGATTAACAGTGAACTGAGGATAGTCTAATAAGATTTGGTAGATCTGTTTTGTTCGCTCAAACAGTGATGGCATCAACTCTAATCGCTCATCAAACTGCATTGCTGCTGAAACCACATAAGGCGTTCGGTGATAAACATTGCCACCTTGGCGCTTCATCCACGCAGATGCTTTCGCTACAAAGGCTTTATCGCCCAACAATAACGAACCACCAAGGCCATTGAGACCTTTGTACAGCGAAACATAAGCACTATCGAAGCCCTGAGCAATCTCGCTGTATGACTTTTGGTAATAGGCGCCGCATTCCCACAAACGCGCACCATCCATATGAAGGTGAATTGATTGTTCTTTGCAGTACTGCTTGATCGCTTCAAGCTCATCCCATTCTGGTAATTGGCCGCCGATTTCACGCATGGGTAATTCATATAGAGCGGCTGCAATCTCATCAGGCCACGCCTTTAAGTCATCAACATTCCAAGTGCGAAATACGTTGCCAACGGGAAGTACGTTGAATCGGTTTTGGAGCTGATACCCTTGGCGTTCATGACGCATAATATGACTCGATTCATGCATCGCTACTAGTGGGTTTCTTTTCTCTTGGCACGCAATTTCTAATGCTGTTGGTTGATTCATGGTGCCAGTAATCACAAATACAGCCGCTTCATAACCTAGCAGTTCCGCGACTTTGTTTTCGAAGCTCTCGATAAACTCACCATCGCCGTAGCTATCATGGCTCACATTGTGTGTCTCACACCATTCAGCCATCTGAGCGAATGTTTGTGCTGGAGTCGGTTCTAGGTGACCGGAAAGCAACAAATCACATTGTTGACGCAAGTCCATGCTCATAGTTTTTCCTTTATTCATTATCGTTCTATGTAGGGTTATGGGATTATTTACGTTACCCACCAACGGTGACATAAAATGCCCATATTCGCTTTTACTATTCGTGAATAATTAGTTTTACTCAGTCATCGGCGGCTTGTGCCAGAAATACTCAAATTGACGGATGTTTTATATAATTAAGTACCTAAAAACACACGCATCTAGATAGATAAGTATGGGCTAATTCGTTGTTGTTCAACCATTCTTCTATTATTGTATATCTATAATTCCAATAAATATTATTCGTTAATGGACAAAGAGGGCTATATGTCGAAAAATCGAGTCTTGCTGCTATTCGCTCACCCTTCTCAACATCGTTCTGAAGCAAACAAACCCTTATTTGAACAAGCCAAACGCGTTGACGGTGTTACCTGTGTCGATCTCTATGCCGAGTATCCGACATTTAAAATCAACATCGACCGTGAACAGAAACGCCTGTTAGACCATGACATCATCATTTTTCAGTTCCCTTTGTATTGGTACTCCACACCGGCAATTCTTAAAGAGTGGCAAGACCTTGTTCTTGAATACGGCTTCGCCTACGGCGCCGAAGGCAATGAACTACAGGGTAAGAAATTGTTATGTAGCATTACTGCAGGAGGTAAAAAAGATGCCTACCAAAGTGATGGTTACAACCATTTCACGATTCGAGAACTGCTTCACCCAATCGAACAAACCGCTTCTCTGTGCGGGATGAACTATCTCGCGCCCTTTGCGTTATTTGGCTCGCGTACCGCTTTGGAAGAAAACCGCATTCAAGAGCATGTCGATAGCTACAGAACGCTTTTACAGGCCTTGGTTGCAGGTGATATCAACATCAAAAGAGCCAACAAGGCAGAAAAGTTGAACCATATTGTGGAAGAATTGATGGCAGAGGTTAAATAATGACGGGATACTTTCTACAAGCATTTATCTATTTAATTGCAGCCGTGATTGCGGTCCCTATTGCCAAAAGACTTGGACTTGGATCAGTTCTCGGCTACTTAATCGCTGGCGTTGTGATTGGTCCCATCATTGGATTGGTTGGCGAAGAGACAACAACCATCCAGCACTTTGCCGAGTTCGGTGTAGTGATGATGCTGTTCTTAGTCGGGCTTGAACTTGAACCTAAGATGCTATGGGCGATGAGAAACCGATTGATGGGGCTTGGTGGCCTTCAAGTTGGTGGTACGACCGCTATCGTGATGGGAATTGCACAGTTCTTTGGTCAACCTTGGACGATTGCTTTAACTATCGGTTTGATCTTTGCGCTTTCATCGACAGCCATTGTTCTACAAACGTTCAATGAGAAAGGCCTGTCTAAAACGGAAGGCGGTAAAAACGCTTTCTCGGTACTTTTGTTCCAAGATATTGCCGTTATCCCAATGCTGGCGTTCATCCCTTTGTTGGCTCTTCCTGAATTGGTTGCTTTGGCAGAAAGTGCCGCCCAAACCGCTGCACACCATGATGAACTCAGTTTAGTTGCAGGTTTGCCAAGTTGGGCATACGGACTTGTTATTACGGCTTCAATTGCGATTGTGGTCGTCGGTGGACATTATCTAAGTCGGCCACTGTTTCGTTTTGTTGCGAGCTCTGGCTTACGCGAGATCTTCACTGCAACTGCACTGATGTTGGTGATTGGTATTGCCGCGCTAATGAGCCTTGTTGGTTTGTCGCCTGCCCTAGGTACTTTCTTAGCAGGTGTGGTACTCGCCAACAGTGAGTTCAGGCACGAACTGGAATCTAACATCGACCCGTTTAAAGGGTTATTGCTTGGATTGTTCTTTATCACGGTAGGCGCAGGTATCAACTTTGGCGTTCTATTTAACGATTTCGCACTCATCATTGGCTTAACTCTTGGCGTGATGGCGCTGAAAGCCTTGGTGTTGTTTACACTGGCTTTAATCTTCAGAATCAAAAACAGCGACCGCTGGCTATTTACATTGAGCTTGGCTCAAGCGGGGGAATTTGGTTTTGTACTACTCAGCTTCTCAGCACAGAACCATGTATTACCTGCGGATATTGTTCAAACACTATCACTGGTTGTTGCCCTCTCTATGTTCTTAACTCCTGGTCTGTTCATTCTGTTTGATAAAGTCATTCTGCCCCGTTACGAGCAAAAATCGAACGATCGAGAAGAAGACAAAATAGAAGAGAAAGGTACCGTTATCATTGCAGGCATCGGCCGATTTGGTCAGATCGTAAACCGCTTGTTGGTATCAAATGACGTCAATACCGTAGTATTGGATCATCAAGCAAACCAAGTGGACTTATTACGCTCCATCAATATTAAATCTTACTTTGGTGATGCTACTCGTCACGACTTGTTGCATACCGCGGGTATCGAAGAAGCCGCGATGCTAGTAGTGGCAATCGACAACCAAGACTCAAGCGTTGAATTAGTGAAATACGTTAAACACACCTACCCTAAAGTGAAAGTCTTAGCGCGTGCATTCGACCGAGGTCATAGTTATCGCCTAAGAGAAGCGGGGGCAGACTTTGTTGAATCAGAGACCTACCATTCTGCTCTTGAAATGGGCGCTGAAGCCTTGCGTTCTTTGGGTCATCACCCATTCTTCGTCGAGCAGCAAAAATCGACTTATCAACGCGTTGAGAGCCGTAAGTCTGAAAAGCTTTACCAAGCTTGGTCTGAAGCGGAAGAGAACCCACGCTACGACAACAACTACCGACAAATCTTCATTCACCTTGAAGAAGCAATGAAAGAAGATATGAAAAAAGACCGTTCAGACAAACACTCTCGTTCTGAACGTGGTTGGACACCTCCACCGAAAGGCTATGCAGATGGCTTTGAGGAAGAAGAGTCTTAAGCAGAATCTAGACTACAGCTCTAGATAACCATGCTATTCAACCATCAAAAGCGGCTATTTGAGCCGCTTTTTCTTTCATTTAACCCCGACAAAACCTCAAATGAGCACAAGTATCAGGTGCTGAAACTCTTAATCCGAAAGATTTGTGTGATCTAGCTAAAATTTTTAATTTCTGACCACATGGCAAAAGTGGATTCGATTTTTACATTATTGAAACATTCCCACCCCGCATAAACCACACCAAAAACATGGCTATATATGCACTCATTCCTACCATTCAAGCACCCACCCAATTCTTAGCGACCACTCTCTAAGGCTTGAATTACATTGCATATATCGAAATACGCCGCAAAACCCCTAACAGATTCATTCATCAATCAAATAAATAACGCACGACATTCACAAATTCAAACCATCAAAATTAACATAAACATTTCAAAATATGTCTATCGTTACAATTTGTAACGACTAGCGGTTGTCGGTATAGTCCTGCAATTCAAAAAAGTGAGACCTTTGCGCTCACCTTAAAGGAGATATAATAATGATTACTAATGATGCTGTAATAATGGGCATGTTAGCTGTTATTCTTGGCGGTGTTTTTATCACGGAAAGTAGCCAAAATAGCGCACTGAAAAAATTCTACTCGTTCGTTCCGGGTCTATTGCTCTGTTACTTTGTTCCCTCTTTATTAAACAGCTTCGGCATAATCGATGCTTCGAATTCTAAACTGTACTTTGTTGCAAGCCGTTACTTACTTCCGAGTGCACTCGTTCTACTGATCATCTCTGCAGATCTGCGCAAGATCTTTGGACTAGGTTCAAAAGCCGTCATCATGTTCCTAACCGGTACTGTCGGTATTATCATTGGCGGCCCATTGGCTATCTTGATCATCGACCAAATAAATCCTGGCCTTGTATCGGGTGATGTATGGCGTGGTCTAACAACGGTGGCAGGTTCTTGGATTGGCGGTGGTGCAAACCAAGCTGCAATGAAAGAAGTATTTGAAGTTGACGATCAGTTGTTCTCTGCGATGATTACTGTGGACGTAATCTGTGCCAATATTTGGATGGCAATATTGCTTATCATGGCAGGTCGTCAGAAGAAGATTGATGCATGGTTAAAAGCCGATACTTCATCTATCGAAGACCTAAAAGAAACCGTATCTAAGTACCAAGAAGAAAACGCGCGTCCGACGACGACAACGGATCTAATGAAGATCACTGCGATTGCGTTTGGCCTTACGGGCTTAGCACACTTCTTTAGCGACATTATCGCACCATGGATCTCAACTAATGCTCCTGAACTGGCGCAATACAGCCTGACTTCTGGATTCTTCTGGTTAATCGTAATGGTGACTACGTTTGCACTCATTGCTTCATGCTTCAAATCAACACGCAGCCTTGAGCACAGTGGCGCATCTAAAGTGGGCTCTGCATTCATCTACATCCTAGTTGCCACTATTGGTATGCAGATGGATATCACAGCTATCTTGGATAACCCAGGCTACTTCTTCATCGGTATCACTTGGTTAACCATCCACGCGATTATCATGATTGTGATGGCAAAGCTAATCCGTGCACCACTGTTCTTCATGGCAGTAGGTAGCCAAGCTAACGTCGGCGGTGCTGCATCGGCTCCTATCGTAGCGGCAGCGTTCCACCCAGCATTAGCTCCAGTAGGTATTCTAATGGCTGTACTTGGTTACGCACTCGGTACATACGGCGCTTACATCTGTGGCCTAATCATGCAGGCTGCTGCATTGGGTTAACAACTCATTGCTGTAAAAAATGGGCAACTGAACCTTGATCATATCGCCCATTTTCTTGAGTTCCGAGATGTAAAAAAGGCGACAGTAAAAACTGTCGCCTTTCTAATATCTTGTTACTCAGCTAAAGCTTATTCCCAATCAAGAATTACTTTACCTGACATACCAGAGCGCATCATGTCGAAGCCTTTCTGGAAGTCGTCCACTTTGTAGTGGTGAGTAATGATTGGTGTTAGATCTAGGCCTGATTGGATTAGTGAAGCCATCTTGTACCAAGTTTCGAACATCTCACGACCGTAGATACCTTTGATAACCAAGCCTTTAAAGATGACTTGGTTCCAGTCTACTGCCATGTCTGATGGTGGAATACCTAGTAGAGAGATCTTACCGCCGTGGTTCATGTTAGTCAGCATGCTGTTGAACGCAGATGGGTTACCAGACATTTCTAGGCCTACATCGAAGCCTTCAGTCATGCCAAGATCAGACATTACGTCTTCAAGCTTCTCTTCCATCACGTTTACTGCGCGAGTCACACCCATTTTCTTAGCAAGATCTAGGCGGTACTCGTTTACATCAGTGATTACAACATGACGAGCACCAACGTGCTTAGCAACAGCTGCAGCCATGATACCGATTGGGCCAGCACCAGTAATTAGCACGTCTTCGCCAACTAGGTCGAAAGAAAGTGCTGTGTGTACTGCGTTACCAAACGGGTCAAAGATTGAAGCTAGATCGTCAGAGATTTCTGCAGGGATCTTAAATGCGTTGAACGCAGGAATCACAAGGAACTCAGAGAACGCACCAGTGCGGTTAACACCAACACCTGTTGTGTTACGACAAAGGTGAGTACGGCCGCCACGACAGTTACGACAGTGACCACATGTGATGTGACCTTCGCCAGATACACGGTCGCCGATTTCAAAACCACGAACTTCTTGGCCAATGCCAACAACTTCACCCACGTATTCGTGACCTACTACCATAGGTACTGGGATTGTGTTTTGTGACCACTCATCCCAGTTGTAGATATGTACGTCAGTACCACAAATTGCGGTTTTCTTAATACGAATAAGAAGATCATTATGACCCATTTCAGGTTTTTCAACCTCGGTCATCCAAATGCCTTCTTCAGGCTTTAGCTTAGAAAGTGCTTTAATTTTCATAATGTTACCTAGTTCATCTCGCCTAACTGTAAGGCGAGAATCAAAAATCTATATATTCTACTGGGTGTTGCTCTATCTAATTAAAGGATGCTCGTGGCATCCCTTTAAAATTAGATGATACCCATGTCTTTACCAACTTGAATGAACGCATCGATTGCGCGGTCTAGTTGCTCACGAGAGTGTGCAGCAGACATTTGCGTACGGATACGAGCTTGACCTTTTGGTACTACAGGGAAAGAGAAACCTACAACGTAGATGCCTTTCTCTAGTGCGCGCTCAGCGAACTCAGCCGCTACTTTTGCATCACCAAGCATGATTGGGATGATTGCGTGGTCTGCACCGCCCATAGTGAAGCCAGCTTCTTCCATGCGAGTACGGAAGTGAGCAGAGTTTTCCCATAGTTGAGTACGTAGGTCGCCAGATTCCGCAAGAAGATCTAGAACGCGGATAGACGCAGATACGATTGCAGGAGCAACAGAGTTAGAGAATAGGTATGGACGAGAACGCTGACGTAGCCAGTCGATCACTTCTTTCTTACCAGAAGTGTAACCGCCTGAAGCGCCACCCATTGCTTTACCAAGAGTACCAGTGATGATATCGATACGGTCTACAACGTTGTGGAACTCGTGAGTGCCCGCGCCGTTTTCGCCCATGAAGCCCACTGCGTGAGAGTCATCAACCATTACTAGTGCGTCGTACTTGTCTGCAAGGTCACAGATAGCAGGAAGGTTAGCCACTACGCCGTCCATTGAGAACACACCGTCAGTTACGATAAGTGTGTGACGAGCGCCAGCTTCTTTAGCAGCGATAAGTTGCTGCTCTAGCTCTTCCATGTTGTTGTTCGAGTAACGGAAACGCATTGCTTTACACAGACGAACGCCATCGATGATAGATGCGTGGTTTAGTGCGTCAGAGATGATTGCGTCTTCTTTACCTAGAATTGTTTCGAACAAACCAGCGTTTGCATCAAAACAAGATGTGTAAAGGATAGTGTCTTCTTTACCTAGGAACGTAGAAAGCTTTTGCTCTAGTTCTTTGTGAGAATCTTGAGTACCACAGATGAAACGTACTGAAGCCATACCAAAACCGTGCTGATCCATACCATCTTTAGCTGCTTCGATAAGAGCTGGGTGGTTAGCAAGACCTAAGTAGTTGTTTGCACAGAAGTTTAGTACTTCTTCACCAGTCGAGATAGAAACCGCTGCTTTTTGTGCAGAAGTAATAATGCGCTCAGACTTGTAAAGACCTTCTTCTTTAACTTCTTCGATTTGAGTTTGAATCTGTTGGTAAAATGCAGAAGACATTGTCTATTCCTTCCTAATTATTATTCAGCAGCATCGCGCGCCGCATTATGTAGGGGATGTAAACGATTTCAATTCGATCATTTACACTGTAAAACTTATACCCCTATTCTAGTTGAACATCTCCTTCTCGATTATCCCTTTAGTTGGAAAAACATTAATGAATCACAGGCACGAATAATAGTTCATCCCAGTGACGCAGGGCACATAAACGCCCTTCACCTGCTTTTTTAAACGCCAAATTAGCTATAATTTCCGTCTAATTTCGCTTTCATATCAAATCTCAATTTTTCATCTCAGAATGCGCAGCAGCAACGCCGCTATACAGATGAGCTTCAAACACAACAACCTATCAGAGCAATCACGTCAATCAATTAATGAAATTTATTCACAAATCAAAGTAAATCGCTCACAATGACCATTAAGTTCATCGTTGAAACTAGCTTAACTGGATACTTATGATTAACCCAAAACTCATCGCCCTGCTTCCGGATCTCGCCTCGTTCATTTTGGTGGTTAACGAAGGTAGTTTTACGGCTGCAGCAAAACAGTTAGGCGTGACACCATCAGCCTTGAGTAAGCTCATCACCCGCTTGGAAAAAGCGCTATCGGTGAAACTGTTTGAGCGTACCACTCGTACCCTTATCATTACGCAAGCGGGTCAATTGGTTTATGATCAGAGTGTGGTGATGATCAACGCAGCGCAACAAGCCGTTGAACTGTCTACCTCCGACCATACCGAACCTGCAGGCTCGATAACGGTAGCGGCGCCTGAAGCCTTCTTGAATTCGGTATTGCAGCCTTTCGTTGTTCCATTCTTAAATCAGTATCCAGAAATCCAACTTAAATTGAGAGCGGCTGACGGCGACATCGATATTTTACGTCAAGGCATCGACATTGCTTTCCGCCTGACTGATAAGCCCGACGAAAGCTTAGTATTGAAAGAGTTAGGAAAAACAAACCTCGTGTTGTGTGCAAGCCCTGACTATTTAGATGCCAAGGGGATTCCTCACCACCCTACCGAGCTGTCTGAACACGACTGTTTGTATCTTGCAGAGACAGACAAAGATCACATTTGGGATTTTCTTAAAGATGATGAATTTCACACAGTACCCGTCAGTGGACGTTACGCAGTTAACCACTCGCAGATGCGACTGAAAGGTGTGAAAGAAGGTCTAGGCGTCGGTATTTTCCATGACTTCGTGATTCAAGATGCGTTGGCTGAAGGGTCTGTAGTACAAGTGTTGGAAGATTGGACCATCAAGAGTAATTACCATGGTGCGATTGCGATGCAGTTTGCTCAAACCAAGTACATGCCCGCTCGACTGCGTGTATTCATTGATTACGCCATGGAGCACTTAGGTGACAAGTTGGCAGGAGAAATAAACTGATGTTGAAAGGAATACACCACGCAGCCATAATCTGTTCAAACTACAACGCATCGAAGCACTTTTACACCGAGATTTTAAAACTTGAGATCATTGCCGAAAACTATCGAGAGGCTCGCCAGTCGTACAAACTTGATTTAGCGCTACCTAATGGTGCTCAGATAGAACTATTCAGCTTCCCTAACGCACCGGAAAGACCTAGCTTTCCTGAAGCTCAAGGGCTAAGACACTTAGCTTTTTGTGTTGATGACGTTCAACAAATCAAAAGCTATTTGGAAGAACAAAGAATCGAAGTCGAACAGATCCGAATTGATGAATTTACAGGTAAAGCATTTACTTTTTTTGCCGATCCTGACGGGCTTCCGTTAGAGCTTTATGAAATCTAGAGCTTTATCAAATATAGAGCTGTACAAGTCTAACGTCTTCTTAATAAACAGAGCATGTCATCTGAATAATGAAACTGACCTCCTGAAAAAGGAGGTCAGTTTGTATATCAATTAACTCAATGCCGTCTTGAATTTCTCAACGTGTGAAAATAGTAACCAATCCAGCAGCATTGCTGTCACGATCGTCGCTCCCGCCAGTGGAAACAGTACTGAAATAACTATCACGATCACTAAACCTGTCTTCCAAAGCCCTGCATCGCCAAACTTCGGTGGCGTGCCAAGCTTTCTTTGACCTGAAGGTCTACGTATCCACCACATCACACCGCCAGTCACGGACACAACAATGAACGCCAAACAAAACAAAGCATTTAGAAGCTTGTTAATGATGCTGATGTCACCTTGATGCAATGAAATACCTACCGCTAACGTTTTGGCAATGAAGTTATAATCTTGCCATGTCACCTCACCCAGAATACGACCTGAGTATTGGTCGAGGTGCGTAGTACGATCCTGCGTTGGATCGATGATGTCACCGCCCATAGTGTTGGCTGTGACCGTGTAAACACCTGTTTCTGAACGCGGGAAATTCACCTTGTATTGAGTGAAACCAAGTGAGTATGCTTTTTCAGTAACGTCATCAATGTCGAAGTTGCTTGCTGACAACACATGTTGAGAGTGATCTTCACCCATCTTAGAGTGATCATGAGGTTCCGTCGCCTCTTCCACATGATGAACGTGTTCTGCTGGCTTATCTTGAGACAAAGGCAATAGTGTTTGCTCCAAGTTCCAAGGTAGCTCTTCTTCTGAGCCATGGTTGAGGGAAGCGTGCGTCTTATCAGACAACGGAATATCGTCCCACATTTGAGCAGGGAAAGTGCTCCATGCTTGAACAAGCTTACCGCCCCAAAAACCTGTCCATGCCAATCCAGACAGAATAAACAACAACAGAACGAGCGATAACACACCTCCAATGTTCGCATGCAGATCACGCATTAAAATACGCGTTCCTGAACCAAATCGAAGCTTAAGAAAACCAGCGCGGCTCGCGTTATCTCTAGGTAACCATAAGTAAATACCACTGATGAGCAACAGAATAGACAAGCTTATTGCGACTTCAATTAGATAATCACCCCAATCACCAATCAACAAAGTGCCGTGAATGTCATTCGCGAGTTGGTACAGGCTGTCGCTACGCGGAATCTCTCCGACCACTTCGCCCGTATATTGATTTACCGTGGCGAAGACCGATGTGCCGTCTACAAGTGCTACCGAAAAGCGGTTAGCCAGATCAGGAGCTTTGCTCGGAACAAACTGGGTAACCGAACCTTGTGGGTATTGAAGTTGTACTGCAGCTAACTGTTGTGACACTTTAATCGGCTCGCCCGATGCAACAATCTCTAGGGCTTCGTGGTGGAAAGTCAATTCGATTTCATCATCAAACAGCATCACCAAACCTGTAATGCTCAGCATTAACATAAACGGGATAACAAATAGCCCAGCATAGAAGTGCCAGCGCCATGTGAGGAAATAGAGGGTTTTATTGCGGTCTTTGCTTTTTATATTGGTTTCCGAACCGGTTGTTGCACTGCTTTTAGACTGCGAAGTTGCTTGTGCTTTCGCAGGGGTTTGAGATTCATTTCTCAACATTATAATTTCCTTTGACACACGCAAACATACCTTCTGAAAAATCAGAAAGTAATCTGAGCATGTTTAACTTTACTTAATACTTTATTTTTTAATTATTTTAATGGGTTAGGTTTAAGCAATAACAAAGGGAGGGCCGCGCGGGGCTTGCCTCGTGTAGCGTTCGCTTAGAGCCAAAAAAGCGTAGCTGTCGGAGACAATAGAACTCAGTCGAGTTGTCAGCAGTGTAGTGGGAAGTTCATCTTGGTGAAACGTGGAAAAATGGCTAAACGGACACGGCTTTCCTTTATGAGTATTAGGTTCGCCTTCTTCGATTTGAACCAATTCAAAGCCATTGACCGTACATAACGACGCCCATACTCCCGCACTATTACCATGAGCATTGATAACAGGCATTAATGTCACTAGCGCCCAGCTTAATGCTGTTGCAAGTAACATGAAGAAGTTGAACGAGGTTCGGCGCATTATTCCAAGTCTTTATAAATTTCCCTTATTATGAGGGACTTGGAATATAGGTAAACGTAAAGATTAACAGCAAGTTAAAAAATTGAAGCTAACGCACACTCTTTTTCGTTAAATACTGGTTACAACACTAAAGCTAACAAAGTAATACTCATCTCTTTGCAGCAGGCTTTCGATAAAAGAGACAATAAAAACGCCGCCTTACACCTTCCTCGAAAGAGGGTAATGTAAGGCGGCGTTTTAGAAATCGAATCTTGAGGTTTGCTCTTTGTTACCTATCTAGCAAACGTTCATGATTAACGAATTAACCGAAGATCTTGCTCCAGATGCTTGGGTTACGCTTCTCATGGTACTCTTCACGAAGGCCATCAATAGTACGAAGTTCTTGCTGTGCCGACGCTAAGTCACCTTGGTCTAGCTTCTGCTCAATGCTATCCAGTGATGCACTGATCTTTTTGAAGCCTTCCATGAAGTTGTCTTCTTTCTCGACTGGGTAAACACCCGTTTTCAGCTCTGCCACTAGCGTATCTAAACGAACGATAGGCTTTTGCATCTCTTCAATGCTTTGAGCTTCTGCCGCTTGTTTGAACGCAAGCTTCATTTCTTGCATGTTTTTCTTAAGGTCTACATTAGCAAATGCGTTGCCAGACAATACTGAAGCAGCGATTAAGCCAGATAAAAGGATTGAGCGAGTTTTCATTGTTTCTCCAAGTGAAGCGGTGTCTTTGAAGTTAGAGCCGTCATTACTGTGGCACTTCGACTTTATTATTTTCGGCTAGTGTATACAAAAATCTTTCAGGCACAAAAATTGATTGTGTCGAAATGCAAACCCGCCGACATTCTCTTAAACAAGATCTGAATATTCTGGGATTTCATTACGACCGCGCAAGGCCAAAAAGGCTAGGAACTGCTTTGGCGAATGGGTAATCACTTTACTCGAATCTACGCCCACTTCATCTAACAATGCTGCGACTAAGTCTAAGCCACCGACATCTAAACAGAAATGCGCATCGCTGCCTGTTGTAATAAATGCACCCTTCGCTTTCGCTATTCTTGCAATCTCATAGCAGCGGTCAACACTGCCAACTCGGCTATTGCCTTTGAGTGTGGTGTTGTTGATCTCAATCGCCACGTTGTTCTCAACCGCACATTGAATAACGGCTTCGAAATCGAAATCAAAATTAGGATTGCCTAAGTGACCAAGCGCATCAATTCGACCGCCCTTAATCACATTCAACAATGCTTCTGTATGGGTAGCGACATCCGATGGGCGAAATACTGGCTCATGAAAACTCGCGATCACCCAATCCAAGTTCTTATCCACACTCGGATGAATGTCGATTTCACCCTGTGTGTTCATGATGTTTGACTCAACACCTCGAATAATTGCGACATCTTCAATAAAACGAGGGAGCACACGCTGATTGCTGAAGAACCAATAGTGTGGCGCGCCCGGCATTGATTCTGAATGATCAGTAGTACAAAACATGGCTAAACCATTTTGCTTTGCCGACTTGGCGTTTTCGATCAATGTGCTGTAAGCATGACCACTTGCGTATGTGTGGGTGTGAGTATCTACTTTGAGTTCCATGAATCAATGCCCTCTTCGCTCGGTCAAAATACGTTTTTCAGAAAGTAACTCTGAATCTCTTTCAGGAAAAGAATACTTCAGAAAATGAATGCCTAATGGCAACAATTCGGCCAGTTTATCAGCTGAAAGTGACAATTAGCACCCAAACATAAAGGTTTATTACTGGTTCATTTACACGACACGGGAATACGTGGCTAACCAGAGCCAGCCAGCGCTTGGTCTTATCTAAGTCGAACCGCACACACTCGGTAATTGCGCCAATTTTTTGCAACCTACCCAAGTTCGTCAATACTTAAACCAGCCTACAAACTGGAGTGTTAGATGAGAAGAAGACGATATCCGCTGAGTATCCACATCACTAGCCTTTTCCTAATTTTGACAACACTTGTCGGTGCGGTATTGATTTCGATTAGTTATCGGCACTCCCAAGAGCTGCTGCTAGGCACAGTGCGCGAGATCAGTAATGAGCACCGCGACAAACTGGAATCAGTATTTAAACAAGCCATTGCCCCTGTTATCACAACCTTAAATGTGATGGCGGTGAGCCCGTTTGTTGCTCATCAAGCTTCCGCTGTCGAAAAAGACTCTTGGCTTGCTTCGGTCGATATCATCTTCAAGCAAAACACCAATTTGGTCGCTCTATTTTATGGTTCTGAAGATGGTGACTTCAGAATCTTTCGTCCATTAAGCACCAATAAACAGAGAGCCGAAAACAGCGCGCCCGCTAAAGCGACCATGATGGTCAGCAGCACCAATCTAGACGGTGAAAACTTTATTACCTATCTTGATGGCGCACATCAAGTGGTCAGTACTCGACAAGCAGAGAGTAAGTTCAACCCCACCACTCGTCCTTGGTTTCGTAACGCAAAGCCTGATGGCTCAATACAACTCTCTGAACCCTATCTGTTCTATTTCCTGCAAACCAATGGTATTACGCTCTCTAGGCGTTCTGCCGATGGCAAGCATGTGGTTGGTGCCGACTTTACGTTGAGTTCCCTCTCTTCTCAGATCAGTGAATTAGCTTATTCTCCGCAAACCCGACTCGCCTTGTTCGATCAACATTTTAATCTTCTCGGTCAGCATCAACTTGAGCTATCAGTACCCAAGCCTGACTCCCAATCTGATGACACAAGTAAAACTGAGCAAACGAACAACCAAACGACGGGGAATCTCTCTGGCAGTGAGCAAGACCAAAGCTTCTTTAATGTGCCCAAACGTGAACAGATGGAAGCATTGAAAGCGTCCGTTATTGCGCCGCTTATCTCTGATGAAGAGAAGTTTAACCTCAATCTAAAAAACGTTGAGTACAACTTAAACACTTGGGCACTAACGCTAACGCCGGTTCAACTGACTCAAAATGTCACCTTATACTTGGCAGAAGCGACGCCACACAATGAGCTGCTCGCTGATCTTATCTCGATGCGAGACAAGCAAGTTGCGGTCGCGATTGGGATGTTGTTCATCTGCTTCGCTATCGTATGGTTTGTTGCTAATCGACTGTCTCAGCCGCTCAATACGCTGATGCAACTCACCGACAACATCGCTCGGTTCGACTTCAGGCGTACTCATTATCCCAAAAGCATGATTCAAGAAGTGGCTAACCTCGCCCACTCGATTGAGCTAATGGAACACACGCTTCATGATCTGATTACCCTACTTCGAGACACCGCCGGGAATCAGGAGTTTTCGATCTTAGCCAAGAACATTGCTCATCAAAGCTATTTAATCACCAAAGCAGAAACCATTGTCCTTTTCACTCAGTCCAAAGAGAAAGACGTGTTTGATACGGCAGCTAACCTTGCCATTCTTCCTTTTAAGGCCGACATCAATGACTTCATCAAACACACGCCTTGGTTGCTGTGTCAGCTTAAATCTGGTGAGACGATCCATTTGAACAGAGAAGACAATGTTCTCAACTATTACCAAGATTCGATCTTCAATTCAGACCTGTACCTATTTCCACTATTAAACCGAGAGAAACTGTTGGTAGGGATTGTGGCAATTGGCTATGAGAGACCAATTACCAAGATGCAGGCAGACAAGCACGCCTTTTTAAGAGAGTTGCTCAGCTTTGCGGAAATAGCGAAAGACAACATCGACCAAATGCAGCAACAAAAAGACATGCTTAATGCCTTTATTGAGCTGATTGCATCGGCGATTGATACCAAGTCACCTTATACGGGCGGGCATTGCCAACGAGTGCCTGAGCTCACCAAATGGCTAACTCAAGCAACCATAGATGATGACCGCTATTACCCGCAATTCTCATTGGACAGTAAACAGTGGGAAGAGTTGATGCTCGCCGCTTGGCTTCATGACTGCGGCAAGGTGACCACGCCTGAATATGTGGTAGATAAGGCAACAAAACTGGAAACCATTTACGACCGAATCCACGAAGTGCGAATGCGTTTTGAGTTGTTGAAACAGCAAGCGGAAACCGATTACTGGAAAGCGATGGCGAACGGTGCACTACAAGAAGAACAACTCAAAATACTCGAACAAAACCTGTCTGAACTGGATGAGGAGTTTGCCTTCGTTGCTGAGTGTAATCTTGGCGGCGAATCTATGACGGAAGAGCAGCTAGAACGCTTAGATCAAATAGCCAAACGCCAATGGAAACGTACACTGGATGATCAATTGGGTTTGTCTTGGTCTGAAAAAGAGAGATTTAACACCCAAAAAGAGTCGGTTGAGAAAGAGAGAACTGAGCCAACAAGTCAGGAAAAGGGTTTGCCTGTCATGGAGCCTCTGCTTGCAGACAAACCGGAGCATAAAATACCTTGGGACAATGGCTTTAACCCTGCCGATGTATGGCAAGAAGCGTTTGTACTTAAGCCCGGAGAAGTTAAATACAACCAAGGTGAACTGCACAATTTGAAAGTACGCCGTGGTACGCTAAACGATGAAGAACGTTTCATGATCAACGATCATATTATCCAAACCTTCACCATGCTCAACAAGTTGCCTTACCCGCCTTACCTTCAAAACATTCCGGATATCGCCAGCGGACACCACGAACGTATCGACGGTAAGGGATACCCAAGAGGCTTAAACGAAGACCAGTTACCTCTGCCGTCCAGAGCAATGGCAATTGCTGATGTCTTTGAAGCGCTCACCTCTAGTGATCGCCCTTATAAGAAAGGTAAGCTCTTAAGCGAATCACTCAACATCATGACCGACATGGCCACCAGCGGTCATATCGATCCCAAGTTGTATTTACTGTTTTTGGAAAACAAAATCTACGATAAATACGCTGAGCGATTCCTAGAAATGAACCAACGCTGCGAGATTGACCCGCACGAACACATCGACCGAGTAAAAGAATACATACGCTCATTGTTCTAAGTTTTAAATTAACCATTCAGAGGATAAGCCATAACTCAATGGTTAGCTTTTAGCTGCCGAGTCCAATACCGCAACGTCCACTACAGTCGCTACAGCCACTGTGACTCGCGGTGTCTGGTTGGCTTTTGCTTTGCTGTGTCTCTTTGCTAATAGCGTGTTGGTGATACTCGCCACAACAATCAGGTTAATGCCAATCATCTGCTGAGTAGAAAACACATCATCAAAGAACAAACCCTGCCATAAGGCGCTAAACAGCATGTTAGTAAAAATCAGTGGTGCCAACTGGGAACCGCTGTCTGCAAGCTTATAAGCCTTGGAGCGGAAGATTTGAGTATTGATGGTAAACAGTGCGAGTCCAAATGCACCAAGTCCAATCCAACGCAAGTCATCAAACGACAGCAAAGTCGTTAAAGCTCCATACACACTATCCCCCTTAAGTACATCTGGTACAGCAGAAACAGAAGTCAACACGAGCATAGGTATAACAAGTATTGCTGCGACTAAAAAGGTCCATGCATTAAGCTCTGCTGGTGTCAGGCTAGTTTTAGATGCTCGGTACAGACTCACTTGCGAGCCAGAATTAAATACCCCCGCGAGAAGTCCAAGCAGAAGCGCAGGTCTAAAGAACTCAGAACCCAACTCAAACTGCGACCAATCCCCCGCCATCATCACTACGCCAACAAAAGTGACAGCTAAACACACGATCGTCGTTGTATGAATCTTGGTTCTAAATATTAACTTTTCTAACAATGGAATAAACAGAGGACCCGTACTGAATAACACAACCCCTTCAACCAGCGTTAAGGTTTGCAGTGAAGTAAGGAAACACCACTGACACGCCACCATAAAGATCGCTCGCATCACCAAAGGTTTCCACATTTCTCGTGTCGGCTTGCTGATTTTGTAAAAAGTCAGGAAAAGAAATAAAAACAGACTGGGTAACAAAAAACGCACAAAACTGAGTAACGAAGTGGGCATCACTTCAGATAGATACTTGGCCATCAAGCCACTTAAAGACAAACTGAACGTCGACAACAACATGAAAGTCGTCGCCTTGGTAATATCAGACATAATTATCACCTCCTATGACATCTATTTTAGAGGCGTGACGTAATGAAAAATAGCGAGTAATATTAACGATAACTGTAAGGAAAACTTACCAATGAAAAAACTCGTTCCGCTTAAATCCGTTTACGCTTTCATTGCTGTCGCTGAGACTGGCAGCATGACCGACGCCGCTCGGGTGCTGTACGTCAGTCACTCTGCGGTAAGCCAAGCGATAAAGTCGTTAGAACAACTGGTCAACAAGCCTTTGTTTCAACGAGTCGGTCGTCGTGTTGTTCTTAATGCCGCAGGTAAGCGATATTACCGCAAAGTCGCGCCCGCACTTGAGCAAGTGATAGAGGCGACCGAAGAGCTTGCCAGAACGCCTAACGACCACCGCATTACCCTCAACATGGTCAATTCGCTCGCGATGCACTGGTGGATCCCACGAGTTCCCGACTTCCAAGCTTTCGCTCCCTCACTTGATATCCGTATTTCGACGCTAACTGGCCCTTTCGATATTGAACAGGAAGGGGTCGATGTTGCGCTCGTACATGGCAAGCCCAATGAGTGGGAGCAATATTACAGCGAGAAACTGGGCGACGATGATCTGGTCTTGGTGTGCAGCCCTACTCTATTAAAAAACCAGACCGGATTGAGCGTCGAGCAACTCGTCAAACAAAACCCGACCATTGGCGTTTTTAACCTCAGGCGGCAACACGACTGGCAAGTGTGGTGCGACAATTACCAAATTCCACTGCCCACATTCCATAGCAATCTGACGTTCGATGTCTCCATTCAAGCGGTGCAAGCTTCAATTCGTTCGTTAGGCGTACTAGTAACGCATCGCTTGTTTGTGAAAGATGATATCAGCCATGGGATGCTTGTCGAATTGGGTAAACCGGTTGCTAACCCGCACCAAGATTTTTACTTTGTTTGCCCAAAAAACAAATTAAAACAAGAAAGTGTGCTAAAACTGAGAACATGGTTAAGACATGAATTCACACGCTCAGAGACAGCACTGAACGATGACATTCAAGAGCAAGACCAAACTATCAATCAATAAGCGAGTGACAGCTCAGCAAGCTTACAAGAGGCCATTATGATTATTACCACCACACAATCAGTCGAAGGCAAGCGCATTGTCGATTACAAAGGGGTTATTGCCGGAGAAGCCATTCTAGGGGTGAACGTTTTCAAAGATATGTTTTCAGGAATTCGTGACTTTGTGGGTGGACGTTCTGGCACCTACGAGAAAGAACTGGAAAAAGCACGTAACTACGCGTTCAAAGAGTTAGAACAGAAAGCGATTGAAGCGGGTGCCAACGCGGTGGTAGGCGTAGATATTGATTACGAAGTCTTGGGAACAGGTAATGGCATGTTGATGGTCTCTGCTAGTGGCACGGCGGTTGTCGTCGCTTAATCGCCTAGTCGCTCAATCGCTTGGTCACTTAGTCACTTAGTCACTTAGTCACTTAGTCACTTAGTCACTTAAGATCTCAACACATGAGCACTTGGGCACATAAGATGTTGAGCACTTAATCTATTAAGCTATTGAGCAATCAGGCAGCCTAATGAAAACTCGTTCCAACCCTTTGATGATTAGCCGCCAAAGGGTTAGAACAGTTATAAGCTGATACTTAGCTTGATGTTACTCGTGCAACCTTTTGCCCTGAGAGCATGTCATCAAACGAGGCAACTCTCGCCAAGAATGCACCTTTATTTTCGGGTAAGATAGAACTCGCTAAAGGTAAGTTCGCTTTCATCGAATCCACAGCTCTTCCACGAACCAGTACTTCAAAATGCAAATGCGGCCCGGTTACGCGACCAGTCGTGCCTGACAACGCAATTTTCTGCCCACGCTTAACCTGCTGCCCCTTCTTAACCAAGAATCGGCTCAAATGCAGATAGCGAGTTTTGTAAACACTGTTATGTTCAATCACTATGTATTTCCCCGCATACGGGTGGTTACGAATAGCAATAACTCGACCATCACCGGTTGAATAAACTGGCGACCCTACGGGTGTTGCGAAGTCAGTACCATTATGCGGAGATATACGTCCGGTCACTGGGTGCTTACGGTACGGGTTAAATGGCGAAGTAATTCTTCGGAATTGTTTGTCTATTGGGTAGCGATTGAACGCTTGCTCAAGGCTATTACCCTCTCTGTCGTAGAAGCGTCCATCTGGAGCAAGAAACGCGGCCACTTCCTTACCTCGTAACGTAATCGATATGCCTTGGATCTCCGTTTTTCCTGTTAGATGGTCGCCTGTGTATTGCTCATTGACCAACACATTAAACTCATCGCCCGCTCTTAACTGCTTTGAGAAGTTAATCTTGTCTCTTAACGTTCGAGTAATATTGGCGATCTGGGCGGTTGTTAATCCCGCTTTGTATGCTGACGTTGAAAAACTGCCATGAACGGTGCCCGTATAGAGCTTTTCTTTCCATTCGCCAGGCATTTCATGGAATTGGTAATTAAAGCTTCCATCATCATTTCGAGTAAAGGCTGCTTGCTCAACCAAACTCTCGTGATAAATCAGCTCCACAAGCTGTTTTGAGTCACTATCCAAAAGCAACTCTAGATGGTCACCAGGTTTTATTGTGTCGAGTTTCAAAGACTCCAGATCCGCTTCCATCACCTTTTGAACGGTTCCATATGGCAGTTGCCATGACGAAAAGATGTTGCTTAGCGTATCGCCAACTTTCACAAAATAATGGACCTTAACCAAAGAGTTGGGAGTCGCTTGCGAGTCGATGACTTCCTTATCATTAGGTTGAGAACCTTGGTAAGGTGTTATTTTGATAGAGATTTCTGGTGCTGGTTTGGAGTGAAAAGAGAGCAAAGCAGCAAGGGAAAATGCGCTGATCGCAGTAACGATCAGACTAATACGGAGGAACTTCATAAAATACTTAGCGGTTATAACGAGGAACTTAGAAAGTGTTATAACATAACAATTAAATCAAAAAAATAAATGAAATGTAAGAAACCATAGCGCGATAGGTGTGAAAGTATGGTGAGCATGCAAAGCCCACCACCTTAGTTAACACGGATCTTTACCTCATATTACTCTTCACGAAGTACTTCGAAGCGTTCTAAGCCTCGCAGCATCTCAAAGTCCGGCTCTTCAGTTAGCAGCTCTCTCATGGACCCACTGGCTTCAATAGCGCGCTCTAAGTCATCGATAGCTTGACCTTCTGCCCCTAATCGAGCATAGGCGCAAGCACGTTGATACAAGGCATGAGCATTTTGGTCATCGACTTCTAATACACGGTTACAAAGACTCATTGCCCAGTGGTATTCCTGTATATCCATAGCAGCGTCAGCTTTGGCAGTAAGTGCTTCTAAATCTCCAGGACGAACCTTCAGTATTTCATCGTAGATTTCAATTTTTTGCTCTGCCGTTTGTGCGTTCTGTGCTCTCAACCATAGGTTATGAATCTCATTGATAATTTCAATTTCGCGGTTGTTGTCGGAAATGATTCTGGTCTTGCGCTTAAGATCCCGTTCAAGAACATTAAACTTCTTCTCATAGTCTTGAGCGATAGAATTAAGTCGCTTATCAGCCATGTCTTGAGTTGTGTGTTTAAGCTCTTTGATGGATTGCCAACCCACCAGCGCGATAAGAGAGGCCACACCAGCAATAATGTAGAAGAAGTAGGTTACGGTTACATTGGCGTAATTCAGAGACTTGTCTGCCACAGTCAGTTCCCGGTCAGTCATCTGAATGGTCAAGCGTCTTTCAAGATCCTGCTGTTCCATTCGAAGCTGCTTCAACTCATCCAAGATATAGCGTTCCATCAGCGGTCTATCCAAATACTCTTGTTCCGAGTACTTAACCTCTTCGCTTGCAAAACTCATCGTGCTGAACACCGAGATAACTGCAACCAATAAGATTCGAAGCATTATACATTCCTTATATGTTTATATTTAGACTAACTGTATCTCGTAATAGGCATACAAGCTAGGAAGTCGACAAGTTTGCTATGTCCATATTGGAATTAACACTCTAAAACATCATTGATAATTATAAAACACCTGAAGCAACATCATTAATTTCTAAATTATAAAAATACCGCGTAATACTGTTCTATATGATTAATTCGCGATGCGAATATACCGAAAAATGGTTTATTGCATCGAGATGAATCTTATATTAATAGCGATCAGAACGAGGTTAATTTGAATAATCCACGATACGATTTAGTAAGCCGTGTACTGCACTGGGTAATGGCTTCTGTAATCATCTATGCAACAATCGCAGGGTATGTGATGCACTATGTCACCAGTCATCCAGAGCTGTTTTCTTTTCTGTCAGTGCTCAACATGTCATTGGCGACCGTTGCGACGCCACTGCTTGTGGTTCGTTATATCTGGAGCCACTTTCGCTCGTCGCCAAGCATGCCAACCTCTGTGCCTGAAGGGCAAAAATGCGTTGCCAAGCTTGCACACTCTTTGATGTATCTTGTGATGTTTATGGTTTTCAGCACCGGCTACTTAATGCTAAAAGAACCGTACTCTTTATTTTGGTTAGTGAGCGTAAATAATCTAATTACCGACTCTGCAATCAACGGCTTCTTTTTCTATTTACATCGTGCCAGTTGTATTGCCCTAGCCTGTTTAATTGTGCTGCATATCAGTGCCGCACTTAAACATCACTTTGTCTCTAGGAACTATGTATTGAAGATGATGCTCTAGATTCAAAGAATTCAAGACAATTTGCACAAACAACAAAAAAGCCATAGCATGTTCGCTATGGCTTTCTTATTTCAATTTGATTACTTGGTTTGAGTATCAATCATCACTTGCCAGTATTCACATTTAGCCAAGAACTCTTTTAAATAAAGCTCTGGGTTAGCAAGTTTCTCACCGCCTTTAACATCAGCACCAGTCACACGCCAAAAGCCACGAGTGACCAAGTTTCGATGATAAATAAAATCGTTGAGTTCATTAGCCTTCAAAGGAAGTTGTTCACCAAACGTATTTTCGTAGCGGCTCAGAGTCGAGGCTTGTTCACTTGGCTTCTCCCTTAAAAAGGTATCCAAATCCAAACCTAATGACTGTTGCTGCTCTTTTGATAGGGCTTTAGCTAATTTAGAGATCACACTGAACAGAGCCAACTCAACTTTTTGAGACGCTAATAACGATGCACCTAAAAGTGCATGTTCGTTGGAAATATGTTGTTCTGTTGATGAAACGGTTGCTGTTGTCACTGTGTTAACCTCAAATAATCATAACGGGTGTTACTGAACTGGATAGAGTCTTTTCACTAAGCTGAATCTTATTCTTGTTATTAAGAAGAATCTTGCAGCTAAGCAGAGCCTTTCGACTAAGCAGAATCTTTTAGCAGAACACGGTCAGCATCAATAATGGTGAAGCCTGATGCATCTTCATTCTTTTCGACTTGCACTAAACCTTTAAAACCAATCTGCGACAGCTTCTTCGCAAGTTGATCTGGTGCTGTTTCAAAAACAACATTCATAAAAGGTAAAGACTCAGCATCAACAAAACCATGCTCGTTAAACAGTTCCATTGCTTGAGATAAATGGTCTGAGTCGGTTAATTCGATAATTTCTACAACTTCTTCCAACAACATTTTCGATTCCATATTCGCCAGAAAGTGACTGACACAAGCCGGTTCTTTTTGCTTGCATACATCCCGATGCCCTAAGACACCCCTTTAGTAGTAGGGAGATCATAACATATTAATAATCGTAAAATATGTTTTATTTTCCCTAAGCTACTGGGAATACTAGAAAAGAATAGAAATTGGTGAAACATAAGCAACACCAATTCATAGTATCGATAACGGTAAACCTGATTTGAGGTGATCAGGCAACCGTTACTTGAGAATCGCCCGTTTCTACAATCGATTCTTGTAACAAGCCAGCATAAATACCATTGTGTGCCACCAGCTGTTGATGATTACCTTGCTCAACAATTTCACCCTTTTCCAACACCAAAATCGTATCTGAGTGACGAACGGTACTCAAACGGTGTGCAATCGCAATCACGGTTTTTTCCTTGAAAAGGCGCTGCATTGCTTTTTGAATCAGGTCTTCAGTGATTGAATCTACCGAACTGGTCGCCTCATCAAGCATCATCAATTGACCACCCTGTGCAACCGCTCGAGCGAACGAGATAAGCTGCGTTTGCCCTACAGACAAGTTAGAGCCGTTCTTTTCCAAGTGGAAGTCATAACCTTGTGGCAATTGTTCAATAAACTTATCGGCATAAACATAGCGCGCCGCCTGTTCAACCTCAGTTCTAGATAGATGCGTTTTGCCCAGCGCGATATTGAATTGGATGGTCTCTTCAAATAAGTGCACGTCTTGCATCATCATTGAGAACAAATGAGCAGAGTCTTCACTTGAGATCTGTGACAGCTCTATTCCATTCAACAAAATGCTGCCTTCATAGTCTTGGTAGGCTTTAGAGATCAGACGCAGAATCGTCGACTTGCCCGAGCCCGTCGAACCCACAAGCGCGATTTGATGCCCTTTCTCCAATACAAACGAGACATTCTTTAGAACGTAGGGAGAGTCGTCTTTGTAGCGGAAGCTTACGTTCTTAAACTCTAGGCTCACAAACTGTTCAAGCTGCTTCTCAACCTTGTTAGATGACAACAGGTTGCGCCCTTCTTCTTCAGTCGGCTCAACAAACAGCTCTTCAATATGGTCAAACGCTGCAAATGAACTCTGAATCGAAGCGATCTGCGAAGTAAAGTCACGAATCGGAACAAACACTTTCTCTAAGGTGTTGATGAACGCAATCAGCACACCCAAGGTGAGCGCCCCTTCTAACACTTGCTCAGAGCCATACCAGATCATAATCGCGATAGTGATGGAGGTGATGCCAGAGATAAACGAGAACAAAATCGCATCGTATTTATTGATCTTCTTCTGCGCTCTTAAAAACTCATCGGTATAGCCTTGGTAGCGTTGCTCGACTTGCTCTTCCGCTCGGTACATCTGAACGGTTTTCATGCCAAATAAGACTTCTTGTAAAAAGCCAATACCGCGAGCGAGAGAAGAACGAGTCACCTTATAGAGAGCACGAAGTCGGTTTCTCACATACACCGTCAAATACATCACTGGCGGCATAATGATCAATACAATCATCGTTAACTGCCAATCAATGAAGAACATCATCACCAACAGAGCAATGGTATTGATGCTGTCTTTAACTAGCCCGACAACCGACTGAACAAACGTCTCGCCGATGGTTTCCAAATCACTGGTTAATCGTGAAAGCGTTACGCCAATCGGTGTGTTATCAAAATAGCTGCGTGGCAGTTTGAGCACGCGAGCAAACAACACTGAGCGCATGTCAGTTATCGTGTATTGCCCAGTTTTACGAAGGTTGTACGAATAGGTGGTATCCACCACATAACTCGCCACCAGCACGACAACGAGATAGAAGACGTATTCGAGCAGACCATCCATATCCCCATGACTCAGGTGAACATCGATCACTTGAATGATCAGCCAAGGGAACAACAAGCTCGTGATGACAGAAAGAGGAAGCATAGCGATGCCCAGAATCGCAGAGCCTTTGTATTTCTTAGCAAACTTAAAAAAGTGCTTGAGGTATTTGAGATCAACACCTTTTAACATGCTGCTGCCTCCGTTTCATTCTGCTGTAGTTGCCATGTATCGTAATAGTAATCACAGGTTTTCAATAACGTGGCGTGGTCGCCCTTCGCGATCACTTTACCTTCGTTCAACACGATGACTTCATCCATATATTCAAGGGCATTAACGCGGTGTGAAACCACAAGAACCGATTGATTTTCCAAACGTTTAAACAAACCTTCCAAGATCTTACGTTCTGTTTCATAGTCGACAGCCGATAGAACGTTATCCATGATGATCAGGTCGGTGGGTTGCAATAAAGCACGCGCAATACTTAAGCGCTGCTTCTGACCACCTGACAACATGATCCCTTTCTCACCGACTAAGGTTTGATCGCCGTGTTCAAAACGTGTCACATCACTAGCCAACTGGCTGAGCTCTAGCACTTCATCAACCTGACTCTTTGCCAAATCGGTATCTAGGCTACCAAAGCGGATATTGTCTTCGACGGTTGCTGAAAACAGGTAAGGGTCTTGAGTCACGGTTTTCACGTAACGGCGTAAGTCACTGCGTGAGAAGCTAGTGACATCTCTTTCACCAAGGAAAACAGAACCTTGTGGTACATCCAAGTGGTGGTTTAAGCAGTTCACTAATGTCGTTTTACCCGCTCCGATCCCGCCTAACACACCCACTTTCTTACCTGTTGGAATATCAAAGCTGATGTCATCGAGAATCACGCGTTCTTCACCTGAATAGCTGAAGCTGAGGTTGCGAACAGAAAACGTTTTTCCCTTCAGTGATTCAACATCTAGTTCAGTCAGCTTATCTTCATCAAGCTCCGGGACTTTGGCATTAAGAATGGTTTGTGCACTTTGAATACCTACCATGCCACGCTGATAAATGGTCGCGATTCTGCCAAGTTGCATCAATGGCATAGCGAGCAAAACCGAGTAAGTCAGAAAGGCGGTAATCTCACCAAGTGTGAGTTCCTGTCTCATTAACATGTAGCCACCAAGCCCAAGAATGATGATTTTCATCAGGTCATTGGCGTAGTCGAGTACCGGCATAAAGAAGACTTGAATGCGTGTAATTTTAAGGCGGCATTCAAGCAATAACTGGTTCAGCTTTTCAGTTTCGGCTTTCACCCAAGGTGACATCTGCTGGCTCTTAATGAGATCAACCCCAGACAGGTAACTCATTAGCTGAGCAGACAGGTTTTGTAGACGCTTCATGTGCTCTAAATGCAGTATTTTCATACGCTTGAAGCCCACACGGAAAATCACAAAAGCGATTGAGATAGGAATGATCGAATAAAGCGTTAATTCTGGTGAGATACGCCACATGTAAAGAGGCGTCAACGACAACGCAAGCAAGGCATTGAAGAACTGCAAGAAGCCGACACCAAACAGCAGTCGAATGCCACTAAGGTCATTGTTGATAATCGAGATCAGTCGACCCGAAGCAAAGCGTTCGTGAAAGCTGCTCGGTAAGCGATTCAACTTTTGTAGAAGTGTACTTTTAAGTGCGGCCTCTGTAATTCGCCCCGGATTAAGCGCATAGATACGAGACAGAATTCTCACCACCACCATGGCAACCGACATCCCGACCACAATCCAAACATAGGTTTGAAGCTGTTGGTGGCCAGTTGAAGAGGCATCATCAATCAAATCTATCGCCAATTGGATATAGCGAGGGATCTCTACTTGTAACCAGTTGACGAGAAAGATGAACACAATCGCCAATAAGTACGAGGTGCGATTCATGCGCAGATAATGGGCAATAAACTGTCTTTTATTCATAGTATTCTTTGTTTAGGGCAGGCTCACAGCGAGATTTAACGATATAACCGGGCAGTTAAGCTAGATAGGTTCATCGCTGAGGTAAAGATACATCAAAAACACTTAGTTGACAATATCAACCATATTCAATAATTAGTTTCGGGTATTAAGTTTTAGCATTGCTAGAAACAACTTTGCCGCCAAAAGTGGCGGCAAATAAATAGCTTAGCAGGCTAGTATTGATAACGGCTAAAGCATCTCTTTGGCAATCAAATGCAGCAAAAAGGTTTCACGTTCAATACTCATGCCCTTCTTAGGGCTCTCTGCCATGGCCTTTTCGTTATGAGCGATCGCTTCATGGATATTCATCCACACCGGTTTCATCCCATTTTTCACTTCATAATCTTCGTAAGCCGTTTCACCAAGCTCACGATCGATCTTGCATGAGTAGCAGTAAGAAATCATGTGCATCATGTCTGCATCATCTTTGTACCAAGGACGAAACTCTTCAAAAATGCCGAACGGCTTGATGCTATGGATATTCTTCGCGCCAGTCTCTTCTTCGAGTTCACGAACCATACCTGCGATCACATCTTCCCCTTCATCCAAACCACCACCAGGAATGGTGTAGTCGTGATAACGCTCTGTATACAGCATCAGAATGTCTTCACCATCTAACACAATGGCACGGGCAGCGTTGCGCTTATAGACCGTTTTATTGTCTAGATGGTCGATATCAGGATGGATGGTTGTTTTTAGGTGTCTCATGATTCTGACTGCTCTACTGAATTTGGCGGCATCATATCATAATCATCAATAGATTCGAGGTTCACAACCGCTAACCAGAACGGAGCGGACGGGGATATTCCTACGGTAACTTGAATCCACTTAGCTTGATCTAACACTCAAAAAGTCGTTAAACATGAAGAAATATCAACCTATTTCAATATCTTGACCAAATTAGGACAACCTTTTCTGAAATCTAAAATATACTAATTTCATAGAGCTTCTCATTTGGTTCTGTAGAACTTAACGCATTCGATTATAGAGTTATCACGTAGGAGATAGACATGAAGAAAATTGGTTTGATGGCTGTATGTGCCGTTGTATTAGGCGGTTGTGCAAACGACTATGCAGAATATAGCGAGGGCCAACGTGTTTCAGTCGCTAACCCAGCAGCGGTTTATTGTGTTCAACAGGACGGTGAATTAGACACGGTTACTGAAAACAATCAGCGTACAACTTACTGTGTATTCGATGACGGTGAACGCATTGAGCAGTGGGAATACTACCGCAACCACCACGAGCAAGATTCAGAAACCCAAAGTTAATCACTGTAATACAACACATGAGCCTTTTGGCCAATGTGACGGGCGGTGATTACGTTCGCGTGAGCAGAAGAAGGCACAAAGCTTCGAGCTTACTGTCTGATTGCCTTTGCGAGTTTAAAGGCCGTTATTGGCATCACGAGAAAGAAATAATCACCTATCGCCACCAGCGATGTGTGAGATCCGATTCCGGATCTAAATAACGGTTCAATAAAGTCAGGTTAGTATCTAGTAGAGCTAGGTATTCCCTGACTTTTTTTACATCGGTACCCACTGAAGTCTGCTGGATACAGCGCTCCAATGCTGGGAGTAAACTCTCCACAATGTCAAAGTCAGATGAACGTCCAACGAGCTCTTTGGCAGTGATCAATGCTTCCAAAGACAGTCTTTCTGGCTCTCGTCTAACCAACTCTAAATCTCGCTTAAATGCGCCCGCACAAACACCTTCAAGATAAACTCGGTAGGTCGTCAGTACGTCCATCAACAGAAACAATTGCCCCTGAGCACTTTGATGTGGGTATGGCACCGCAACATGAGCCTCCAACCTGCGATCTATTTGCTGCTCTACCCCAAGTGCGGAACACTTCTCGATGAGAACTTTAAGCAAACCTTGCTCGCCCATGAGCGATTGAATCTCGAATATACGTTGTAAATGGTAGTCATTCGAAACGAATGTCACTTGCACACTTTGCCCGCGAGTAAACAGCCCGCTTGCAATCAACTCTGAGGCCAAGTTCTGTATGTTCTCGACAGTGTTGGTCGAGTGCTGCTCGAGCAAAATCGCCCCTAAAGAAAACGGATGTTCACGCTGCTTTTCAAGCTTTCTAAAGTACTGGTGCATCGCGTCGGCTTCAGACAGTGTTTGCCCTTTTGTTAGCCCACCACAAAATGCTACCGCAGTTTGCTGATTCGACTCTTCTACCAAAGGCTCCGCCAGATACTCAACCAAAGCATCAACTCGACTGATTCCTTCATCAGTCAATTTATTCTCATTAAGTCGCTTACCCAGCACAATAAGGAGGTGATTAATGCTCATTTTATGTTCAAGTCTCGTTTTGGGGATTAGATGGAGTGAATTATGTATACAATACTTGTTAACAAAAGTATTTTGAAATTCTTATATGTTGCTCGCAATAATGCTCACTATTGATAGCGACATCTTAGGTAATACAAGAATAAACGTGTCGCTTTACAGCAAACATAGCACGCTCTTGTATTTCATCGCTCTATGCTTGTTAGCACTAGTCGATAAAAGAGCCCTTTCAATCAATGAATACGCTCTATCGCATAACTGTTTCACCCACAGAACAGGTTCACTCAAAGAAGTGCAACTAACCAAATACAAATTTTACACAGAGTTCGTCCATCGAACCGTCTTCACAGGAAGTTACTATGCTGTCTATTTTTGATATCTACAAAATTGGGGTTGGACCATCCAGCTCCCACACAAATGGACCAATGATCGCTGGGTTTAACTTTACCCAAAAAATTGATGCTCAGCTTAAGCAAGTGAAGCGTATTCAAATCGACTTATACGGCTCGTTATCATTGACGGGTATTGGTCACCACACAGACAGAGCGACCTTGTTAGGTTTGCTAGGTAACCGCCCCGACACCATTAAAATCACCAGTGCTAACCAAGCAATGCGTAAGGCGATTGAAGATAAATCTCTATTGGTTAGCGGTAACCATGAAATTTATTTCGATGTAGAAAGCGATCTGCTCTTCCACAAAACTAACCTTCCGTTGCATGAAAATGGCATGACTATCTCTGCCTTTGACGAAAGCGGCAGCCTTCTGGATATGGAAACCTACTACTCGATTGGTGGTGGCTTTATCGCAACCGCTGATGAGCTACAAAACGGCAAACAGGAAGCAGAAACACAAGTTGAGTTCCCTTTCTCTTCCGCTGATCAGTTACTTGAACTATCCGAACAACAAGGACTGAGCCTTGGTGGCTTAATTCTACGTAACGAAGTTTCATTCCAAGGTATGGATGTGATTGACCGGAAAGCCGACCAAATTTGGAAGGTGATGTCTCTGTGTATGCAGCGTGGCTTTGACACAGAAGGCATCCTTGATGGCGGCCTAGAAGTCACTCGTCGAGCACCTGCTCTGCTTAAAAAGCTTGAAGCGAATGCCTCGATTGAAAACGATCCAATGGAGATCATGGATTGGATTAACCTATTTGCCTTTGCCGTGAGTGAAGAGAATGCAGCGGGCGGTCAGGTCGTGACATCACCGACCAACGGTGCGGCTGGGGTTATACCTGCGGTATTGATGTACTACCATCGTTTCATCAAGGAGCTAGACACCAAGCAGCTTAAAGACTTCTTGGCAGTCTCTGGCGCAATCGGCATCTTATACAAAACCAACGCTTCGATTTCTGGCGCAGAGGTAGGTTGTCAGGGTGAAGTCGGCGTTTCTTCATCAATGGCCGCAGCAGGCCTAACTGCCCTACGTGGTGGTAGCAACGAACAGATTTGTATTGCCGCTGAGATCGCGATGGAACACTCACTGGGCATGACATGCGATCCGATCGGTGGCCTTGTTCAGGTGCCATGTATCGAACGTAACGCAATGGGTGCAATGAAAGCCATCAATGCATCGCGCATGGCGTTGAAACGTACCAGCAAGTGTCTTATCTCGTTAGACAAGGTTATCGAGACCATGTATCAAACAGGTAAAGACATGAACAAGAAGTACCGTGAAACTTCTCTAGGCGGCCTAGCCGTGATCCACATGGCACCACCTTGTGAATAAAAGACAGGAACACGAGTGGAGAAAGCCTCTATAGAGACAGCATGCTTGTAAACTTAGTTTTCAATATCTCAACAAAGCCAGCCACCAAGCTGGCTTTTTTATTGGCTAAAGCCCAACAGCTAATTGAAAGTGATACTCACTCAAAATAACTTACAGAATGACTACCTCTAACTTTCCCTTTATTAGTTCATTACTTAGCCACAAATGATGATGGCTAAATTTCATACCGCCATGCATCCACTTGCAAAATCTAACGTTGCAAATCTCATTCATGAGAAATATGAATGCACTCATAAGAAAAGATATATCGAGTATAGTTCTGTTTGGGACAGATGTTTCAGTTTATGTATTACTACTAATGATATTATAATCGGGTAATTACACTACATATTAATACAAACGTGAGAATAAAATAATGTGGAATAGATTAAACAAATCAATGATGTTCTGCCAAATGATGTTCGGACTTTCGTTCTATGGCGTCATGGTGATCTTGACTCGTTTCTTCCTTGAAGATCTGAACTACAATGAAGCCGACACCATGATGGTTGTTGGTGCTTTCTCTGCAATCGGACCGCTATTTGCTATCGCAGGTGGCTTTATCGCCGACAAGTTTTTAGGCGCTTACCGATCTTTAACCATTGCCTTCCTAGGGTTCGCAAGTGGTTACGTTCTACTGGTACTTGGTGCAGCAGCAACCAATGTTCCGATGGCATTATGTGGTATTGCGTTAGCAAGTTATGCACGTGGTTTGATGTCCCCTTCTTACCCAAGTCTTTACAAACGCACGTTCAAAACTCAAGAAGATTTTGAGAACTGCTACCCAATCAACTACTCAGTAAACAATATTGGTGCTCTGTTAGGCCAATACCTGTTCCCAATGCTAGTACTTGTTGTTGGTTTCCACGGTGGTTTCCTTCTTTCAGCGGTTCTAGCCGGTGCTGCGCTTCTGATGATGATCTTTGTTCGCAAAGGCCTTGTTGAAGCAAGTGCTGAAATCGACCAAAAACCAGTAAGCACTAAAAACTGGGCAGCGTTCCTTGGTCTTTCTGCCGCTATGATTGGCTTGGTATTCTTCATGTTCTCGAACATGGATATTGGCCAAAACATCGTATACGCAATTGGCGGTGCAGCAATCGTCTACTTTGTTTCTTTGATGTTGAAATCGAAGAAATCAGACATGCTGAAAATGGGCACTATTTTAATCATCACATTCCTGACGACATGTTTCTTCGTGTACTACGGTCAGATGATGACTTCGATGACAATGGTAGCGATCAACACAATGCGTGGCGATCTATTTGGTTTTATCCCTGTTGCACCTGAAGCTTCAATGGCAATGAACCCACTATGGTGTATGGTTGCTGGTCCTATCATCGCGGGTATCTTCTCTAGCCTAGAAAAGAAAAACATTAACTTCTCAACTGCAACCAAAGTCGGTTTCTCTTTCATCCTTACGGCTATCGCTTTCGGTATCCTTACGATGGCAGTAACGACAGTGGGTGACGATGTTCTGATCCGCCCAGAAGTCTTCCTAGCGATTCACTTCTTCCTAGCATTCGGTGAAGTGATTGTAGGTTCAATGGTTGTAGCCTTCATCCTGTCTGTTGCACCTAAGCACATTGAAAACTTCTCAGTAAGCTTGTTCTCTGTTGCTATCGCACTATCAGGCATTGTTGGCGCGGTATTCTCAACGTCTATTGCACTAGAGAAAGGTCAAGAGATCACACAAGAGATCGTGCAAACGGTTTACGGTGATTACTTCCAAATGCTGACTGTTCTTGCCGTCGTGATGGTAGGTATCGCAATGGCAGCATCGTTCATTATTCGTAAGATGCTAGAAGCTGCGAAAGCCGCTGAAGAAACGATTGAACTAGAGCAAGCAAACAGCTAATTCTGTTCGCTGAGTCAAACCAATCCTAAGAGCCCTTTAGTTTTCTAAAGGACTCTTTTTTGTAGGATCCGTTTCTCAATAGGATCTGTCGTATAAGTTAGGTAGTACATGTGTAAACAAAAGTAAATGATAACTATTAGTATTGAGTGTTTTTTAGTTCAGGATTATGATGTGGAAATCCAAATCTAAGAGAGCCTTATATGAGCAAGCCTAGCCCTATCACATTAACCGTTACTCAAACCTCAACAATTACTCCAAACATGCAGCGCATAACGCTTAGCGGTGAGGGATTAAGTAAATACCCAACAGAATGTGCCGGCGGCTACATCAAGCTTTTATTCTCGCCACTTGGCACGACTGATTTAAGCCAGCTAAACGAAGGTGAGCGCCCAACCATGCGTACCTACACCATTCATCAGTACAATCCTGTAGAGCAGTGGATTGAAGTCGATTTCGTTCGTCACATCACTAAAGATTTGCAGTGTGGCTTTGCTGCAAGGTGGGCAATGAACGCGAAAGTGGGTGACACTATTTCAGTGGCTGGTCCTGGTTTAATTCAGGGGCTTAACCTAGAGTCAGACTGGTTCTTCTTAGTTGCAGACATGACGTCCCTACCTGCGCTTTCTGCAAAAGTAAAAACGCTCCCAGAAACAGCAACTGGTCACGCTATCATTCAGATCAACTCAGCAGCAGATAAGCAGGTACTTGAGACTCCTCAAGGTATCAAAGTAACCTGGTTGATTGAAGATGAAACCTCAGAGTCACTTTCACAAACCGTGCGCAACACAGAATGGTTAGAAGGTCAGGTTTCAATATGGACAGCGTGTGAATTTGAAAGCATGCGTGAGCTAAGACAATACTTCCGCAACGAAAAAGAAGTCGCGAAAGAGAACATCTACATCAGCAGCTACTGGAAACGTGGTGTCACTGAAGATGGCCACAAAGTGTTGAAACAGCAAGATGCTCAAGATTTAGCGGGGTAAGTCTTTTACTACCTACAGCTTCTTACTAGATAAAGAGAAAACGCCCTTAACGAAGTTTGTTTCGCTAAGGGCGTTTTTTCATTTAACTTAATAGAGATACCTATTCACAAATCCCCAATCACTCAGGCGATCTTTTAAGTCAATGAGATAACTAAGCCAGCAATAATTAGAGATACGCCTACACCGCGAGTCGCGTGCCACTTTTCCTTTAAAAAGTAGATCCCCATCACTACGCCGAAAATGATACTCACTTGCCTAAGAGCAACAACCAAGCTGACATTTTCAGTCATGGTCATCGCAAACAGCACTAAGCCATAGGTCGAAGCCATCATGATACCGGCCACTGTGGCTTTCTTACGTAGTATCCACGCATTAGTAAACTCGATTCTTTGGTTGGTTACGAATAACCAAACACTCAGCGGAATCACAATCGCCCAAAACTGAATGCCTAGGTAGAAAATCGCGGTGTGCTTGTTAGTTATAACTGGTGTGCTCAAAGGATCGAGTAACAGAAGCGCTTCTTTATCAATGATGGAATAGCCCGTGGTACCAATGGCCGCGATTAACGCCCACAGTACGCCAAGGTTGAGATACGCTTTTAACCTAAGATCTGAAAACTTCTTAAGTGGTACAAACAAACAACCCAAGGTAATCAAGGTGAAGCCAAACCATTGATTAGGTGACAGCTCATAGCCTATCAACACCGTGCCTAAACCCACCATCAACACGGGCAGCGCTCGTGCCATCGGGTAAATCACCCCAATATCGGCCTGCTTGTAGGCTACACCTAAGCCGATTAAATAGATGATTTGGCAAATACCACTTAAAAGAAGTAGCTTCCAGAATAAAAGCGTGATATCCACAAAGCCGACACTGTAAATGAACCAAATCAAATAGGGAGTCAATATCGCAGCAGCGGCAAAGCCAGAGGCTAAGAAGAAAGACGAGCCCGATCCTTGATTCGATTTACCTAGAACGTTCCAACCCGCGTGAAGCAAAGCCGAAATAGTCACGATGACGATGGCAGAGAATTCCATTTCATTCCTAAATTATAGATGAATTAGCACAACGGCTGACAACAGGTGATAAAAAGGCCTCCGAATAAGAGACCTTTGAACTTTTCAATTGGGCAATCCTGCATAATTGCAGATATGCTAACGTTCTAACGTATGACTAGCGCTCTAGCTGCGCGATTGACTCAATACTGATCGCGTCATGACGCCAATACTCAATATCACAGTCAATCAGATCGCCGTTTTGATTGTAGTTAACACGCTCAACAACCATTGCAGGTGAGCCAGAAGTCGCACGCAGGGCTTGCGCTGTCTCGCCAAGTAAAGACGTTGTGCTCACTCGGTAACGGATCTTCTGATACACCACACCAAAGTGTTCGCGGTAGATGTCCGTCAACGATTTAGACAAGTCATAATCAAGCAAGTTAGGGAACAACTCTGGTCGAATGTAGTTGGTCACATACACAACCGGCCTATCTTCAAGATAACGAACTCTGTCTACTCGATAAACGTCCGAGAAAGGTTGTAACTCAAGAAGCCGAGTCGCCTCCTTGGTTGCTAACATTCCTTTCGCCGCCACCAACTCAGTTTTCGGCTGTCGATTCTGCGATAGAGCCATATTGGTGAAGTTCAGCGTTTGTGTTGGATCGTAACGAAGCGGCTCGGGAGAGATAAACCAACCACGTCGGTCTTCTCGATAAATGCGCCCTTCCGCTTCAAGTGAAGACAAGGCTTCGCGTAAGGTAACTCGAGTCGTATCAAACGATTCAGCCAGCTTACGTTCCGCAGGCAGCTTCTGTCGTGGTGTTAACATCCCCGACTCTATCTGCTCTACGATGACATCTTTGATTTTTACGTACTGCACTTCATTTCCTTTCATTCTTGTTCTTGTCGTCAGCCACTCCTTGGCCAACTGCAATATAAGTGGTTCGCTAGCGTTTACGCCAAGCTTGGGTGCGCTTATCGAATAACTTGTTGATTAGCATATGAATCAACTTCGCACTCGCTGCAGATATCATGATCATCACCGCCATCGCTGCTGCTGCACCGGTTTGACCTGCATCGTCCATATTCAGTACTGATACTGACGCTGGAATCGTATTGGTAGAATACAAGAATACTACCGCAGATGTCGTGGTAAGTGCATTAATAAACAGGTATGTCGCAATATCTAAAATCGCCGGCAGACAAACAGGTAACGTCACCTTAAAGAACAGCTTGTATTGCGGTAAGTTTACCGAAGCCGCTGTTGCTTCAATTTCGGAAGGCAGTTGTTTCAATGCCGTTAACGCCGTCATGTGCCCTACCGTGTAGTAGTGAACCACGGTATTAATCACCAAGAACGCCATCGTGCCATACAAGAAGTTAAGTGGGTTACTCAAATCATTGAAGTAGAAGATATAACCCAAACCCAGCACCATACCCGGAACGGCCATCGGAACAACGCTGAGCATTTGCATCGCTTGACGAACAGGACCGAAGGCGCGACCTTTCTCAATGCAGTATGCACCTAAGAAAATCAGAACAGTACCAATAACCGCAGTCCAAGCACCAAGCGTTAAGGAGTTGAAGAATGGCGCCCAACCATAAGTACTCATTTCTGCGAAGTTGTAGTTGTTTAGCGTCAGCGCTTTGTTCCAAGGCCAGAAGGTGACCATCGAACCGTATATCGCCATGCCCAACACAATAACCACAGCAGCAGAGATGATGGTGCAATAAAGGAAACATAAGCCATCACGTAGTGAACTAGGTTCAGGTTGGTACGCGACAGAACGAGTATCAAACAAGCTCTTTTGTTTCTTTTGAACCCAGCGGTCAACGGTAAACGCAAGCAACGCAGGTAATAGCAGCAAGATACTGGTTACTGCACCCATAGAGAAGTTCTGTTGACCAACCACCTGCTTAAAGATGTCAGTCGATAACACGTTGTAGCTACCACCTATCACCTTTGGCACACCAAAGTCACAAACCACCAGCGTAAACACAACGATCAGGGTACTGATCAAGCCGTATTTTGCCGCAGGTAACGTCACCATAAAGAAAGTTTTTAACGATGAAGTATTGAGTGCACGTGCTGCCTCATAAAGGCGAGCGTCAGAGGTTCTTAATGAGGTGGTCAGAATCATCAAGGCGTGTGGAAACGTCCAAAATATCAAGCCCAGTGAGATACCAATCAAACCATAAACCGAGTTGCCCCCCAAGACTTCTTTAGCGATACCTTGGTTACCAAATAAGAAGATAAGACTGATTGCAGGAAGCAGTGACGGAGCAAGAATAGGCGCAGAACCCAGTACTTGAAAAAGCCCCTTAAAAGGCATGCATGAACGAGTTAGCGCATAGGCATAACCAAACGCCAAGACACCCACGACTACGGTCACTAGCAATCCAAGCGTGAAGGTATTGCCTACCGACTGCCACAGGCTTTGAGACGCAAAATACGTAGCGAAATTCTGTAAACCTACAAATTCACCGTCTGCGTTCTGAACACTCTTTTTCAACATTGCCCACAGTGGCATCAGGATAAACAACGTCATGACCACAGACAAAAAGGCCAACAGCCCAAATAGAATTACGTTGTCTTTGCTTAACCGAGCCAGAAAAGGTTGTACTCGTCGTTGAATTAGCAGCTTAGATTGCATCATTTGAGTCGATTCCATGATTGATTACGCCGCCTCGTCTTTCATCACTTGCAGGCTTTTCGATGAGTAAGCTCTAAGGCCTTCTTGATCAAACGCCACGTAACGAATATCACTGCGACGCAGCTTCAATCGGTTGAACTCTTTGACGGGTACATCAACGATGATCTCTTTCGCCGTTGAGTCATGTTGCAATTGACACTCAACACGATAAAACGCCCCTAAGAATTCGCTTGATACGATTCTCACTGGCAAGGATTCACTAAAACGATCAACAAACTGGATTTGCTCTGGACGAACGGCAATATCAAAAACATCACCCAGATTTGGCGTGAGATTATCTAAGCCAGGTAACGGCAGCATTGACTCAGCAATACGCATCTTGCCTTGAGCCGCAACAGAAGCTTGAATAAAGTTCATGCTACCAACAAACTCAGCCACAAAACGACTGACAGGTTTTTGGTAGATCTCTTGAGGAGCACCGACCTGCTCGATAACACCATGATTCATCACGACAATACGGTCTGCCATCGTTAACGCTTCATCTTGGTCGTGCGTCACCATAATAGTGGTGATACCCAATTTGCGTTGCAGTTGGCAGATCTCATCACGTAGGTGTGTTCTTACCTTCGCATCCAACGCAGAAAGCGGTTCATCGAGTAGCAACAAGCCTGGAGACAAGGCTAATGCGCGAGCCAGAGCAACACGCTGCTGCTGTCCACCAGATAGCTGATTTGGAAATTTCTGACCAGACGTTGGTAAGCCGATCGTCTCTAACCAAGACTCAACCGTCTCAAGGGCTTCTTTGGTCGACATGCCTTGGTTTTTCAGCCCAATCGCAATGTTTTCTTCCACAGTGAGGTTTGGAAACAAAGCGTAAGACTGGAACACGATGCCAAAGTCGCGCTTTTCTGGTGGCAAGAAGGTCGTATCATTACCGTTCTGCTCAATAGAACCTGACGTTGGTAAGTCTAGGCCTGCAATCGCACGTAATAAGGTGGTTTTTCCACAGCCAGATGGGCCAAGGAAGCAGACGAACTCGCCTTTATCTATCGATAGGGAGATGTCTTTTAACGCTGTAAATTGGCCAAATTGCTTTACAACGTTTTCAATATTCAAATAAGTTTGGTTGCTCATACTACAGCACTCTCTATATGGTATATACCAAATTTATACTGAGAATATTGCAGTTGAGTGACAAATTTATAGAAGCTAAATGACAGTTATATTGCAGATATAATAAGCATTAAAAATTGCTATTTGTTCAACATTGAAAGTTAGTTCAACGTTGAAAGCCCTCAGTGACTTGCCCATAAATCACTGAGAGCCTCAATGTAAACTTCTAATTTAAACGCTAGATTAATCTATGATTCAACCTTGTCGGCTTTGCCCGCCGCACCTGCGAGTTTGGATAACTGTTTATCTAGCCACAATGGCGTGCTACCCGAATCTTCCGCGTTCTCTTTTCTTCGTACCGCATCACGCACTATCATCGCACCTACCCAACGGAATGGCTCTGGCGGGAAGTGTCCTAATGGGCCTTTAGTTAAACCGCTTCGCGTCCAAGCATTGTCGATATCGAGTACCATTGCTGACAAAATCTTCCCGCCCATACGGGTTTGAGCAACGCCATTTCCAGAGTAACCAAGCCCATAATAGATGTTGCTTTGGCCTTTTAGATTACCGAAAAATGGCAATCCGGTGACCGAACGATCTGAGCCGCCAGACCAGTTGTAATCGAATTCACTTTGTTCCAATTTAGGGAACAATTTTTGGAACGATTGATTGAGAATCGGTAGGTAGCTAGTCGTTTGGTTGAACATGCTTTCAACCTGATTCGCAAACGAGAATTTATTGCCGCCTTTGCCCAACATGAGTCGTCCGTCCTGGGTATCTCGGTAATAGTGGACAAAGATACGCGAATCTACCACCGCTGCCCCTTTCTCTGGACCAAACTGCTTGAGCTTTTCAGGAATAGGCTTGGTCACCACCATATCGGAAGAGACAACCACTATGCTGCGTTTGAACTCTTTAAAGTGATCGAGCATCCACGCATTGAGCGCTAAGATCACTTTATCGGAAGTTATCGTCCCACCCTTAGTTTGGACGCGAACTGGTGAGCCGTAATCAAGAGAAGTCATTTCTGTATTTTCGTAAATTTCGACACCCAATTCGATCGCAACGCGGCGTAAGCCTCTCGCCAATAACGCTGGCTGCACACTACCCGCAGCTTCTGAGTAGTAACCCTCAATGTGGCGATCAGATCCCGCTTTATCAGCCAAAGAATTGTCGCACTTCTTCCAGCTATTGATACCCTGCTTAACCAGCTCATTAACAACAGGCTCCATTCCACCCTTTTGCGCTTCATTGGTCGCCGTGTAGTAAGTACCGCTTCGATATAGATGCGCGTCAATCTTGTGTTCGTTACAGAAGGCTTCAATCTCGTATATAACCTTTTCCGATTCCTTAACCAACCATTTCGCTTGTTCTTTTCCGTAGAGCTTTTTCAGCGTCGGATACTTAGTTGACCACGTCAGCATGCAACCGCCGTTCGCACCAGAAGCACCGCTACCACATAGACCTTTTTCAATCACGACAACATGCTTTTCGGGTTGCTGTTGTTTGATTAAAATCGCCGTCCATAAACCCGTATAGCCACCGCCAACAATGGCGATATCACAGTTGACGTCTTTTTGGAGCGACTTCGCCGAATCTAGCCCCTCATTGATGTTGCCAAACTCTTGTTCTAACGCTTGCTTGAACCAATATGAGTAGTGCTTTGTCATTTGTTGTACCTTACTTAAAACCTAAAGGCGTAAAACTAAAAAAGGAAGACCGAAGCCTTCCTTTACTGATCTCTAACTTCTAATGAGCTGCATATCTAATGGACTACGTGTCTAATAAGCCATATATCTAATAAACCATGTGTCTAATAAGCTCGGTAGATAATTAACCAAGGAGCTCATGAACTAAAAAGCTCAGCAGATTAAGATTTTGGCTCTGATTTAGCGTCAAACTTCTCAGACCATGTTTTAAGAACGTCTGCACGTTCACTGCCCATGCGAGCGAAGTCCATTTTTGCCATGTTCTTTTCTACATTAGGGAAGTTCTCTGCTTTGCCTGTCACATCTTGGTGACCAACAACTGGGTACATTTCGATGTAAAGCTCATTTGCCGCTTTAGAAATAGACCAATCGATAACACGTTGTGCTGCATCAGAAGGCTTAACAAGGCCTACCGCTTCAGATTCCCAGCCGATGCCTTCAGGTGTAATCACTGAAAGTGGAGCGCCTTGAGTTTTCAGCTTAGCGCCACGGCTCGCCATAGAAATACCGATAGCGACTTCACCCATGCCCGCTTGAACACATGGCTTAGAACCTGAGTGCGTGTAGTGAGCAATATTTTGGTCTAGCTTCTGCATGTAGTTCCAACCTTGGTCTTCACCCATGTTTTGTAACCAAGCCGAAACCTGCATGTAGCCCGTACCAGAAGATGCTGGGTTTGGCATAGCAATGTGGCCTTTATAGATAGGCTTGGTTAGGTCATCCCAAGATTTAGGTGCAGGTAAGTTAAGTTGCTTAGCCACCACTTCGTTGAAACAAACTGCATTGAAGAATGCATCATTACCGTACCAAGCTTGAGTAGACTGTGGGTCGTTAAGGTTAGCGCGTAATGCTTCTACACCTTGAGGCATATAAGGTTTCAGGATGCCATCTTCTTTAAGCAGTGCCATTGAAGAACCAGCAAGTCCCCAAACTACCTCTGCACGCGGGTTGTTTTTTTCGGCCAATAATTTTGCCGTCATGATCCCAGTTGAATCACGTACCCACTTGATGTTGATGTCTGGGTTTTCACTTTCAAATGCGTTTTTGTACTTCGCTAAAATGTCAGTTTCAAAAGCGGTGTAAACCGTCACTTCCTGTGCTGCATAAGCATTACCAGCCAATAGAGTAACTAAAGCTGCAAGTGATCCTTTCATAAAACGGTTTTTCATCATTTTCTCCAGTCAGGCCCGATGCCAAGGTTAGGAATTTCCAAGGTTAAAGTTGTTAAGGCTAGAAGCTCCATCTAGAGGCTTCTATATCCATAAATTCATTTAGGTTGTTAACACACACCTTTGCATTGGTATGTACCAGATTTCGAGTATTAAGCTAACTGGCTTTTATGACGATTAAATGAACAAAAAATGGCAATTTAAAGATCGGAAAATTTCTCAACACAAGTGACAAATTTGAATATGAAGCTTTTGTGAAAATAACGTTTGGGCTATTTACGACCGTTTAAATTGGTTGTTAAAGTAATTGCAAATACTGGTATAGTCCAAAATACAAATCACGAGAATTGAACATGAGAAACGAATACTTACTGCTGACACCGGGCCCTTTATCTACTTCTGAAACCGTTCGCCAAGCGATGTTAAAAGATTGGTGTACTTGGGATGATGAATACAACAAAGACGTTGTTGAAGTGATTCGTAGCAAGCTAGTGACTTTAGCGACTAAGCAAGCGGGATATACAAGCGTATTAATGCAAGGTAGCGGCACCGCTTCGGTAGAAGCAACAATCGGTAGCGTTATCTCTAACAACGGTAAGCTTCTTGTTGTTGATAACGGTGCGTACGGCGCTCGTATTGCTCAAATCGCAGAATACTTAAACATTCCATGCCATGTCGTTTCCCCAGGTGAAACATCACAGCCTGACTTGAACGAAATGGAAACGGCATTGGCCATGGATTCAGACATTACTCACGTTGCGATTGTGCACTGTGAAACCACGACAGGCATGCTGAATCCAATTGAAGACATTGCCAAATTGGCAAAACAGCACAACAAAACCGTCATTCTCGATGCAATGTCGAGCTTTGGTGGCATCCCTATGGATATCGCTGACTTAGGTATCGATTACATGATCAGCTCTGCAAACAAGTGCGTCCAAGGTGTACCGGGCTTCGGCTTTGTTATTGCTAAGCAATCGGAACTGGCAAAGTGCAAAGGCCAAGCTCGTTCATTAAGCCTTGATCTGTTTGACCAATGGCACTGCATGGAAAGCAACCTCGGTAAATGGCGTTTTACCTCTCCGACGCATACAGTGCGTGCTTTCTATCAAGCTCTACTTGAATTGGAACAGGAAGGTGGTATCGAAGCTCGTCATAATCGCTACCAAACAAACCAAACCACACTGGTTGCAGGTATGCGCTCTCTTGGTTTTGAACCTCTGTTAAATGATGAACTTCATTCACCGATTATCACCTCTTTCTATTCTCCAACTCATAGCGATTACCAATTCAAGGAATTCTATGACCGTTTGAAAGAACAAGGTTTTGTGATTTACCCGGGCAAGGTTTCAAACGCCGACTGCTTCCGAATCGGTAACATCGGTGAAGTGTATCCGTCAGACATTGAAGCTCTAATTGACGCAATTAAGAATGCTATGTACTGGGACATCAAATAATGACGATGGCCAATCAAGATTCTGTTCTAAAGGCGACACACTTTCGAAGCGAAGGCGATGTGAACACCACGCCAGCGCGTGAGAAATGGAACGAGTCGCTAAACGATGATGCGACTCAAGCGATGTTAAAACGTGACTCTGACGTATTTCTTCATCAAGCGATGTCAACGCCTTGTCTAGACACACTTGAAGCAGCTGAAGGCATCTACATTCAAGATGCGACGGGCAAGAAGTACATGGACTTTCACGGTAACAATGTTCATCAATTGGGTTATGGCCATCCACATATCATTAATAAAGTGACTCAACAAATGGCTTCATTGCCGTTTTCACCACGTCGCTTTACCAATGAAACAGCCGTTCAATGCGCTGAAAAGCTGACACAGATCTGCGGTGGTGAGTTGAACCGCGTGTTGTTTGCACCGGGTGGTACTTCGGTTATCGGCATGGCACTCAAACTGGCTCGACATGTCACCAACAACTTCAAGGTCGTTTCACTGTGGGACTCATTCCATGGCGCGTCACTGGACGCAATTTCAGTGGGTGGTGAAGCTTGTTTCCGCGAAGGCATGGGCCCGTTAATGGCTGGCGTAGAACGCATTCCACCAGCCGTCTCTTATCGTGGCGCTTTCCCGTTTAACGAGAATAGCGCAGTCAATGCAAACGAAACTGCATGCGACGTTCACTATGCCGACTATTTAGAGTATGTGATTGAAAAAGAAGGTGGCATTGGAGCCTTCATTGCCGAAGCAGTGCGTAACACAGACGTTCAGGTTCCAAGCAAAGCTTACTGGAAGCGCATCCGTGAGATCTGCGATAAGCATAACGTCATGTTGATCATCGACGACATTCCAAACGGTATGGGTCGTAGTGGCGAATGGTTCACTCACCAGGCCTTTGATATCGAACCTGACATTCTTTGTATCGGTAAAGGTTTTGGCGGGGGCTTGGTTCCAATTGCAGCCATGGTCACTAAAGACAAATACAACACGGCAGCGCAAGTATCACTTGGTCACTACACCCACGAGAAAAGTCCTATTGGCTGCGCAGCGGCACTGGCTACGATGGAAGTGATTGAGCAAGAAAATCTACTTGAAAAAGTACAAGCGGACAGCGCATTCGTGCGTGAACAACTGCTTCAAATGAAAGAGAAATACCCAGTCATTGGTGACGTTCGCGGCATCGGTCTGCTTTGGGGAGTGGAATTGGTCACTGACCATATCACCAAAAACCGAGCGTTCGATGAAGCAGAAGCAGTACTTTACCAATGTCTGAACGATGGCCTGAGCTTTAAGGTGTCACAAGGTAATGTGATTCAGTTGAGCCCACCATTGATCATCAGCCGCAGCGAACTACAAGTCGCTCTGTCTGTATTCGAAAAAGCGATAGCAAAAATCTGCAAAGACTTTGAATACCTTTAAACCACCTTTAAAAGCATGCCTTGAAGCAATAATTTCAAGTAACCAATAACCTAAAACAATTATTCATCTCCCAGAACAACCTGAGTTGGGAGAGAACAGAAATAGGACACGACTATGAATACAACATCACCTATCCAAGCGGTTATCTTTGACTGGGCCGGCACTATCGTTGATTTTGGGTCATTTGCTCCAACCAGTATTTTCGTTGAAGCATTCAGACAAGGTTTCGACTTTGATATCGATTTAGCAGAAGCGCGTGAACCTATGGGGATCGGCAAATGGGACCACATCCAAGCAGTGGGTCGAATTCCTGCTGTTGACGCTCGTTGGAAAGCTCAGTTCGGACGCTCAATGACAAGTGAAGACGTTGACGCGATCTACGCGGCATTCATGCCTCTTCAAAAAGCGAAAGTAGCCGATCACGCAGCACCTATTTTGAATGCGATAGAAGTGGTCAATAACCTAAAAGAGAAGAACGTGAAGATCGGATCTTGTTCAGGTTACCCACGTGAAGTGATGGATGTGCTAATCCCTGCTGCTGCAGATTACGGTTACCACCCAGACAACATCGTAGCAACCGATGACCTACCTCAAGGCGGTCGCCCTGCTCCATTTATGGCACTTAAAAACGTAATCGACCTTGGCGTAACCAGCGTTTCAGCATGTGTGAAAGTGGATGATGCAGCACCTGGGATCGATGAAGGTCACAACGCAGGTATGTGGACAGTAGGCCTTGTACTATCAGGTAACGAAGCAGGCTTAACGTATCAAGAATATTTAGATGCAGACGAGACAACACTTACAGCTGCACGTGAAAAAGCAAGCGTTAGGCTAAACGAATCAAACCCGCACTACTTGATCGATACCATTGCAGACCTACCAGGCGTCATTGCAGATATTGAACAGCGTTTACTGGCAGGAGAGCGCCCATAAGCAAAAGCGAGATGTTCACGTGACGTAAAGTACGTGAAAAACATCTCTAATCGCTTTAATTCAAATCCCTATCCAATCATGTACTCATTCGAGTTATACATATTGGGTGGGGATTTTTGTTTTATAAGCATGATAAAGCGCAAGTTTTTTACTTATTACCCGTAGCGCCACTGGTAAATAGACGAGGCTAGGCTATAGCTTAAACATAAACATTCCAACAAATGATAAAATCAACAATAAAGGCATCTTAAATATATAATATTTAACAATTTCATTGACTCCAATACGCAATCAGATTAACAATATAAGTACTGAGAAAGAAACAGGTTCACCTGAACCAACACCTTGATTTACTTATTATAAGCAGTGTCGTAACCCAATAAGTGATCGTTTTACTGGTAAGTTCAGATAAAAATAAGAGTTAATCCAAGGAAAAAATTATGAAAAAACTGTCAAAAATCATGTGTGCTGTTGTAGCCGCTTCAGGCCTAGCAGCAGCGCCTTCTATTGCTGCAACGACTTACGTGGGTGCAAAAGTGGGCGTGGGCTGGCTAGACAGCGCATGCGTAAGCGGTGAAAAGTGTGATGATGATGCAATTGGTGCAGGCATCTACTCTGGCTACAATTTTAATGACAAGTTTGGTATTGAGCTAAGCTCAGACTTCCTTGGCGACTACAAGACAAGCTTTTCAAAGAACGGCACAACAGCTGCGTTCAGCGATCCACTGATCGCAATCTCGCTAACTCCAATGTACCGCCTAGCAGTACAACAAGAGTTTGACGTATTCTTTAAAGCAGGTCCTGCTTACATTTCACACGGTGGCGAGGATGACGTCGTTCTTTCTGCTGGTATCGGTGTAGAGAAGCAACTATCTTCTGATTGGGCATTACGTGTTGAATACCAATACTTTGATGATTTCGACGACAACTACGTTCAAGACCTGAACTCGAACCTACTATCAGTTGGTGTTAGCTACAACTTCGGTACTGGCAACACAACAGCATCAGCGGCGGCTGCAACAGCTTCTGCAGTAGCAGTGACTCAAGCGCCATCTGAGCCAATCACAGAACCAGCAGTTGTTGTTGAAGAGAAGACAACCGTGGTTGTTACTAAAGCGCAAACTGAGAGCTTCTCTCAAGGTATGTTTGAGACAAACAGTACTGAACTGTCTACAGATGGTAAAATTGCATTAATGCCATTAGTTGAAGTACTTAAAGCTCACCCTCAATCATCAGTTGATGTTGTTGGTCACACCGACTCAACAGGTGCAGCTGAGTATAATCTAATGATCTCTAAGAAACGTGCTGCTGCTGTAGCCGCATACATCGAAGAGCAAGGCATTGAAGCAGACCGTATTACAGCGTCAGGTGAAGGCGAAGAGAATCCAATTGCATCAAACGCTACAGCTGAAGGTCGTGCTCAAAACCGTCGTGTTGACGCAACGATCCCTGGTTTTGAATACCAAGAAGAAGTCAAAGTTGAAGAAGTTATCGTAGAAGCTGCTGAATAATAGCACTCTACCTTAGTTAAAATAATAAGGGCGGAGCACTTTAAAGTGCTCCGCCCTTTTCTTTGTCTGGCTATGCCTAAAAACCGTAAGCGATAAGCCGTAAGCCGTAAGCCGTAAGCCGTAAGCCGTAAAGATTAGCCTACCGCCAAGCTGTACAATCAGAAGACTAGACGATTTCCCAACTATGAGTCATCTCTACGCCAGCACCCAACATTAGACATACAGAACAGTACTTTTCTAATGAATCCGCACACACCTTAGCGACCTGCTCAGGATCAAGGTTGTCACCAGACACTTCAAAGTGAATATTAATCACAGTAAAGATTTTCGGCGCTGTTTCACGACGTTTGGTTTCAAGCTTTGCATTGCAACCAGTGATGCTTTGACCCGCAGATTTCAAACCGTCCACTACATCAACAGAGCTACAGCCACCAGCAGCCATTAACACCATTTCCATCGGGCTTGGCGCAGTAGCACCGCCGCTTCCATCCATAACAATAGAATGGCCTGATTGAGATTGACCGAGGAATTTAAAGCCTTCGACCCATTTAACTTCTGCTTGCATGTTGTTCCTTAGATGTACGAAAACGTCATCATTATTTGGTATTTTATATCAATGCCTACACCCTACTACTGGCGGCATTTATGAGCAAGATTTTCTATTTGAGATATTTTTTTCATGAATAGTGTAATTTTTTCCATCTAAAACCTGTCTCTATTCGTACATTCAAAATCGAATGAGAAAAACGTCAAGATGAGGTATCTATGAATAAATTATCTAAAATATTGGTATCACTCGTGGTTACACTACCACTGATTTCGCTGTTTGTAAGCCAGACTGGCACTGCCAATACAATGGATAAAACGGCTAGTTCAGGTAAAACTGAAATCGCGACACTGGCTGGTGGTTGTTTTTGGTGTACAGAATCCGATCTAGAAAAACTGACAGGCGTGACCGACGTTATCTCTGGATACTCTGGTGGTGAACTGGAAAACCCAACCTACAAACAGGTCTCTTCGGGTAAGTCAGGTCACATCGAAGTGATCAACGTGACCTATAACCCTGATGTGGTTAGCTACGAACAGGTTCTTGACCAATTCTTCCGACACATCGACCCAACCGATGACAAAGGTTCTTTTGTAGACCGAGGCCGTCATTATCGACCGGCTATTTTCTATCATAACCAAGCACAAAAAGATGTTGCTCAGAACTTCATGATGGAGATCGACAAAGCTAATATCTTTGGTGCACCACTAAAAACAGAACTGATAAAATTTGAGAAGTTCTGGCCAGCAGAAGATTACCACCAAGATTATTACAAGAAGAGTAAGGTTCGTTATAACTACTACCGCTATGCTTCTGGCCGCGATCAGTACCTAGATAAGATCTTCGGTGATGATAGAAAGGACAACCCTAAAACACTACGTCAGATCATCGACAGTAAGAATGCGACAGCGAATGCTAAAACATACGTAAAACCGTCTGATGCAGAGATCAAAGCGAAGCTTACAGCACTTCAATACGATGTAACGCAAGAAGACGCTACTGAGCGCCCATTTGACAACAAATACTGGGATAACAAGCAAGAAGGTATTTACGTTGATATCGTAACTGGGGAGCCATTGTTCTCTTCAAAAGACAAATACAAGTCAGGCACAGGCTGGCCGAGCTTTACACAGCCAATCAGCGAGGCTTATGTCGTCACAACTACTGACTACAAACTGCTTTACCCAAGAACAGAGGTTCGCAGTAAGTTTGGTGATTCTCACTTGGGACATGTATTTAAAGATGGTCCAAAACCAACAGGCTTACGTTACTGCATGAACTCAGCCGCAATGCGCTTTATCCCAGCGGATAAATTAGCAGAAGAAGGCTATGAGGAATACGTTGAGATGTTTGAGGGCTAAGCATTCAGCATTTAACGAACAGCCTATAACAACAAAGCCAGCATATCGCTGGCTTTGTTTTTATTTACAGAGCTTTATTTATCAGCCCGTGAACCTAATTAACCAGTCAACACCGTGTCTTCTGGATATTTCAACAAGGAAGGTTCTGGGCGAGCTAGCATATAAGCCAAGGTCAGGGGGCCGATACGTCCAATCACCATAACAACAATCATGATGTATTTACCTGGCTCAGTCAGGTTCGCGGTTAAGCCAGCGGTTAAGCCAACCGTTGCAAAGGCTGAAATCACCTCAAACATGACTCGATCAAACGCTGCCTTTTCAGTAAGCATTAACAAAAACATCGCGGTGGTTAATAACGCCCCACTTACCACAATAATGGCCAATGACTTTGTTACCGCTTGCCAAGTCACAGTGCGCTTAAACATCACCACGTGCTTTTTCTGACGGAGGAAGGTCCACGTTGCGACAAAGGCTACTGCAAAGGTCGAAACCTTAATACCACCACCTGTTGAGGTAGAACCTGCACCAATCAACATCAGTACAATCATTACCAGCAACGCAGGCTGTGTGTACTGAGACAAATCCACACTATTAAAGCCAGCAGTACGAGCACTTGCCGACTGAAAAAATGCGGCTAGCCACTGTCCTTGAGTCGATAACCCTTCCATGGTTGCTGAGTTATTTCTTTCTAGCAGCCAGAACAATACCGTACCTACCAACAATAGAGTCGGAGTGGCGGTTAGCATAATCTTGGTGTGTAAATGAAGATGTCGAAAACCTTTACGCCAGTTACTCGATAGGTCGCCGACGACTGTGAAGCCTAGCCCACCGAAAATAAACAAGCCAGCTAAGGTGAAGATCACCAGCGGATCATCAACAAAACTCATCATACTGTCTGAAAACAGTGCAAAACCTGCGTTATTGAATGCAGATATCGCATGAAATAGAGCATAAAAACTGCCCGTTGACCATCCCATCTCAGGTACCCAGCGGAAGCAGAGCAATACAAAACCGATAAATTCAGCCACTAATGCAAAGATGATGATCTTCTTAACCAATTTACGAAGGTTAATCTTACGATCTTGGCCAAGCGCTTCTTTCGCGAGTGCTTGTTGTTTAAGGCTTAACCTAACACCGAACATGTAAAGCAGTACCGCAGATAGAGTCATCTGCCCTAACCCGCCGACTTGCATCAAGAACATCAGTAAGATTTTACCCGCCAAGGTGAAATGCTCACCGGTATCGACAACACCTAATCCTGTCACACTGATCGCCGAGGTTGCTGTAAACAGTGCATCCGTAAAACTTAGGCCTGTCACAGAGAATACAGGCATCGTCAACAATATTGCAGAGGGGATAAGTACGCCTAAGAAGCTCGTAAGGATAATCTTAGGTTCAGAGCCTTTACGTGGCTTTTTATCACTCTTAAGCGTGTAGAAAGTACCTTTTCGTTTTAACGAATTCATACTGTTACCTTATTGCCAATTACCAATTGCGTAGCTTTCTAGATAAGGTCTCTTTCGGCCCAGCGATGATCACCACATCCCCAATTTCTAAACTCACATCCAATTCTGGTGCTTTAGTGAGGTTCGGCCCTCGCTTGAAGCCAAGTACCTCAACACCATTTTCTTTACACAGCTTAAGATCGCCAAGTTTCTTACCCAACAGTTTAGAACCAATAACAATCTCCGTCATCGCTAAGCCACTGCCAAGGTCGATAAATTCGAGAACGCGTCTATCCAACATTTTACGCGCAACACGAATGCCCATATCTCGTTCAGGCATGATGATATGGTCAGCACCAATCTTAGAGAGAATCTTGCCGTGAAACTTATCGTTCGCCTTAACCCAGACTGCTTTTGCTCCAGATTCTTTCACCACCAAAGTCGTTAGAATGCTTGAGTTAACGTCAGAGCCTATCGACACCATCACCATATCGTAATCATCGAGTCTTAACTCTTTCACCGTCTCTTCGCTCGTGCAGTTCGCAACAATCGCTTGTGAAACAAAAGCCGCTGCTTCTTTCACTCGCTCTTCATCAATATCGACGGCCAGTACCTGTGCCCCTGAACTTTGTAGCTCTTTGCAAACAGACAGACCAAATCGCCCTAAACCGATAACTGCATATTGTTTGTCGCTCATTTGAAATCCTGTTTAGAAATTTTAATTACACGGGATAGCCAAACCTACATTAGTTTCTATCTCAAAAAAAGTTAGTTCTGCAAGAATAAGGTTATACTATTGTCATAATCGCTTGATTTATAAAGGTAGAGAACAACTCGAGTTTCTGCTAATTTCCAATTCATAATTTCTGCGGCAGCACACACAATGAATGAATTCATAACCCAAGTACAAACCTACATCAACCAGAGCCATAGTGATTGGGCAAACAGCGTCCTATGCATCACTATTGCGAGTTTTCTCGCTTGGGTAGCTTGGCGAATTATCCATAATCGCTTGGAAGTTCTGGTACAGAGAACCCACTTTCACTGGGATGACCTACTACTAGAGGCACTGAAAACCCCTGTCAGTACGTTACTTTGGTGTTGGCCAGCGACCGTATCTATCGGGTTGATTCTTCAAGATCAGTTTGGCAATGAAATCAACTGGTTAAAAACTCTCAAGCACATATTGATCATATGTACCTTCGTTTGGTTCACCTTACGAATGATCACCAATGCTGAAGCATACGTCTTAGAGCAAAAAAACAGGGATGAGACAACTGTACAGGCGATTGCAAAAGTAGCTCGTCTGTTCTTTATGGTCATGGGCGGCCTGACAATCATGCAAGCGTTTGGACTCAGCCTATCAGGCTTACTCACCTTTGGTGGTGTTGGTGGCTTGATCGTCGGTTTAGCGGCTAAGGACTTACTGTCGAATTTCTTCGGTGGCATGATGATTTACTTCGACCGCCCTTTTAAAGTCGGTGATTGGATACGTTCTCCCGATCGTCAAATCGAAGGCACTGTCGAACGCATTGGTTGGCGCATGACGATCATCCGCACTTTTGATAAGCGTCCTTTGTACGTGCCAAATTCGGTGTTCAGTAGTATTGTGGTAGAGAATCCATCGAGAATGTTGAATCGTAGAATCAATGAAACCTTTGGTCTTCGTTATCAAGATGCAGACAAATTGGCGCTCATTGTTGATGATGTAAGAACCATGCTCGAGACCCACCCAGATATTGATGCCAAACAGACGTTGATCGTTAACTTTGACAAATTTGGGCCATCAACGCTCAACTTCTTTATCTATACCTTCACAAAAACAGTCAACTGGATCAGGTACCACAAAGTGAAGCAAGACGTTCTGTTACAGGTTCTGGCGATTATTCATAAACACAATGCAGACATCGCGTTCCCAACACAGACACTCAAGATTGACCCTCAAGACTTTTCTAATGTTCAAGATCATAACAGCGTTCAAAGCCTAGGTGATAATCAGAATATTAGCGATCCCAAAGACATGTTGAACTCCCCTACGGAAGGTCATCGATAGTCATATCCTTCTTGGTTATCGATAAGTAATAAGCGTGAAGCGTGGTAATATGATGGCAGTATTCTAATGCACCTAATTACCACGCTATGATTTTACCTGTCATTCTAGCCGGCGGCTCCGGAAGTCGTCTCTGGCCACTGTCTCGCGAGCTTTACCCTAAGCAATTTCTCAATATTGCCGGCGACCAGTCAATGCTTCAGCACACACTTCAACGCCTGCAAGGCCTTGAAGAGCACTTGATGGATAGTAAATGCGATGCCCCATTCATTATCTGTAATGAAGAGCATCGCTTTATTGCCGCTGAACAAGCTCGATCAGCTAACATTCAACATAGTGGTATTCTGCTAGAGCCAGTCGGTAGAAATACAGCCCCAGCCATTGCGCTTGCCGCCCTAAAGGCTTTAAGTAAACCACCGCTTAATGAACAAAGCGCATCCGACCCTATCTTGTTAGTGCTGGCTGCTGATCATCACATCGCGAAAACCTCTGAATTCCAACAAGCGATTAGTCGTGGTGTTGATTATGCAAAACAAGGCAAGCTGGTGACATTCGGTATAACACCTAGCTCCCCAGAGACTGGCTATGGCTATATCAAGCAGGGAGAGCCTCTTTCCTCCAGTGCTCAAACTGATACTAATGGAACAGAGCAGCCAATCAATCACGCCTTCGCCATAGAATGCTTTGTAGAAAAGCCAGACACAGCAACAGCAGAAGAGTACATCCGCTCAGGACAATACTTATGGAACAGTGGCATGTTCATGTTTAAGGCATCACGCTATGTTGAAGAACTCGCCGAACACCACCCTGAGATAGTAGCGGCTAGTAAACTCGCTCTTGCAACGCAAAATACCGACCTCGACTTTATCCGTATAGACGCTGAAGCATTCAAAAGCAGTCCAAGTGATTCAATCGATTACGCCGTGATGGAAAAGACCTCGCACGCCGCGGTGATCCCGATGGATGTCGGCTGGAACGATATTGGCTCATGGTCCGTGATCTGGGATGTAAGCGAAAAAGATCAGCACAATAACGTCATTGAAGGTGATGTGTTAACCGTCGACTCTCAACACAACTACATCCATGCTGAAAATAAGCTGGTTGCGACGGTAGGTGTCGACAACCTGATTATTGTCGAAACCAAAGACGCTATATTGGTTGCAAATAAAGACAAGGTTCAGGGTGTTAAATCGATTGTCAGTCAACTAAATCAAGCGGGTCGCACAGAACATGTGCATCATCGTGAGGTGTTTAGACCTTGGGGTAAATACGATGTTATCGACCTAGGCAAGCGCGACAAAGTTAAACGTATCACCGTTAAACCCGGTCACAAGTTGTCGTTACAAATGCACCACCATAGAGCGGAACATTGGGTAGTCGTGGCGGGTACTGCGAAAGTGACCAACAATGAGAAAACCTATCTGGTTGAAGAAGATCAATCCACTTACATCCCTTTAGGTCATATTCACAGCCTAGAGAACCCAGGGGATCTCCCACTCGAGATGATTGAAGTACAAACAGGCAGTCATTTAAGTGAAGGCGACATCATTCGATATCAAGACAGTTATAGGCGAGACGTGCGCAAGCAACAAGTCCACTCATCAAAGCACAACCAAACGAAATAAAGCAGCGACAAATCGATGAAACCAACATTAGACCTAAACTGCTTTAAGAACAACGATATCCGCGGCGTCATTGGTAAACAAATCAATGAGCCACTCGCCTACCTGCTCGGTAAGGCATTTGGCGAATACGTCCTATCCGCTAAGCCTGAAACCTCACTCGATGGTTTGGCGCAGGTAGTGATTGGTCGTGATAACCGCAAAACCTCCCTGTCATTACAAGAAGCCATGACCAAAGGCTTAATCGAGTCAGGGATTACCGTCATTGATCTAGGTATGACTGGCACTGAAGAGGTCTACTTTGCGACTCGTTACCTAAAAGCGATTGGCGGAATACAAATCACAGCCAGCCACAACCCAATCAATTACAACGGCATGAAAATGGTCGGTGTAGACGCTAGCCCTATCAGTAAAAACAGTGGTTTAGATGAAATCAAACGACGCATTGAAGAACTTAATCAAGAGCTGAACTGCAATTTACCGTTCGTTCATGCACAACCAAGTAACTCTAGTAGATCGAACAGTATTCTTGCTCCGTACGTCGAGCACCTACTCTCGTACATAACCCCATCAAAGCTGTCACCGATGAAGATTGTGGTTAATGCTGGGAACGGTGTTGCAGGACATATCATTGATGCTTTAGATAATAAATTTAACGAACTCGGTGTCCCTATCACCTTCATCAAAGTTCATCATAACCCTGATGGAAACTTCCCAAATGGTATTCCAAACCCTTTGATTAGAGAGAACCAAGCAGCCACTCGAGATGCCGTTTTAGAGCATTCTGCCAACCTTGGAATTGCTTGGGATGGAGACTTCGACCGATGCTTTTTCTTTGATGAGCAAGGCAATTACATCGAGGGTTATTACATTGTAGGGTTGCTTGCTGAAGCATTCTTGGTCAAACAGCCTAACACGACTGTATTGCACGATATGCGCATGACCTGGAACACAATTGAAATCGCAAAAACGCATGGTGGAAAAGCGATTGGAATTAAAGCAGGACACGCACTGATCAAAGAGAAGATGCGTGAAACGAATGCCGTCTATGGGGGCGAAATGAGCGCACACCATTATTTTCGTGATTTTGGATATTGCGATTCAGGCATGATTCCTTGGCTATTGGTTATCGAGCTGATGTCGAAAACTCAACAATCTCTTCACCAATTAACGAGTACTAGTATAGATAGATTCCCCTCTTCCGGGGAGATCAATCGAAGAGTCTCAGACCCAGAGCAGGTCATGGCTTGCGTGTTATCGCACTACCAAGATCATGCCGTTGAGATCGATCACACAGACGGAATCAGCATGAATATGGGCTCATGGCGCTTCAACTTAAGAAAGTCCAATACCGAGCCATTAATACGCCTTAACGTTGAAACCAAACAAGATAAAGCTTTACTGTCACTTAAAGTCGACGAGTTACTGTCTTTTCTCATTTAAGAATACAGACACTTCCAGTTTTCAACTAAGATCCACAAAAAAGCCCTTATTAGCTGTTGCTAACTAAGGGCTTTGAATTTTCAGTAGCTTAATCGCTGACTGTAATTAGTCTATTTGTTACGACGAGCTTCAACAGCGTCTGCCAGCTGGCGAAGTACTGTTTCAGTGTCTTCCCAACCAATACACGCATCAGTAACAGATTGGCCGTACGTTGCAGCTTTGCCCTCAACCAGGTCTTGGCGACCTTCAACAAGATGAGATTCAATCATCACACCAAAGATAGCTTTGTCGCCACCAGAAATTTGTGCGCTTACGTCATCAGATACGTTCATTTGACGCTTAAACTGCTTAGAGCTGTTTGCGTGGCTGAAATCGATCATCACTTTTTGTGGAAGACCAGAAGCTGCTAGCTCTTCTTTAATCTTACCAACGTGTTCTGCGCTGTAATTTGGCTCTTTGCCACCACGTAGGATGATATGACAATCAGGGTTACCTGCTGTTTCAACGATAGCTGAGTGACCGTACTTAGTTACTGATAAGAAGTGGTGAGAAGCGCTAGCAGAGCGAATAGCATCTGTTGCAATCTTGATGTTGCCATCAGTACCATTCTTAAATCCAACTGGGCAAGATAGGCCAGAAGCCAGTTCGCGGTGAACTTGAGATTCTGTAGTACGTGCGCCGATTGCACCCCAGCTGATTAGGTCAGCAACGTATTGAGGCGTGATCATGTCTAGGAATTCGCTTGCCGTTGGCATGCCCATGTCAGTTAGGTCCAGCAGTAGCTTACGTCCTAGACGAAGGCCATCATTTAGCTTGAACGTATCGTTCATGTACGGGTCATTTATTAGACCTTTCCAACCAACAGTTGTACGTGGTTTTTCAAAGTAAACACGCATTACGATTTCAAGGTTATCACCCAGTTCGTCGCGCAACACTTTCAAACGTTTACCGTACTCAAGAGCAGCTTCTGTGTCATGAATAGAACATGGGCCGACAATAACAAGCAAGCGATCATCGCTCTCTTCTAAAATATTGTGGATCGCTTTGCGGCTTTCAAAGGTTGTAGAAGAAGCAACTTCTGTCGCTGGAAACTTTTCTAAAACAGCAACAGGGGGTAATAACTCTTTTACTTTGTTAATTCTTACATCATCAGTCTGGAACATTGCTTACTTCTTCCTTTTTTCTATCCTTGAGCTGAATGTACGTTGTCTCACGTCACTTTCTATCAGCACTAATCTTCTTGTTCCCTGTAACTTAACTAGTAAAAACTCTAGTTTCAATCACTAATTAAAAATAAACGCAATTTTTTTTGTGTTTTATATTTAAAACACCCTGTATACCATTATTTACACGCTATCGATTGCGTATTTTATAGCAAGGTAAGAAGAGCCATTCTTCAAGCTACATCATGCATGTAAAATTGTGTCGAACTCAAAAACAAAAAAGCTCACGTGATCAGCGTGAGCTTTTATTTAATTACATTCTTTTCAATGGCTTGACGACACTATCAAGCCCTTCAATTTTCAGAGCAAGGCACAGTTTCAATAAATCGCCGAGTTCACCAGACGGGAATCCCTTTTTATCAAACCACAGCAAATATTCTTCAGGTAAGTCAATCAGTGTACGACCCGCGTACTTTCCAAATGGCATCTGCATTCGAGCCAACTTAATCAGGTTCTCTTTCTCTAGCATTATTCGGTCTTTACTATGCGTCATCTATGTTGTGTAGAGTATCACCTAAACGTTCAACCCAATAGTTGATCGCGTCTTTGGCATCATCCAGCGAATCAATCATGGTTGAAAAATCTTTGTTACCCGCTTCACGGTCGATGGCTGCAAACAGTGGTGTGCCCTCTTGAGCATCACTGACCAATAACTCTACACTCGCACTCCCAACATTGGTGTGCTCACCAGTCGTGACCTTAGATATGGTTGACATCGCAAGGCCAAACGGCAGAACGCTGCTCGTTACAGCTAAGATCGGATTGGGCGTTTCAACGTTACTCAGAGCGATACTCAAGCGGAGCGTTTTTCCTGTCGGTTCATCGACAATCGTTTTATGAGGCGATATTTTATCTTCCAAGCGCGCAACCATGTGCTCAGTGAGTTCCTGAATCTCTTCCTGATCCAACGAACCTTCTTCTGCTAAAACAAAAATTTGGTCGATCACTACAGAATCGTAGTCATCTAACTTGGATTTCAAACGCTGCGCGTCACGTAGCCCAACCCTTGCCCAAACCAAGTCGACGCCTCCGTCAGGCCCAGCCTGAAAATCTTCGTAGCTGGTAAATTTAGTAGCGGTTCTAATTGGGCCGCCTGCACAACCAAGCAAGAAAATGCTGGTTGCAACAAGCAAAAGGACTTTTAAAGGGTTCATAACGCACTTAGTCAAAATTAAGGAATCTAATTAAGTATGACATACCCTATGTGAAAAGGTTGTAGAAAAAGGGGGTTAAAAATCAGAGCTAACTCTAAAATTAGTCATGTTGAACAGTGTGTGCGTACTCTACAATTACCTGATTTCCTTCAATATAAGCATTTTGGATCTCACCATCAACACTCATTCTACTTTTCAGGTAGACCACTTTAGGGCCCGATTCATTACCCTCTTTTAGCGAAGGGAATACATTCCTTGGTTCCAAATGAAGTAAACGACAAAAGTGACTAATGAAAGACATGGTTAATGGCGTCTCCCCTCTTAGCACTCTTGAGAAATCAAGCTGGTTCATGCCTAGCTTTTTTGAAAACTCCATCTGCGTAATTCGCATTCTCGATTTTTGTGACATCCACGTTTGATACAACGCGTCTCTGTCTAGTTCTGTGAATTCCATACCGACTCCTTTATATAATTCATACCAATCAATTGTCCGTTTTTTCATACATAGCGTGTCAGGGTTCGGTTAGTGGAAACCAAAGGTTTGGTTTTGATATGCGCACAATTGTTGTACAGAGCGAAGCGAAACAACCCAAATTCATTCACTAAAACGATTAGAGCAAATGCTTTCTTTATTTATATCAATAATTTATACGTTAACGAACTAAACATATAGCAAGTTAATTTGTATCAAGAATTAAAAGTTCGAGATTGGCATTCCACATTTCAATCGATTGATTCGCATTTATAAAACTGGTTGGCTACATTTCGATTGCTCAAACGCACTTCTGGCAAACTATTTGAAAGAATAAGACGCAAAGCCACCGGTCTGTCGACAAATATTCTGTCTATGATAGCGGGGCCGCCACTTAATAGAATTTAAGTGTAAATGCATGCCGGGGTGTTCTCTTTTTTGTCGGCCAAATACAGTAAGGACAAATAATGAAACAACTCCAAAAAAAATCACTCATCGCGCTATCGCTTCTTAGCGTAAGCGGTGCAAGCTTCGGTCACGGTTATGTCTCGGCATACAACAATGGCGTAGCTGAGAGCCGTGTTGCCCTATGTAAGTTCCCTGCGAGTGATACGCAAGAGAAAAACACCAACTGTGGTGGTATCCAATACGAACCACAAAGTGTAGAAGGCCCTGAAGGCTTCCCAGAAGTTGGCCCTGCTGATGGGAGAATCGCCAGTGCGCAATCTTCTTTAGCAGCAGCACTAGACGAGCAAAAGGCAGACCGCTGGGTTAAACGCCCTATCAAGTCTGGTTCTCAATACTTCGAGTGGACATTCACAGCTAACCACAAGACTCGCGATTGGAAATATTACATTACTCAACCCGACTGGAATCCAAACCAGCCGTTGGCTCGCAGCTCTTTTGACTTAACGCCATTCTGTGTTGTTGAAGGCAATATGGAACAGCCACCGATGCAAGTCAGTCACTTGTGTAATGTGCCAGAGCGTGAAGGTTATCAAGTGATCCTTGCGGTATGGGATGTAGGTGACACTGCAGCGGCTTTCTACAACGTTATCGACGTGAAATTTGATGGTGACGGCCCTATCATTCCTGATTGGGATCAAGGTGGTCAAATCAACCCGACACAAGACCTGAATGTTGGTGACGCTGTTTATACGCGTGTATTCGACCAGTCTGGTGAGAACGCTTCATACAGCACTGAGCTTGTGATTGAAACTTCTGAACAAGGCAAAGCCAATAACTGGTCTTACGCGCTTGCTTCTAAGATCAACCAAGAGCAGACGCAAATCAAAGCAGGTCAATTGAATGACCAAGGCGATTTCGCACCCGTTTACGGCACGAATCCTGTTTATCTAAAAGCAGGCTCTGGCTTTAACAGTGTCGAAATCGGCTACAAGATTGATACTCCAGAACCCGAGCATGATCTTGAAGTCTCGGGCTTAGAATCAGAGTACATTATCGATGAGAGCCAACCTACTCAGCTTGATCTTACGTTAGCGGCAACAGGCGATATCCAAGCTGAGCTTACCGTGTACAACCATCACCGTGAAGCACTTGCCTCTCAGAAATCGGACCTAACAGACGGACAAGTTGAAGATGTTCAACTGACTCTTTCTAAGTCTGAAGCTGGCCACCACATGCTTGTGGTTGTGACGAAAGATGACCAAGGTAACTTAGTGGATCAGAACACGCTTGATTTTCATCTTATGGACGAGCAAACACCGCCACCAGCAGGCGACTACGACTTCGTGTTCCCAGAAAGCATTGAGTCTTACACAGCAGGAAAAAAGGTTCTAAGCAGCGATGGTGGCGTTTATCAGTGTAAAGAGTTCCCATACTCTGGCTACTGTGTTCAATGGGCTCCAACAGCAACTCAGTACGAACCAGGTGTCGGTTCACACTGGCAAAGTGCTTGGAACAAAGTGGACTAAGTACTCGCTAGATACTTACTTTGTATTGGGTGAGTTTTAGTCATCAACCAAACAAAAACGGATGCCCAGAGCATCCGTTTTCTTATTCAGCAACAGCAGAAATGCGGTTATCAAAGTAGATAGTGGTCTGCCAACAGAGCCACAAACAAGATCATGAGATGATAGATGGAGAACTTAAAGGTCTTCATGGCCATATTGGGTTCATCACGATATTTCAGTACCCAAGCGTGATAAACAAACCCGCCGTTGAGCACCAATGAAGCGCTCAGATATATCCAGCTGCTCATGCCAACCAATACAGGCAATATACACACGATGCTAAGCAAAAAGGTATACAGAAGAATAGACGTCTTGGTGTATTCGATTCCGTGAGTCACAGGCAACATGGGGATGTTCACTTTGGCATACTCATCACGACGATGAATTGCCAACGCCCAGAAATGAGGAGGCGTCCAAATAAAGATGATCATCACCAACAACCAAGCATTTGAATGCAGCTCGTTGGTGACTGCCGTCCAGCCCAATAACGGTGGCATTGCGCCAGCTATCCCTGCAATTACGATGTTCTGTGGCGTCGCTCGCTTCAAGTACATGGTATAGATGACCGCATAGCCCAATAAACTTGCAAAGGTTAGCCAAGCCGTGAGTTGATTGACCCACACCACTAACGTAGCGAACCCAAATAAGCCGATACCTGCTGCAAAGCTAAACACACGCACACTACTCAGCTCACCGGATGGTAAAGGGCGTCGATTTGTTCGAGTCATCTGGCCGTCGATCTTTTTATCGATCAAATGGTTAAACGCAGCCGCTGAACCTGCCATTAACCCTATCCCAATCATTCCGAACAAAGTTTGTTGCAAAGGCAATCCATTCGGCACGGCCAAACACATCCCAACCAATGCTGTCAGCAACATCAAAGCCACCACTTTAGGCTTAGTCAGCGTTAAATAAACTTTCCAAGTGGCTTTGTTTTTTTCAGCCTTTTCGTTACTTAAAGTTATGTCATTATTGGCTGTTATCTTATGAGTTAAGGCTGCCTCTTGAGCCACCACTTCATACTGTGTTGACGTTCTACTGACCATGATTACCTCCTTGTAATACACTGTTCTTCACCAAGCTCTCACTCGGTTTGCGTTGCCACACCACAAAATTGGTTACAACCATGCTGATGAGCAACATTACTGCGACTAGGTTATGCAAAACCGCAACTGAGATTGGCAGGTGAAACCATACATTACTGATCCCAAGGCTGATTTGAGTAAACAACACTATTGCGACAATCATGCTCAGCTTTTGGTGAGGCACTTGGCCAAACTTCCATAACTGGTACACGACCATCAGCACCGTTAATGTCGCCACAATAGCCCCGAACCTGTGCATGACATGTATGGTAAGCCTCGCGGGATACTCCAACACACCAAACTCATAGTTATCGTGTCCGTGTTGAGCAAAATCGAACGCATTTTTGAAATCGAGGTAGCTCATCCAGTTACCTTCACAAATAGGCAATTGGGTACACACCAAAGCGGCATAGTTTGACGATGTCCAACCACCAAGCAGTATCTGCCCAACCACAATGAGTAACCCAAACAACGCCCAAAATTTAAGTGTTGGAGAATAAGAAGCCTCACCAAAACGGCTTTGGAATTGAGACAAACGGCAGTAGAGCAGACACAACAGTGACAGCAACGTGAAACCCCCCATCAAATGCGCCATAACCACAACGGGCATCAACTTAAGAGTCACCGTCCACATTCCAAGCAAAGCCTGAAAAATCACAGTGGTAGAGATAAGTAATGGAAGACCAACTGGTGTGATGTTCTTTTTAATACACCAAGCTACAACGACAAAGATAAGCAACCCTAATGTTCCTGCAAAGTAGCGATGGATCATCTCTATCCACGCTTTGTCTGCTTCAAGAGCTCGCTCTGGAAATTGCAGATTGGCTTGACTCACCGCTTGGGCATCAGACGGAACGGTGATCTTACCGTAACAACCCGGCCAGTCAGGACAGCCAAGGCCAGCATCAGACAGGCGTGTATAAGCTCCGAGCACAATCACGGTAAGGGTTAACAAGATAGTTAATCTCATCATGTGCATGAGTAAATCAGGGGCTTTATTCTGCATCGTTTATCTCCCTATACTTATTCCCTTTGCACTAACAACACTCAGCATTAACGCAATCTGCTAAAGCTCATTAACTCAAGCTTATCAACTTAAGCTGATTAACTACCCAACTCGTGACAGCTTAAGCAGCTTTCTTAGATCATGAATCAAGCCTTTAGATTGGCTGACTAGCTGCGAAGGATCAGAAACACTTTTGTATTCCATAACCAATTGCCCGAGTGGGTCAATTATGACAATGGAAGCGGGTGCAAACTCAGTACTTAATTGATCACCACCTGCTAACAAAGATAAATCAGGCTTGTTGAGCGAACCCGACAACGAGTTACCTTCTGAGACGAAAACAACGGCGGTAACTCGCTCTTTGTTTTTCCCTAGCGCCAAGTAACTTTGATTCAAATAATGGAGTTGTTGTTCGCATAAGCTTTCACACTCTGTGGGAGCGATATAACCCACAACCCAACCCTCTCCTGCCATGGGTACCGTTACGCCGAAATCCGCTAGTGTAATTCTTGGTTCTACCAATTCGCCTGAGTTAGTGACACCTGACGTATACCAATTCTGATCCAACACAGTTTTGGCGATAATGGCTGGCAAAGCGAAAATTAAAACGAGTCCGATTAATACCAAGCGTCCTTTAGTACGACGGCTTCTGAGCTCAGCCATGTTTGCCTCGGTAATTTCCCTGTTCACTTGTGCTTGAGATTTATCCATCCTTATTCCTCGTGATAGGTGTTGCTTTTAGGTACCGATAGCCAATCAACAACATCAAAAACAAAAGTACCGCAGCCATAACAAACCATTGAAATGAGTAACCAAAATGCTTCTCAGACCTCATCGCCGTTGGACGCCATAACATTTCATAGGGCCATGAATCTAAACTCTGAGGTTGGAAGACAAAGGGCAGCACTTCTTGTCCTGTATACTGTGATAACGCTGCTATGTTTAGGTTTTGGATTCTATTCGGTGTCGTATTTTCTAAACCCAACTCATGACTTAAAGGATTAATTGAGCGTGTATACAAGCGCCCTGACATTTTGGTTGGTACAGTGATACTTCCTAATTGCGGTAGTTCTCTTCTGTCATTACTTGCCGGAACAAACCCAAGATCGATCAATAACTGCTTTTCGTGTAAAAGCTGGTTGCCTTGCTCTTTAGATTGAACCTCACCCAACATGTAAATCACATACCCCACCGTTCCTTGGTTAATCTGATTGTCTAACAAGACCACCAAACCACTTGGTATTTCCAATTCAACATCAACCTTCAAACCATTTAAAAACTGCTGTTCAGATGTACCTTGGGCTTGTGTACGCGAGCCCTTCCATTCAGAGATAACCGTGTCCAATGACCTAAACGATTGCTGCGCTCTTTCTGATAGTTGCTGTTCATAACGTAATTTCTCGTTACCACGATCGAGTTGCCATAAACCTAACTTGATTAAAGCGCCGACTGAAACCACAGTTAAAACAACCGCTATCCAAAAACCTTTACTGCGGAACTTGTGTTCATCATCAATCAATCGGTTTGGAGTTATCACTATGGCGTCATCTACCTTTGTTCTGTTATTTAAAGTCGTATTGGTCGCTTTGCTGTTTTTTATCGCTTTCAATTTGATGAAAGGCCTAATCCAAATCGCCTCAGGTAAACACAATGGAAAAAGACTCAGTTACTTCTTGTGTCGTCGTGTCATGTGGTCAGCCGTTGTCGTGCTACTATTATTACTTGCTTTGGGATCAGGAGTGATAACTCCCAACCCTCGTCCCTATTAATCCCCTATAGGCTCAATCGTTAAAGTACATAAACAAACACAAACAGGCCCAACCAAACCACATCAACAAAGTGCCAATACCAACTGCCCGCTTGGAACGCAAAGTGGTCTTTCGGAGTGAAGTGGTCTTTCGCAACCCTTGCCAGCAACACAATCAAAAAGATCGTCCCTAAACAGACATGTAAGCCATGAAACCCAGTAAGCAAAAAGAAGGTATTACCGTAGATGCCAGACTGAAGTGTCAGCCCCATCTCTTGATAAGCGTGAAGATACTCTTCAACTTGGAAGAACAGGAAGAAGCCAGCCAGAACAATGGTTATCTCCAACCACACGATCAAAGCCATACGCTTATTTTGTTCAAGACTGATATGTGCCATGTGCAGCGTCACAGAGGAAAGCAGCAGAATAATGGTGTTCTTAAGCGGGATACCTTGCCAAGGCATGGCTTGTGTCGTTACGCCATCAGGAGTCGTCGTTAGTGGCCAAATTGATTGGAACATCGGCCACAATACTTCATGGGTCATTTCATTATTGCCCGCACCACCAATCCAAGGCACAGAAATCATTCGAGCATAGAAAAGCGCGCCAAAGAAAGCGCCAAAGAACATGATTTCGGAAAAGATGAACCAACTCATTCCTTGTCTAAAAGAACGAGAAATCTGCTCAGAATAGAGACCACTCAATGATTCTGTGATCACATTGCTAAACCAACCTGCGAGCATGTAAAGCAGCACAGCAAACCCGACTAACAACACCGCTTTGCCAAACACACCACCTGCGGCGTCGGTACCCATGTTTTGCACCGTCAAGCCAGCGCCAACCGCGACCAAAAACAGTGCTACAGCACCCACCAATGGCCAGTGACTTTGATGTGGAACGAAATACACTTCCTTTTTAGAACTCATCGCTCAACTCCTTATGTTGATACTGGTTCTGTAAATTCCTAGTTACTTGCGAGTACGTTAGGCTCAGATTTATTGGCCGCAGCACCCACCTCATTCGTGATATTGAATAATGTGTAAGAGAGCGTCAGCGTATGTATCGATTCTGGAATATCTGGCTCAATGTAAAATATCAAACCCATTTCTGCGCTCTTGTGCCCGTCCAATGGCTGCTGATTAAAGCAAAAGCATTCCATCTTATTGAAGTAGGTTGCCCCCATACCTGGAGAAACCGACGGTACGGCTTGGCCAACCAATGAGGCTCCAGAAAGGTTTTTGGCAATGTAGTTAGTTTGAACCACCTCACCAGGATGAACCTCTAACACTCGAACTTCAGGCGAAAACTGCCATGGCATATCTGGCTTGATGTGGGACATGAATTCGACTCGAACCGTACGAGAGTAGTCTGGCTGCATTCCCTGAGGTTGCACCGCTGAAACAGTATTAGTTTTGCCATTGATGCCTAAGGCCTCACACATGACATCGTAGAGCGGCACCAAAGCGAAACCGAAGCAAAACATCGCAACCACGCTCAACACCAAGTAGCCCGTCAGCTTTTTGGTCGATCGCTTATTAGACAGGCGCTTAGGTTGTTTTTTATCTTGATTGGGATCGCTTTGCTTATCACTCATGGTTCTGCCCTCTAATCCACTTTCGGCGGATGGGTAAAGGTGTGGTGAGGCGCAGGGCTTGGTACTGTCCATTCAAGACCTTCAGCTCTATCCCAAGGCTTACTTGGCGCAGGCTCTCCCCCTCTTACGCACTTAATCGCTAGCCATAAGAAAATTAGCTGAGACAACCCAAACGCAAAACCACCAATCGACACGACTTGGTTAACGTCAGCAAACTGAATCGCATAATCAGGAATACGACGCGGCATACCCGCTAACCCTAAAAAGTGCATCGGGAAAAACAGTACATTAACTGAAATCACCGACGTCCAGAAATGCCACAGGCTGAGCTTGTGGTCGTACATATGTCCGGTCCACTTAGGCAGCCAATAATAGGCGGCAGCCATAATCGAGAACACGGCACCGGTTACCAGAACATAATGGAAGTGAGCCACAACAAAATAAGTATCGTGATATTGGAAATCAGCAGGCACTATTGCCAACATCAATCCAGATAACCCACCAATCGTAAACAGAACTATAAATGCGATAGCAAACAGCATTGGAGTTTCAAAAGTCAAAGCCCCCCGCCACATGGTCGCCACCCAGTTGAAGACTTTCACACCGGTCGGCACCGCAATCAGCATGGTGCAATACATGAAAAACAACTCGGCAAATACTGGCATACCCGTGGTGAACATGTGGTGCGCCCAAACCAAGAATGACAACAGTGCGATACTACAGGTCGCGTACACCATCGAGTGATAACCAAACAGACGCTTACCACTGAATGCAGGAATGATCGCCGAGACAATACCAAAAGACGGCAAGATCATGATGTACACTTCGGGGTGCCCAAAGAACCAGAATATGTGCTGGAACATCACCGGGTCCCCACCACCTGCGGCATCAAAGAAGCTCGTCCCAAAGTATTTGTCGGTCAGCACCATAGTCACCGCACCCGCGAGCACGGGCATCACGGCTATCAGTAAGAAAGCGGTAATTAACCATGTCCATACGAACATCGGCAGCTTGAACCAAGTCATACCCGGCGCGCGCATGTTCACTATGGTTACGATCACGTTAATCGCCCCCATGATCGAACTGATCCCCATAATATGAACTGAGAATACGAATAGCGCGGTACTGTCTGGACCATAAGTTGTCGAGAGTGGCGCGTAGAAGGTCCAACCAAAACTTGGGCCGCCCCCCTCAGTAAACAAAGATCCGATCAAGATTAGAAAAGCAAAAGGCAGAATCCAGAAACTGAGGTTGTTCATTCTCGGCAGCGCCATATCTGGAGCTCCGATCATCATCGGGATCATCCAGTTAGCCAAGCCCGTAAATGCTGGCATCACGGCACCGAATACCATGATTAAACCATGGACTGTAGTCATCTGATTGAAGAAATCTGGCTCAACGAGTTGCAAACCCGGTTGGAACAGCTCCGCACGGATCACCATCGCCATTGCGCCGCCCGTTAAGAACATTGCAAAGCTGAACCACAAATAAAGTGTACCAATGTCTTTATGATTGGTTGAATACAGCCAACGAGCCCAGCCTTTAGGTGCCGCATGTGAATCGTGATCATCAACAGGCAAATCATTATTGCCCAAGGTGCCTTCCGCAGAATGGCTCAGTACTTGATCTTCTGCTGGAGCCGATTTCACCGGCTTATTGATTGGTGAACTCATAACTGATCCTTAGCATCATTTTGTGCATCATCCGTTGAGCTTTCAGAACTGCCTTCTTGCTTCGCCTTATAAGCGTTGATATCTGAGGCCTGAACAATATCGCCGGTATCATTACCCCAAGCGTTTCGTTGATAAGTTACTACCGCTGCGATCTCTTTCTCGGTTAACTGATTATCGAATGCTTGCATCGCCGTACCGCCACGACCATAAACAATTGTGTCGATATGAACATCCACATCACCAAGGGCAATAGGACTTCCTTTGATGGCAGGGAATGCTCCAGGAATGCCCTCACCGTTTGCTTGGTGACAAACCGCACATCGAGTTTTGTAAACCTCTTCACCGATGGTATTCAACTCCGCCAAGGAAAGTGACGCACCTAATGCATCTTTTGCGGCTTGTTGTTCGGCTATCGCTAACTCTTTCTGCTCCGCTAGCCATGCGTCAAACTCATCTTCTTCCATGGCATGCACCACGATCGGCATGAAACCATGGGCACGACCACACAACTCTGCACACTGCCCTCGGTAAACACCAGGCTCATCTATCTTAGTCCAAGCCTCATTAATAAAGCCCGGAATGGTATCTTTCTTAACGGCGAATGCTGGCACCCACCATGAGTGAATCACATCATCGGAAGTCATCAAGAAACGGACTTTACGGTCAACAGGCAGTACCAGCGGCTTATCAACTTCTAGCAGGTAATGCGCGCCTTTCACTTCGAGGCCTTCAATCTCTTTGTCACTGGTCGCTAGAAGGCTGAAAAATTCGACGTCTTCACCAAAATAGCTGTAATGCCATTTCCATTGTGACCCGGTGATTTTAACGGTCAGATCTGATTGGGAGGTATCTTCCATCGCTATTAAGGTTTTGGTGGCGGGTATCGCCATAGCGATGAGAATGATGATAGGGATGATGGTCCAAAGAATTTCGACTTTCGTGCTTTCGTGAAAATGGGCAGCAACTGCGCCCTTCGATTTCCTGTGCCTCAAAATCGAATAAAACATCACACCAAAAACAACAAAGGCAATCGCACAACAGATGTAGAAGATCAGCATATGAAGTTCATACACCTTACCACTGATCTCAGTGACGCCTTGAGTCATGTTGTAATCACTGCTAGCGTGCACTAAAGGCGAAACTAAAAGCACAACAAAACTCTTCAAAAGCCACGCTAGCCTAACCAGTAATCTTTTCAAAAGATCTCTCCTTGTCCTTCCTAATTGGATACTTGCGACCTAAATGTCGTTGCGAACTGGACAACATTCATTGTTATTCCGGCTACACATGAAAAGGCTGAATCTCAATCTACAACTCACATGGAACTAGCCTGTGAGCAGGCTACTGACCTCATATAAACCCAAGAACTAATACGGTTCAAAAGCGTTGGAGGTTTCCATGAAAGATTCAAAAACGGCGAATTTGTTAAATTTTGTTATATTTATGTAAAAGGCTAGTTAGTGATATCCAATTATTCAAGGTAAGTTTACTTACTAAACAGTCAATTATTTGAAGTGGCTTAATCTACGTGCCCTCTTGCCGTTGGAATTTATTTTATATCGAGTTTTACGATTGCTTTCATGGAAATGAGAATTAATATCACTTAAATTAAATCAACGGTAAGTCATACAGACATTAATAGGTTTAGTGATTATGCAAGATGCAATGAATTGGTTAGCGAGAGACCCAGATCCAAGAACTCGTGAAGAACTTCAACACCTCATCGATGAGGGAATGCACGACGAACTTGAAGACCGCTTTACTCAACGATTAGAGTTCGGAACGGCAGGACTTAGAGGCAAAGTTGGATGCGGCCCAAATCGAATGAACCGTTTAGTCATACAGGAAACAGCAACCGGGCTCGGCCACTACTTAATCGAACATGTCGCTAATGCGACCATTCGCGGTGTGGTCGTCGGTTATGACGGCCGTTTAGATTCAAAGCAGTTCGCGATTGATACCGCTTCCGTACTCACGGCTTTAGGCATTAAGGTTTATCTAACCTCGAACGTCGCGGCGACCCCTATCGTTGCCTTTGGTATTGAGCACTTCAACGCCGCAGCTGCCGTTGTGGTGACGGCCAGCCACAACCCACCGGAATACAATGGTTTCAAAGTGTACTGGGAGAATGGCGCTCAAATCATTCCTCCTCACGATGCGGGTATTGCCGCTGAAATCGATATCGCATCGACCAAGCCGCTCCCTTTAATGAGCCTAAGTGACGCTGAGACGCAAGGTAAGTTGGTGTGGTTAACTGAAGGCTATTATCAAACGTACCGCGCTGCGATCAATCAGAGCCCATACGTGAGTGACGAGATCGAATCGGCGAACACCACCATCACCTATACCGCAATGCATGGTGTCGGCGCACAAATGGCCGAGGATCTACTTCACGATTCTGGTTTCCATAAGGTGTTCAGCGTCGCCGAGCAAAGAGAGCCCGATGGTAACTTCCCGACCGTCAACTTCCCGAATCCGGAAGAAAAAGGCGCGATGGATCTGGTGGTTAACTTAGCAAAAAGTGTCGATGCCGACATTGCTTGTGCCAACGATCCAGATGCAGACCGATTTGCGGTTGCAGTGAGAACAGATGATGGCTCATACAAAATGCTAACAGGTGACCAAGTCGGCGTGCTATTCGCTCATTATCTACTCTCAAAGCCACATACCAAAAACCAATTAGTTGGTAACAGTATCGTATCTTCAACATTGCTTGAAAAAGTAGCTCAATCCCACGGGGCGACTTATTTCCAAACGCTGACAGGTTTTAAATGGTTGGCGAATATTGGCATGCAATTAGAAGATGATCAGAACGAGTTCTTGTTTGCCTATGAAGAAGCGCTAGGCTACACAATTGGTACTCAAGTACGGGACAAGGATGGGCTGTCTGCCATCGTTGTTTTCGCTCAACTGGTTGAAGAGCTCAAATCTCAAGGTCGAACGGTCTGGGATCTTCTTGCTCAGATATCGTTGGAACATGGTGTACACACCAACGCACAACGCAGTATTGCGCTTGACCCGGATTCACCATCGATTGGTTCTAGGCTCCGCTCGGCACAGCCTAAAGCAATCAACGGTGTCGCTATCTCTGTAATTGAAGATTTGCATTCTTCTTTACGCTTCGTCATTGGAGGCAATACTGAAGCCATTAACCTGCCTGCAAGTGACGTACTCATCTATCACCTCGAGGATGGTTCACGCATTATCGTAAGACCTTCCGGTACTGAGCCAAAAGTTAAGATCTACTATGAGACGGTGACAAAATTTGAAGGGACAGAAACCTACGAAGACACTCGCCTGCGCGGTGAGAAGTACATGGAGAAACTGATTGAACAACACCAACAAGAGTTGAATTCATAGCGATTTAGCGCGTTCAACATGTAACGGTTAAATATAAAAAATGGACGCTCGTAGCGTCCATTTTTGTCTCAGCGGCTAACCACGAGAAGATGTCTGATTTGATTCGTCTACGAAGTAAAGAAAGAAGACAACATCCAGATAGCTAACACGATGAAAACTCCGCCCATGACTTTCTGTTGATAGGTACGAAACTTCGCGTTTTCTACGAGAGATTTACCAATCGTACCCACTAACGCCACCAGCAAAAAGTTAAACGTTAAGCCGAGAACATTCAGTAATAAACCCAGAACAAGCATCTGCTGACCGGAAGTCGCTTCAATATTCGTCGACACAAACTGAGGCAGAAACATCACAAAGAAAACCAACGCTTTAGGATTAAGCAGGTTACTGATTAGCGCTCTTTGATAGTAGGCTTTTGCTGCAAAGTTATCGCTTAACTCAGGCGCGTTACCCTGCTCTGTTCGCAGGCAGTCCCATCCCATCTTCAACAAGTACGCGCCGCCTAACAAATGTAGAGCTTTAAGCGCTATTGGGCTCATTGCGATCAACGCTGATACACCCATAGCCGCTAATACTGTCAGAATGATTCCAGAAGTCGCATTACCTAGGCTTGCAAACACGCCGACCTTACGGCCATAGCTCATGCTTGAACTCGCAATCAGTAACATATCAGGGCCAGGTAAAAGAAGAAGTGCAACAACGGCAGTCAGGTAGACAGGTAAAATGGTTAAGTCGATCATGAGGGTCAGCATTGATAAAAACGGAGGCGGATTTTATATCAATTACCAACACCCTTCCAGATGCAATCAGTTGTTCGACGTTTATTTAATCGAATTAAAAACCAACATTAAGCGACAAAGCCAATTTATTAACTAAATAGAAAAGACTAATTAACTTGCTACCCATTCGATCTCAATCAATGTCGTATCGCCACACTTTAGGCGACCAAGGAAGATATCGCCTCGATGTACGGCCCCAACACCTTTTGGCGTACCTGTCATCACAACATCGCCGTCTAGTAAGGTGGTATAAGAAGACAGCTCTTCTAGGATAGTTTTTGGAGAGTAAAGCATCTGCTCAACATGTCCTTTCTGAACACGAACACAGTTAATAAACAACTCTAGGTTTAAGTCTGCAAGGTCTAAGTTATCAATTGGAACAAAGCGACTAAATACGGCTGAGCCATCAAAAGCTTTGGCGCGTTCCCAAGGTAAGCCTTTCGCTTTTAAGCTACTTTGCAACTCACGCTTGGTGAGGTCTAACCCTAAGCCCACGGCTGAGTATTGGCCATTTTCAACGATAAAGCAGATTTCAGCTTCATAGTGCAGTGCTTCTTGATGAAACGAAGAAAGAGAGGAAGTCACGCTGGTGCTTGGTTTATTAAACACCACCATAGAGTCAGGAATCGCATTGTTAAGTTCTTCAATGTGATCGACATAGTTACGCCCAACACACAGTACTTTTGTTGGGGTTGCTGTTCGTTTCGACTTCATCAATTGTTTCTGATCTACAACGCTGCTCATAGTTTATCCCTGAACTATTTTTAGAGAGCAGAGTTTAGCGCATCATAAAATGAGAGTCTTCGACAAGATGATTACCGATCTCTAAATTCTGATCTTGAGCTCAATTCATTGATTTGAATACTTTTAGGTAAATATCGGTGTATACCTCGACCGACCCAGCAGGAATAGAGTCATCGGCTTACATAAATTAGAGAAAATGAAACTAAAGTAGGCAGTTAAATTTGAAGAGCATTAAAACGAAAGAAGCCCTCTCAAACCAAAGGCTTGAGAGGGCTTAGCATGGTGTCTAGGACAGTACCCTAAAAGGTAAACTTAAGGAGTAAACACTATGCTAAATAAGTCTGCGACTTATAGGTAGTAACGAGCACCAAGTAGCCACTGGTCATCAGCTTTTTCTTTGTACACGCCAGAACCTTGTAGGTCGAACTGGTAACCAGCATAGCCTACGAACTGAGATGTGAAGTTGTATTCAGCTTGTAGAGCTGAAGTGCTGTATACAGTTTCGCTGTTCTTGTCGTCTTCTACCGCTTCGTAGTTAACGCTTAAGTTCAGACTGTTAGAAAGTGCGTAAGAAGCAAGTAATTCAACTGCAACTGTCTCTTCTAAAGCAACACCAGAGCTTGAGTTCATGTAGTTATTCATAGCATAAACACCAGCTAAGAATAGACCTTCAGAACCGTAAGAACCGTAAGTAGCACTCACTACGTTAGAATCAGCAGTTTTAGAACCACCGCCAATGTTACCAAATGTAACGTCACCAGTGTTGTATGCGTAGTTTGCTGTGAAATCAGCAATTGCGTAGTTCAATGCAATTTGAGCACGGTTACCGTATTTGTTTGTGTTTGTATCTGAAACTTTATCAGTCTTGCGGCCTTGCCATGCAACACCTACGTTTAGAGAACCAGCGTTACCAAAATCGATAGCATTGCCGTAACTCACCATCTCTTCGCCACGACCAGTACCTAGGTTACCGTGATCGTCGTAGATGAAGTCATTCGCGAATGCGATTGGCATATCTGCAACACCAGCAACGTTGTAGTATGGCGCCCATTGAGTACCAACAACACCACGACCGAAGTCTTCATGAGTTAGACCAATGTAGCCAAGACGAGTTGTGAATGACTCGTCGCCGCCGTCAAGCATGTTTAGCGCCCATTCGCCTTTAGCATCAGCTGTAAAGCCATTACCAAGATCGTGAGTTGCGCCGAAGTTGATACGTGGAGAAACTGACTCAACACCGATATCGTCTTCGCTGATACGGTCATCGCTGTTTACGTCACCAACTGCAACTGATACGTGACCACCAACAGAGAATGTTGTGCCGTCTTCGTTGTAAAGTTCTACAGCAACTGCCTGTGTACCAAATACTGCACCAGAAATTGCTAGCGCTAAAAGTTTCTTATTCATTGTCATATCCATTATGTAACTGGGTGAGTTATTCACTAACAACCTCGTGCTTACGGAGAAGTTGTTACCTGCATTTAACAAGTAGGCAAACACTAATATACGAATGACAAAAAAGTTGCATTAAAATATATAAAATAAAAAAAATCGCACTATAAAAAACAAAAATACCTTTTAAAACAGTTGATTAACACGACAATTACTGGGATCTCCTTTCATTCTTTGAGGTAAATACTTTGATTATTTTTGATTTTATAATCACTAAAAAAGCATTAAAAATCTAAACCCAAGGTAACTCATCAGACCATCGAGAGGCTCGCCTTTGCCTTTGAAACATTTTGTAACACGTAGAGCTCAGCTGAAATATTTAGCTTTGTGAAACAAATCCCAATATGAGCTAGGAAAAATCGTTCAATAGAAAGTTCATTAGAGAAAAACAAAAAAAGGGCAACCAATCAGCGACTGGTTGCCCTTCATAACTCATCATTGAACTCTTATTTGAAGCAAACCTCAGCCCAACGAGCTAAACCTGCAGTTACTGAACCGAAGTAATTACCACTCACAATCGGTACATTCGGCACAGCTTGTTGTACGGCTTCACGAAGTATCGGTGAACGAGCGGAACCACCCGTCATGTAGATTACGTCTGGCTTTTTCTGGCCTTGTTGAATCGCTTCTTTAACCAACTCAATCATCTTAGACTTTGGTGTTTCAATCGCTTCAACCATCTGTTCGACTGAGATATCTACCTCGACCAGTTCAGAGGCAACATTAATCGCAGCACGATATTGAGGGGATTCTGCCAGCGCAATCTTGGCCTCTTCCGCTCTACGCACAATACCGTAACCCAAAGTGTCGTGATAAACCTTCATCAAACGTTCTAGCTTTTGAGGCTCTGACGCTTCTTTACGAAGTAATTTTAATGCCGCTAGGTTTTCTCTTGAATAGAAGTTCTTTTGAGCTTCAACATTATTAATCGCAATTGGGTTCCAGAATTGAGTCAGTGGCATATCAATACCCGAAATGCCTTTGCTGCCCATACCAAAAGGTGACATCAGTTGTTTGAATGCAAGATAGATATCGAGGTCATTCCCCCCTACCCTTTGTCCACTGTGTGCCAGCAAGCTCTGGGTACGATCCGCTTTACCAGACCACGTTGGTCCCATTTCTAATAATGAGCAATCGGTGGTACCACCGCCAATATCAACAACCAATACTGTTTGGTTTTCAGTTAATGTGCTTTCGTAATCAAGGCCTGCGGCTACGGGCTCAAATTGAAAAGCGATATCAAGGAAACCGGCACGCTTAGCTGCGCGAGACAGTATGTCTTCAGCTTGTCTGTTCGCCTCTTCACCACCTCGACCGTGGAAGTTAATTGGTCGGCCGATAACAGCTTGCTTGATCTGCTCTTGAGTCGTGAGTTCGGCTTGATTCTTGATATTTGCCATCATGGCGCACACTAAATCTTCGAAAAAGCTCACCTGCACATCATGCAGTCCACTCGCGCCAAGGAAAGATTTAGGGGACTTAACATAATAAACATCGCGAGGGTCTTCTAAATATAAGTCCAACGCAGCCTGACCAAATGCCATGTCTTCTGGCACTAAGTCGATACTCTCTTCTCTGTTCAGCGCAATCGCACGTCGTAGTACTTGCTCACCGATCGCATCACTCGGCTTGATATTCAAGTGGCGGAATAGATGTTCAGAAACACTCTCACGAGTAGGCGCAAACACGGTTGAGGGAATATAGTGGTTGTTACCTTCTAGCGGTAACAGGCTTGGCTCTCCATTAACCATCGCCGCGACAGAACAGTTCGCTGTTCCATAATCAAATCCAATAAACATAATATCCCCCCACTCAACAAAAGGGGCGAGATGCTACATGAAAAGCCTAAAAATTACGAGGTCATTTCTAAATTTAACTGAGTAATTTCTTAGCTTAACGGCTCTTCAAGAAGAAACAAATATGCTACATTTCAGCCCAAATGAATCACAGGTTAGAGAAATGAAAACACCTTGCCGAGCGGCTTGTAAAAATAATGGCGGAATGTGTAGTGGCTGCTTTCGAACAATGGATGAAATTATAGGTTGGAAAGGCTTATCTGAAGAAGAGCAAACGTCGGTTATGGATAATCTTAGTGGCGCGAGTTCGACTCACCAATGTCCACAGTGTAATGAGCCAGCTCAATGCGATATCAGTGCGGGCAAAGAGACGTGTTGGTGTTTTGAGTTAGAAAAACGAGATACTAGCGATATTCCAAAGGCTGGAGTTTGTATGTGTCGTAAGTGCTTGTCTGCCCTGCCCGTTCAGTAGTTTAGAGCCCATTTAGTAAGTTACTGGATAGCAAGTTACTAGCCAGTTCAACATAGACAAAAAAAGCGAGAGGTTGTTTTCTCGCTTCAAAATACTGAGATTAAATTTCGACCTAATCGTTACCTGGTTAGTGTCTACTTCACTTTTGCAACCAGCGCAGGCTGAGAAAACTGGATACCATTCCAGCCATGAACCATAAAGTTACGAATATTTTGATGGTCGCTGTTCTCAGGAAAACCTAGCACGTCGTTACGATAAAATTGACCAAAACAAGCAAGTGTTTGCTCTGCTGATAGGCCTTGCTCTAAACCAAAAGCAAAAATCTTACACGAACCATTATTCTGCCCTGCAGCGTTCACTACCTCACCATTGCGAAATTCGCGCTCAGAAAAATCATAGTGAGCTTCGATCACTTGCATTGTATCTTCAAATTGCACGGCCTCTGGGGTTTCAGCCAGAGTATTCAATAAGGTTTCCAGTTCCATTTACTATTTCTCCATCAAGTATATATCTGTCAGCAGTGTATCTTGTTTTACGACAAGAGTAAGCCGTTGTTTACTTGAGATAGCGATTCACTTTTTTGTTGTACGCTGCTAATTACTTCAATGAAACTAATGACATAGTTTTATCAGGGCGTTATATTATTTTATCAAACGATTAACATTGTTCAGTAACGAATATGCATAAAGATAAAAACTTAGAACTGTTCAGATACCTAAAGCCAGGTACAAAAACAGCAGGTGTATTGGAATTTGGCCCAGACGACTCAATCCAGATCAGTACACTTTATATCGGACACAAAGAAGATCAGTACCTCATCCTAGAGCTTACGCAAAAAGCGACAGAAGCACTGACGCTGAGAAAGCTCACAAACGTTGATATTATTGTTCGTGCGATTACCGACACCGAACTTGGGCACATTGTCGCGTTCAAAACCAATGTACTGGCTCATATCACCTCTCCAGCACATCTAATCTTCCTTCGCCCACCCTCAAACTTTGCAACCAAGCCTATTCGTGAACACGAAAGGTATAAAGTACGTCTCAGCTGTGAAGTCACTTTTGATACCTTGTCGCTGGATGCCACACTAGTCGACTTTTCAGCGTCAGGGTGCGGTATCTATCTTACCCAGCAATCAGATATTGATGTCGGCTGGAAGATAAAAGTCAATTCTGACTTAAATGAGTACTTAGATGACGATCTTGTCTACAAGGTGGTAAGTAAGAAAAGGCAAAGACAAGGCCGGTTGCTAGGTATCCAATTCCCTGAACACCTAGATATGAGTGATGAGTTGAAAACGCTGCTATTGGAACAAGCCTTTGTCGCTGGCTCGATATAAAGGCAGAAAATTAGTTACTTCTTTTCAACAGACTCCATTAAAGAGCACTAAGTTAAAGCCTAGTGCTCTGTGTCATTCCAGTATGAGTTTTTGAAATGAACAAACGCTTGGTGGAGCGACTCTTCTTTAATCGGCTTTACAATCACGTAATTCGCCCCTGCGGCCATAAAGCTGTCTCTAGTTGACTCTTGAGCATCAGCGGTACACGCATAAATAGGGGCTGACACACCAATCTCACCTCTTAGCTGCTGAGTGGTTTCAACACCACCGAGATTAGGGAGTTGGTTATCCATCAAGATCAAGTCATAGGTAATCGTCTTAGCCATCTCAATCGCTTCTAAGCCATCTTTTGCCCAGGTGACGACCATGCCATATTTCTTACAGAAAGCCTGAGCAATAAAGGCGTTGGTGTGATTGTCTTCCACCAGCAACACATTCAAAGGTCGACTAAACAACGCCTCTGGCTCAACCTCAGCTTGTTGCTTAGCATCGACTAATAGCGGCTTGGCGTGTACGACTACAGGAATTTCTATCGTGAACTCTGAGCCTTGACCTATCACGCTGCGGACTTGAATGTCCCCTTCCAGCATATCGACCAGATTTTTTACAATTGTAAGTCCTAAACCAGTGCCACCATATTCACGAGTGGTGGTCTCTTCGGCTTGAACAAAGGGTTCAAAAACAGCATCAATTTTGCTTTCATCAATACCAATGCCAGAATCTTTCACTCGAACGATCAAGCTGGCGTGATCGGAGTTAAAGATACTCTCGATCTCAAAGCTGACGGAGATACCGCCTTGATGAGTGAATTTAAAAGCATTACTCAACAGATTAAACATGATCTGATTGAGGCGTACTTGGTCGGTATTGATTTCAATGTCATCAACCAAGTGATTCACAATGGTAAATTCGACGGATTTATCTTCACACAGCGGTCGATAGATGCTGTCTAAGGTATTAACTAACTCCCCTAAACGGAAGTCTTTCTTTTGAATATTAAACTGCCCTTGCTCAATCTTTGAGAAGTCCAAGATATCGTTAAGTACCGCCAGTAAATGTTCCGCACTATTACACAGTACATCCACCTGCTCGCGATTATCTTCATTGTGCATAGAGCGCTTGAGCAGCTGAGACACACCGAGAATACCGTTGAGCGGCGTGCGAATCTCATGACTCATCTTAGCTAAGAAGTCTGCTCGCACATTCGCAAGATGCTCAGCTTCTTCTCTTGCTCGATCAGCCTGTCTTTCCGCCTCGATAAGCTTAGTAATATCTTGCCCTTGTACCACCACTCCTGTGATGCCGTGTTCCACGCGAATAGCAGACATGTTCCAACGAAACACCTTTTCACCAATGGGTACGTTAATACCCGTCAGTTTAGAACCCTGAACCACCATTTGAATATTAGGCAGCATTCGCTGCTCAAACTCTTGGGCAATTGGACCATAATTGTCATCAGCATCGAACAACGCCATGCGAGCGGCGGGGTTCATCTGAATCAAATCGCCTTTTTCAGACCAAACTAAGATAGGCGAATGAGCAAAGTTAAAGAGATCTTGGAATTTTTGATTCTGTTCAGATAAGCGCTCAAAGGTGTCTTCAAGAGTACAACCAATATGATGAAATTCGAAAATGTTAGAGCCATCGAACTTGTTGTACTCTTCGCTAGCACTTGCCGAACGAGTAAAGTCCATTAGCTTATCAAGCTCGGCTGAGACTCTCTTTTGAATCCAAGTTCGAGCAAAAAAAGACATCAATATGATCACCACAATCACCACGATGATCGCACGCTGATAATTCTCTTCTAACGCAACGAAATTATTATTTTTTTGAACAGCTCGAATGATTAAAGGAGTTTCAACAGCATTAATCTTAATGGTTGCGATGGTAACGAAATGACGCGGCAACTGTTCGTACATTTGGTAATTGAGGATGTCAGTAATGGTGTAGCTTTCATCACCACTGAATGTCGATGTCACCGGTGTACCGTGCGCTTCAATCACGATATTTTCGCTATTACTGCCCTGTTGGATTGACTCAGCCAAAGAGAAGTTGTTGTCAAGCACAATGGCGATATAGAGTTGACCAAGGACTTCCCCAGTAGCGTTATCAACAATAGGGGTACGGCGAGCCAACAAGTGACGCTTACCTATATCTGTCCTCAGTTTAATAAAATGCCAATTACTGCTGAACGAAACCTCATCAGAAATATGCTTTAAGTTGGACTCATCCAAACCATAAAATTGACTGTTGCCGTCTTCCCAAGCCAAACCATCGTGGGTTGAGACAAAGCGTAAATCTGGTGCATGATCCGGTTCACGTTGGTCAACACCAAAGAAAAAGTAGCTCAGAGTCTCGTCATTACCCGTATCAATGTACTCTCTGAGAGTTTCACTGTGTGAGCTACTGTCTTGATGGATTTGCAGCACCGACAAACGATAATCAAACATGTTTTGGATCAGGCTTGAGGTTTGCTGTACCGTTCGATTCGTCTCTTGCTGTACGATATTACTGCTGGTTTCATAATTATGAATAAGCACGCCAAGTGCCATCACGCCTATCACCAAAATAACGATACGCGTAATGAGTCTAGCTAAAGTGTTTCTAGGTGTACTGGCGTAACTTTTCTTCATTAGTGACCTGAGTACCTAAATGCTCGCTGTTTAAGTTCTGAAATACGTTCTGGGGAATCTTCCTTGGTGACAATTTCAAATTCACCAGAGTAAACGGTAGGCACTTCCAAACCGGCTAGATCCCACTTGATCGCCTCTGCCATTGCAATGCCTGTATCGTCGTTCATACGCATGACAGTAACATCTAGGTCGCCCCTTGCAATGGCTTCAAGTTCAGCAGAGCCGCCTCCCCAACCATTCACTAAGATGTCTTGGCCCGATTCACGAATCGCTTCCATTGCACCGAGAGCGACATCCGTTGAACATGCATAGATAAAGTCTAGATCCTTATCGTTCTCTATGCTGATTTTAGCCGCTTGGTAGCCACTGTCTTTGTTTGATTTTGTGTAAAACGAAGACTTAAGGGTAAAGTTGGTAACCGTATTCACTTCATGGATAAAAGTATCTCCACGCGCATCACTGATATAGCCTTGTGAGTAATACAAAACAGAATACTTACTGTCTGGCGGACTTACTTGTTTAAAATAGTCCGCCAGTTTTAAACTGCCTGTCGCATGGTCAAAACCCACATACATAAATGGCTGTCTATCTGCCCAAGCTCGCACTGGCGTCGTGATATTTTGAAGAATCAGTTTGGTGTCTGTAGAGGTCAACACGTACTCGATAAACTTGCGGTGGCGCGTGGTATCTAGCGTGAAAATCAAATAATCCGTCTTGTTTTCAATCGCTTCTTGCAACGAAATACTCTGCTGCGCGAGATCGGCATTAATACGGGTAAACACTTGATTTATTTGATAGCGGATCTTCAGCCTATCGAGACGCTTCTCAAAAGCTTGAATATTGCGAACCCAGTAATCCGAGATCTGTTGACCCGGATACACCACGGAAATCGTAATTGGTTCGTCTTGGATTCTTCTCAGTGGCACAGGGTGATTTTGTACAGCCTCGACCATTTTATCGGTCAATGCTCTTTGTTCTGGAAAAGTGGAAAGATAATCTTGGTATTCCCAGTACCTATTGAGGACATGAGTACCATGGGAAAGAGCGGACGCAGAAAATACGGCAAGTCCAAACAACATCAGTAAACGTTTCATATTTTTCTCGTTTTATATGAGCTACTTTGGCTCATTTTTTAACCTAGCATGACACCATCTCTTTGTATGGCTAATGGATATTATGTAGGACAACGATGATAAATGATAGCGTCTAACACTAATTAGAACGACATTCTAAATGAGCAATATGTTAATTTGGAATGGAGATTAAGAACAACGAGTTAAATTATGATTTCAGCCCATTCACGGTAAGAGTAATTGCCATTTAAATTCATAAGCTTAGCTAGAGCCGATATAGCTCCTTACACTATTAAGATTTAATCAATAACAAACATTTTAGCTATGAATTATGAGACTTCGATATATTGAATTTTGTCTTTTTGCCACTCAATAATCAGTTTGAGTGATACCAGTTTTTCTTTGCGGGATTTGGGCAACTGCTTGATCGCGTATTCGGTTTTCAACGCCTCACTTTTTGAGCCAACACCAAACCTCCAAACCAGCTTAAGTGGGCCTTTACCTTTTAAAGCTTTGGCGCCTTTACCGGTTTGATGTTGTTCAAATCGACGTTCTAGATTGTTCGTCACGCCACAATAAAGGGCATTGTGACGATTGCGGATCAAGTACACGACCCAATCCGCATTTTTATCAGCATCTGACATTTAAAGCAGTGATTCAACCAGAGCCTTAAGCTCTGCCACTTCTGCTCGTAGGCTTGCAACTTCAGACTCAAGCTCTTCAAACTTTTCACTCGTTGCAGAGGGGGCAGCCGCGCTTACTGATGCCATCGCAAACGCTTCAACGTCCACTTCACCGCTCAACAAATGCTGGTAGCGTGATTCACGTTTACCCGCTTCGCGTGGCAGCTTCACAACCAAGGCACCTGCTTCTCTTGCAGCGAGTTTGTCTAATGTTGCTTCTACTTCTTTCACATCACTAAAGTTTGCAAGGCGACCCGTTCGAGTACGAAGTTCACCGGGTGTTTGCGCACCGCGCAGTAACATACAGCAGATGATTGCACGCTCTTGCTCTGTAAATTGCAGATCGCCGAACTCAGTGTTGCAGAAACGATGCTGATACTTATTAACACGGCTATTGAAGCTGCTCTCATCACTCACCATGCGACGTCCGATTAAACCATCAACTGCATCTAAAACATCTGACTCAGAAAGAGAGAGAACAGGTTCACGGTTACTCTTTTGATTGCATGCCGTGGTTAAACTGTTCAGTGTCAGTGGGTAATGATCGGGAGTAGTGACTTCTTTCTCGATCAAACAACCGATAATTCTCGCTTCAATTGGGGAAAGTACTGTGTTCATCGTTTTTCCTTTTTATTATTTTGATAATTCCATCTCAACACCTAACAATGCAGTAACTAGTGTTCAGACAAAATTGGTACTCGTTTCTTTCTGCCCTGTTCATCAATCATTATGATCTTAGAACGGTTTAGCTCTATTTCCACGACTTCCAAATAAGTACGCTCTTGTACATACGCATCACGAAGCTTGTTTTGTTCTGCTGAAGATTCAGTGACATTCTCGTCCAATTCTTCGTTTTCCAATTGTTGTTGATTCATTTCACATTTCGTATCAATGCAGTATCTACATGGGATACTAACTTGAACGGTAAGATAAAAACAATCACACATCAGCGAGAGTGACGAATAATTAAACAACCTTACTTTTGCTTTGATCTAAAGACTGTTACATCATCAATTGATGTGCTTTAATCAGAAGCAGACAACGTATTTGACGAATAGGAAAAGGAATCTATGAGCAGCGTATTTGAAATTGTTAACCAAGCACGACGTAAGAACAAACTTAAGCGTGAACTTTTAGACAACGAAAAGAAAGTTCGTGACAACCGTAAGCGTGTCGACCTTCTTGATAACCTACTTGATTACATCAAGCCAGAGATGACCCACGACGAGATCCTAGGCATTATCAAAAATATGAAAGCTGACTACGAAGACCGTGTTGATGACCACATCATCAAGAGCGCTGAGATTTCTAAAGCTCGCCGTGACATCAGCCGTCGCATTCGTGAACTGACAGAAGAAGACAAGCAAATCCAAGGTAAGAAGTAATCTAACCTCGCTAATTTACTTGTAACAATGTTAGCAACCCACTCTTAGTAGTGGGTTTTTTTTACCTAAACTCCAGCGTCTATACTTAAGCATCTAAACCTAACCGTCTAGGCTTAAGCGTACCTAAGCAAAATGAATGAAACTCAACAGCAGTATCAAACTAAATAACGAGTGTACACTAGCGATGGAGAGACTTTATGTACGGAAGTATTCTGATTACCTTGGCGTTATCAACGACACAACCTTACCCTGAAAAATTTGAGAAACTTTATACCGAAGAAACCGAAATCACTTATGACGATCTCGTGGTCGATGTTCATGGCTACAAGGTTCCGACCCGATCAGCATTTCGAGGTTGGATGCTCCTCAATCACGCTCAAGACCAAGTGAGAGCAATCGGACAACAACTCAAGGACAATGGCGTTACTCAGAGCATGCCTCTGCATCTCGTTCTATTGCAAGGGACGGATTGGGCAATGAGTAATACAACCTTGTTTACCCTCCCAAATAAGAAACATGTGCCAAACATGATCAATACCCTGAAGTACATACAACAATATATTGAGCCTGAAATCGGTGTTGTTATACCAGTATCTGGAGAGCGAACCGATATCTACAATCAACAAGCTGGTGGTGCACTGCGAAGTAAGCACTTAGAGTTTTGTGCCTTAGACCTAGTGCCTGCAAATGACATTACTCGCGAAGATCTACACGTGAAACTTAAAAAGATTCATTCGGAATTCGGGCAAAAAAATAATGTTGGGCTTGGTTTATATTCAGGTGTTCGATTCCACATCGATACTTGTGGGTTTAGACAATGGTAAAGAAACACGATCAAGTCATAAAGACCTGCAATTCGCACGTGTCACTTAGACTCTAAAAACAAGCGAAATTACATAAGATTATGATTTTAAATGTAAATTAAAACTGGAACGCTAATTGATATTAATAACAAGTATCATAATTATTAATAGCAATTAGGAATTCAATATGAAGACGATGACTCAACGCTTTCAAACTCTGCTTTCTGTTTCAAACTTCAGTCTAGCTATCACAACCTTGCTTATGCTTCTCAGTATTATTGTTGCTTATCCAATGGCCGATCACTTCTCACTGCCAATTCAAATCGTCGCCCACATCAGCACCATCTTAGTCGCAGCCTTGCTGAACATCAGCTATGTCGGTCGTTGCCTTGCACAATACAACCTTGGATTGGAAGTTCGTTAAGTAGCGCCGCGCTAGCCTTGATACGGGAGCCCTAGACAATATCAAGGCTACTGAAAAGATCGTACAGCTGGTGAGATTTATAGGGTTTAGGTAAGTAGGCGTTCATACCGGCTTCAAAACAATCTTTGATGTCTTCTTCTAGAACACTGGCGGTTAAAGCTATGATGGGTAATGGTGTGACTTGTTGATCGGCTTCCCACTGACGTATCGCACGAGTCGCCGTTATGCCATCCATAACAGGCATCATGCAGTCCATTAAGACTGCATCAAACTGAGCACCCTGGGTGATGACATCCACCGCTTCTTGGCCATTACTGGCAATCAAATATTCATAACCCGCTTGCTCAAGGAAGAAGCTCGCTATTTTTTGATTCATCAGATTGTCTTCAACGATCAAAATGCGTCGATTCAGAGAGCGAACTTCTTCATCTTTTGCTTCCACTTGAGGCGTTTGCTCTTCGCCCACATCGAGAGATTGTAAGCTGGTTAAGAAACGTCGGCCCAAGAATGGCAAGGTATGAGTCGAGTGGACCGTTTCTCTGATTAGGTTGGTTTTAAATAGGTGATGCTGACAAACGATGACGCGAGCAAGAGGATATATCACCTTCAACGTCGCAAGATCTTTTTCCATAGAGTGGTGCAAGGTATGACAATAAAGTATGAAGTCACTTTCTTTTACACTTTCACTAAGGGCAGCAATGGATGACACCACATTGGCTCGAACATTCAAACGCTCACACTCTTTAACGAGCTGATCGAGGTAATTGAAAGAGTTCGAGATGATGGTCGCTCGGCTCAGGTTATCGAAAGTTTGAACAGGCGCTTCTACAACATCGACATACAAACAAAAAGTGAATGTAGAGCCCTCTCCTTTCACTGAACGCGCGGTAATGTAACCACCCATCAAATCAACAAGCTGTCGACAAATCGCAAGCCCTAACCCCGTACCGCCAAATTGACGGGTAATGCTGCCATCTTCTTGAGTGAAAGGTTCAAATATGGACTCTAACTTCTCGGGCTCAATCCCAATCCCGGTATCAGACACGCTGCATTCAAGCTTGCCCCTGCCCATAGACATAGGTGTATAAGCAATGTCAGTTGTAATTTCGCCCTTAGACGTAAATTTGATGGCATTAGAAAGCAGATTGGTCAGCACCTGTCTCACGCGGTACTCATCGAAAAACAGTTGTGACGGCGTTTGATAATCGATATTGATGTCGAGCTCAATATCCTTACTTATCGCTTTCGACTGAATCACACTCACAGAGTCATAAACCGCTTCTCGCAAATCAGCATTGTGTGGTGACAACATCAAGTTACCCGACTCGATTTTAGACAGGTCGAGTATGTCATTCAGCAGCACCAGTAAAGAGTGAGAAGACGATTCGATATCCCCCAGTACTTCTTGTTGATTTGGGCTCAGTTGGCTTTGAGATAAGATCTCAGCCATGCCAATGATCCCGTTAAGTGGCGTGCGTATTTCATGTGACATATTTGCTAAGAATGCGCTTTTGGCTTTGTTAGCCGAAATCGCGTCTTCTTTTGCTGTTATCAACTCTTTGTTGTGCAGATAGTTGCGTTCCATCACTCGATTTAGGGTTTCAGTGAACTCGGCAAGCTCATCGTTCCCTTGGATACGAATCACCTTTGGCTGGCCGTAGCTATCAGCGCATTCCGACACACCTTTCAAGATAATCGACAGGTTTCTGTTTAAGCGCAGAGATGTCGCAACCCCAAGCCACATCAAAACACCAGAAGCGATGAGTATAAGCAACGTCATGACCAAGATTTGCCTTTTCTGCAACGCGATATTCTTGGTCAGTTCAAACTGTATTTGATTGGTGTAAGCGCCAATCGCGTTTGAAATAGCCCGTTTTTTAACCTCTAAGCTTTTCAAGTGTTGATATATTTCGGGTGATGAAAAGTCCCCTTTGAGGATTCGAGATGTAAATTTGTCTTGGAATTCATCTTTGGCGACAGCGTTTAGCAACTGTCTAATGTTTGGAGAACGCGTATCCGAACGGAAAAATGTATCTAATAGCTGTTGCTGCCTCTCTAGAGCAGCGACATAGCTAAGCAAGTATTGGTTTTTAAACTCTGGGGAGCGATTCAAACTGAAGCTTAACCACGCTTCTCTCTGAGTCCAAAACACATAATGCGTAAGATTGATAAACATCGCTTCAGCTTGACCGATATTTTCATCGACTAAGGCCATACGATATTCAGACAGCTCCATCAGCACGTCTTTTAACAAGTCGAAAGCGCGCTCTGTCAATTTTCTGCTGTCTGTCGTTTCAGGTGTACTAGCTAGGATCATCAACAACTTTTTCAATTCAGCTAACTGAGGGTCAATACTCCAATTGCTGTCGAACCGTTGAAGTCGCATTCCATACTGAGTCAGTCTATCCAGTTCTGATTGCAGTGTTAAAAGCAACTGACCTTTCTCAGGGGAATCATTAGACAGCACCAACCATCGATAAGCATCACTTGAAACCGTATTAAAAAATTGAAGCGCTTCGACCTTAATACGCGTTGTTTCAAGGTGATTCATCTTCTCATCGTTCTTAAGCACTTCATTCACTGTAAACCCGAACATAATGAGTACAGAAACCGTGGAAAGAAAAATAAGACGCCATCTAATTGACATATTTATCATTTTTATAACGACTCCCTTCCCGAAAGTAATTTACCTAGCCCAAATTAAGAATAGGACATTAACAGGGGGTTATTGATCAAATTGGATATGAACAAATGATACTCTGAGCCCAGAACGAAAAATTAGAATCAACAGGCATCCAAAACAGGGCTTTAAAGCGGAGGAGTCTGCTTTACTAAGTGAGATTGAGACAAGCCGATTTTAGACAAGTGAACGTTACGTGAGAGAGGTCTACTCGAGGAGGTTTCTACAAATGAGATGTAAGCAAGCGAGGTTTTAGTGAGCAAAATGTAAACAAAAGACGTTTTCTCCAGTTATTATCACCGGCATAACAAGTACACATCCACATTCTGCGGCTCAACTAGACTGTGAATAATGACTCTGCGTGCTAACAAAGTGGATAGTTAGGTTAAAATTGTGACATCCAATCGTTTGCGTGATGCACTTTTCACACTCAAGCTAGGCTTATTCAAAGGTCAAACATCAATACTCGTTAATTCCCTTATTTATCGTTTACTGTTTACGTGTAACTTGAGTTAGCGATCACACCTTTAATGTTCAATATGACCTGTATTACATATTATCCTTTGAATTGAGTATTTTTTGACGAAAAATAAGTGCTACAGATTATTAAAGTCAATAGTCTTTATCGACGTTCAAATCTTGATTTATGGCTAATATAAAGCCAATTTGCAGATATTTTGTCTGCATTTATTTTTCCTAGCAGAATAACCCGTCGTACCTTACAATCCTGCCACATAAAAATTACAAGTTACACACAAGGTATATCAGCACATTTAAGTGGCAATAAAGACCACAGACTGATGCCTCAAATCCCCTATGCTGATTGGCTTCCCTACAACCGCCATGAATGCAGAAACTTAACGTGAAAGGTCCCGAGTAAAGATGAGTCCCGAAAAGCACCTCCTAGATTGGCAAACTAGTCAAACCATTGCTGAATCCATCGCTCCAACTTTAGGTCAGTTATACCGTCAAAAAGGCGTAGAAGTTATCCTCTTTGGTAAGACCTTAGTTAACGCGACAACTATCGACATCATCAAAGCTCACCGCATCGCAAAACGTTACACTGGTTCTCCTCTTACAGCAGAACAGACTCAACCTATTATTCAACACCTTCTCTCTATGGACTTATCTCCATGTCGTATTGATGTTGGTCGCCTTGCGCATTCATTCTGGCAAGATCGCGAAGACACACATGGGTTGGATGATTTCCTACAAACTGCACTTATCGAATCGCTTGAAGGCGATGCAATGACAGAACCTCGTGACGTTGTATTGTACGGTTTTGGTCGTATTGGCCGACTGCTAACTCGTCTGTTGATCGAGAAAAGTGGCCCGGGGTACCCACTGCGTTTACGTGCAATCGTTGTACGCGGCGGCAAAGATGGCGACCTAGAAAAACGTGCAAGCCTGCTTCGTCGTGACTCTGTACACGGCCAATTCAACGGCAGCATTGTTGTAGACCAAGAACGCAAAGCGATCATCGTTAACGGTAACTTCATCCAAGTTATCTACGCAAACAAACCAGAAGAAGTGGATTACACGGCTTACGGTGTTGAAAATGCACTTGTGGTTGATAACACAGGCGTATGGCGTGACGCGGAAGGCCTGAGCCAACACGTTGCGTGTAACGGTGCGAAGAAAGTGCTACTGACTGCACCTGGTAAAGGCGACATCAAGAACGTGGTATTTGGTGTGAATGAAAATGTTATTCAGCCAGAAGACACCATCATCTCTGCAGCAAGCTGTACTACTAACGCAATCACGCCAGTATTGAAAGCGGTTCACGACAAGTTTGGCGTGCTGTCTGGTCACATCGAAACGGTGCACTCATTTACCAATGATCAAAACCTAATCGATAACTTCCACTCGGGTGATCGTCGTGGTCGTGCTGCATCATTGAACATGGTACTGACATCGACTGGCGCTGCTAAAGCAGTATCAAAAGCGATGCCGGAAATGGAAGGTAAGCTAACAGGTAATGCGATTCGCGTTCCTACGCCAAACGTTTCAATGGCAGTTGCGAACCTAAACCTTGAGAAAGGCACAAACAAAGAAGAGTTGAACGAGTACCTGCGTGAAATGGCGCTGTCTTCTGCTTTGTCTGCACAAATTGATTACACAGACTCGACTGAGATTGTATCTACCGACTTGGTTGGCTCTCGTCACCCAGGTGTGGTTGACGGTGTGGCGACTATCGCACAAGACAACCGTGCCGTGCTGTACATTTGGTACGATAACGAGTTTGGCTACAGCTGCCAAGTTGTTCACTGTATGGAACAGATGATGGGTGTACGCTACAAGACATACCCAGAAGTTTAATTAACTTCGCTCTTGTAGATACGTCCATCGCAACAAGCTCCACAACATAATAACTATATCTGCGAAGTCTGTATGGACTTCGCAACCCCTTTTGTTTTACTCCCCCGTATAAACAAGAGGGTTGCCACTTAGATCTGCTCTCTCTAACTGATCTAGGTGGCCTTTTTACATCTAGCGCCCTAACTTTTATCGCTATAATAAGATCTTGTCTTCATCACTCTTGCACAGCTTTACGTCTGTTATAACTCAACCTCAACATCTGACTGAATCGAGCTTGAACATGCAAGCACGTAGCCCTGTTCAATCTGCTCTGGCGTCAATGTTTCTTGGCTGCTTGATTCCACAGATCCTTTGGTCACTTTGCATTTACACGAACCACAAATCCCACTACGACAAGCGATAATAATTGGAACGCCTGCTTTTTCTAATGAATCCGCCAATGGTGTGCCAGTTTCCGCTTCAACTTCAGCGCCGAACGCAGGCACAAATACCTTAACAGCACTATTCGTATCGTCAGCAATTTCGGCGTTTGACGCTTCTGATTGAGCATCCTGAGTAGCAGGAGTAAAGCTTTCTTGATAGAAGTTATCCATGTTGAACTCAAGCTCTTTCAGATAACTCTCAATATCTTGCATGAAGCCGACAGGCCCACACAGGTAAACCGTTCTATCTAAGATATCTGGGCTCAGTTTCACCAACCAGTTTTTATCTAAACGACCTTGAGGGGCGGTTGTTCCTTCGTTGTCTTTTAACAGCAGTTTTAAGTTGAAATTCGCATGTGATTCATCAAGCTGATGAAGTTCTTGAAAGTAGATAGTCTCAAGCTTGTTGCGTGCCATGTGGACGAAATCAATCTCAATGTCACTGTCACTGTCTTGAGACAGCCAATATTTTACCATCGCCATTACGGGTGTAATGCCACAGCCCGCACTCACTAGCGTTACTTTCTTTGTTGCCGTTGGCATGCAATCAATACAGTTAAACGAGCCTGCCGGCTTCAACACAGAAACCTCGTCACCTTCATCAAGCTCATCAACAATAAAGTTCGAAACCAAGCCACCTTCCACACGCTTGACCGTCAACTTCAGGCGGTTATCTTCGGGGCAAGAAGCCACGGAATAAGCACGGTAATCCGTTTTCGTCGGCATATCTAAACCCAAGGTGATGAACTGACCGGGCTTAAAATTGAAATGTAAATCTTGTGGAATACTGCCAAGCTCAAAGCTGACCGTATCTGGCGTCTCGTGCCATTTCTTTAAACACACTAAATTGATTGAATCGCTATCCGACCATGCATACATAGTTCACACACCTCACTGATACTAAAGAATTAAATCTAAAAAGCCCCGCCGCTGCACGTTCCTAGAGAACAGCAACAACGGGGCTTGGGAGTGGGCTTAGATTAAGCCGCTAAGATTGTTTTAAGATCTTGCTCTGGCGTTGAGATAGAACGCATATCGAACTCGTCTTGAATAATCTTTAGTAGGTTTTCAGTTAGGAATGCAGGCGCTGTTGGGCCTGTGTAGATACCTTTCACACCCAGTGCGAACAGAGTAAGCAGGATAACGATCGCTTTTTGCTCGAACCAAGAAAGAACAAGTGTTAGTGGTAGTTCGTTGATGCCACAATCAAACTCTTGAGACAGCGCAAGAGCAAGCTGAATCGCTGAGTATGCATCGTTACATTGGCCAACATCGAGCAGACGTGGAATACCGTTAATGTCGCCGAATTGGTTTTTGTTGAAACGGAATTTACCACATGCCAATGTCAGGATTACTGAATCTTCTGGCGCTTGAGCTGTGAAATCTGTGTAGTAGCTACGTTCAGATTTGTCGCCGTCACAACCACCCACTAGGAAGAAGTGTTTGATGTTGCCTTCTTTCACTTGTTCAACAACCGCAGGCGCTGCTTCCATCAAGGCGTTACGACCAAAACCGACAGTGATCATTTGCTCGATCTCGTCATGCTTAAAGCCTTCTTGCGCAAGAGCACAATCGATCACTGCACTGAAATCGTCACCTTCAAGGTGAGCAACACCCGGCCAGCCTACGATGCTACGCGTAAATAGGCGGTCAGCGTACGAGCCCACATCTGGGTTAAGCAGACAATTAGATGTCATTACGATCGCACCTGGGAAGTTCGCAAATTCTTTTTGCTGGTTCTGCCAAGCGCTGCCGTAGTTACCCGCAAGGTGTGGGTACTTGTTTAGTTCAGGGTAGCCGTGTGCAGGTAGCATCTCACCGTTGGTGTAAACGTTAATGCCCTTGCCTTCCGTTTGTTGAAGGATCTTTTCTAGATCATGCAGGTCGTGACCAGAAACAAGGATACAGTGACCTCGCTTCGTCTTCACATTCACGGTTGTTGGTTGAGGGTGACCGAAGGTATCTGTCTCGCCTTTATCCAACATTTCCATGACCTTGTAGTTCATTAAGCCGATCTGCATAGACGTATCTAACAGTTGTTTTAGGTCTGATGGATCTGTACCTAGGAACGCCATGATTTCATGGTATTCAGCGAAAATAGCATTATCAGTTTGACCAAGAACACGTGCGTGCTCCATGTAAGCTGCTGCACCTTTTAGACCGTATAGGCAAAGAAGGCGAAGACCAATCACATCTTCGTGTTGAGAGTCGTGACCACGGTTTACCGCCGCTTGAGGGGCAAGCGCCAATAGCTCTGAAGAGTCCGTTGGAAGGTCGAATTGAGCAGCAGCAGAAAGCGCTGGGATCTCAAAACCAATCAATGTCGCTGCCGCGCGAACCTGTTGCTCTAAACGCTGCTTGAATTCATGGGACTGTTGTGCGAATTCGATGATACGAGCAGGGTCGAAGTTAACGTTGGTTAGTGTTGCGAAAAACGCTTTTGGCGCCCACTCGTCGATTTCAGTATCAATAACATCACACGCACGGCCCAAATTGGCCCAAAAAGAAACACCTTGAAGAGAATGCACCAACACGTCTTGAAGGTCGGATACTTCCGAAGTTTTACCACACATACCTTGTGCGAAAGAACAGCCTTTTACGGTTGGGGTTTGAATTGTTTGTTCACATTGAATACAGAACATATAAGGGCTCCAGTAATTTTTATTAACTGTAAGTACTTTGCTTACAGTGACTTATTCCAACCCCTATAGAGCATCAAGCGTGCCAACTTTTAACATATTGATTTTATTAAACTTAGTTTTATTCCATGTTTTTAGTGCGTGATTATGACTACATATAAACTCCCTAACAGCACACATCCGTGTCATAGTGACTCTCAGAGATTTATTAACGGCGTTCATGTTTCGTTCAGAATAGAAGCGATAAAGTAACAACATAGAAAAAGAGGAATGAATATGAAAAATATATTAGTTACGATTGTTGCATTGTTTACTGGCCTTTTGGCGTTATTCACAAGCTTGATCCTTGCTATTCCTTTAGCTATTGCAGCTTTAATTACTGGCAAGCGCATTCAGAATCAAATGAAGAAACAAGGTTTCGCAGCTCATATGAACACTCGTCAGTCATCAACCAATGATGCCGGTGTTATTGAAGGTGAATACGAAGACCTTTCAAGCAAAAAGTAACCTAAACTTTAGTTTCAGACATAGTGAAAGCACAACAGAGACAAGATTACATAATGCAAAGAAAGCCCCTCCTAGCACTGCTGGCCTTAACGACTTTAAGTCTCGTTGGTTGTTCCAACGAGACACCGATACCCGCTTACGAAACATCTCCAGACTTGCCTAGCTATCAGCAAGACAGCTTTGATGCCTACGTCAATGACACACAAGATTGGTTATTGAAAAACCGCGTGTTCATGACGGAAGACAAGCAACTCGAGATCCAACTCAATTCACCAACCGAGTATCAACCAACCTCGCCAAACGGCAAGGCGGTATTATTGGTTCATGGATTAGGCGACTCACCTTACTCATTTAAAGACATCGCTACCCATTTGGCAGAGCAAGGTTACTTAGTGAGAACCGTATTACTTCCGGGTCACGGCAGTCGTGTGGGTGATTTAATGCAGCCGAGCCTAGAAGATTGGCAAGGTGTGGTGGCTCATCATACGAAGTTACTTGAGCAAGAGTATGATTCTGTTTGGCTAGGCGGCTATTCAACCGGCGCGAACCTCGTGACTTCACAGGCGATGAACGATCCAAAGATCTCTGGGTTACTGCTGTTCTCACCTGCGTTTCAACCGAGCTCGTCTGCCGTTCAATACGCGGGACTAGCAAGCTACTTTGTCACTTGGGCGGATCAAGATCCTGAAGACAATGTGTTGCGTTACAACTCGTTGCCAATGAATGGTGCATCGGTTTACTACGAGACATCAGAAGTCGTACGTGGTGACTTACAAGATAAACACTTCGATAAACCAGTTTTTATTATGATGAGTGAAGGCGACAGCGTGATTGACACCAACTACGTTCAGCAAGCCTTTACTGAATCTATGCCGAATCCAAACAATGTGTTGGTTTGGCAAGGAGAGACGACTCTCGAGGATCCTCGCGCTGTTCAGTACAGCATGAAGATCCCAGAGCAACGCATCTCGAACGGCTCTCACATGGGCTTACTGTTCTCACCAAACAACCCTTATTACGGAATCAATGGTAGCGAGAAGATTTGCTCCAATGGTCAGGCAGAAGGGTTTGAAGAACAATGCAATGCAACCAGTGAGGTTTGGTACTCAGCTTGGGGCTATCGTGAAGAAGGGAAGAACCATGCGCGTTTGACCTACAACCCCTACTTCTCAGACTCGATGGCGAAGCTAGATGCCGTACTGAACTCTGAAGGCTAATAAGCTCAAGTCTTCCAAAAGCTAATCCAGAGAAATCAAAAAGGCTTACTAGATAACGTCTAGTGAGCCTTTTTTAATGAGTGTCGTTTCTGGTGAACGTCTAGGGTCTGTTGACCTTTAGAGCTGATTTTTGCAGCACTTTGTGGGAAATTTCTACAAGGCAGAGGCTTTGAAGTGTAGCTAGCCTACATGAGAAGCCGATAACGCAGTAGAAATGAACCACAAAGGCTGCCCGAAGGGTTCGACTAGAATCGTTTTATGCTTTGTTAAGAAGTATTAACTTAGAATGACTAGGCTACATACTCCTTGCCGCGCCTAAAACGATTCTATCTCGAACAAAATTTAACCACTAAAAGTTAACAGACCCTAGTTACTTATTCTTATCGTTTACTGCTATATCGTCCACACCACGCGAACAGCAAGCAGGATCAGCACCACGCCAGATAGTCGATCAATCAACTGAGCTTTCGAGCGAATACGTTCAACAATCAACGGGCTAGACAGTACCAAGGTGATAAAGGTGTACCAAAGGCCGTCGACAATCAGCGGCGTTGAGACAATAATCACTTGATTGGTCAGTTCATTACCTAGCGCTACAAATTGGCTAAACAGAGCGATGAAGAACAATGCGATCTTTGGGCTCAAGATAGAGATCAAGAAAGCCTCACGAGCAGACTGCATGTAACTCATCTTTTCACCCGCTTCTAATTTCGCGGCAACACCACCTTTCGAACGTAACGCATTAACGCCAAGATAAAGCAGATAAGCAGCCCCCGCTAAGCTAATACCTTTAAATAACATTGGGGATTGCTCAAGCACAACGGCTAAACCAACAATGGTTGCGAACGCATAAATACCGATACCAGCAGCGTGTGACCAAGCTGCGATAAGCCCGTTCATACGGCCACCAGCCAAACTGTGTTTAGCGATCATCGCCAAGCTTGGGCCCGGAGACATTGCACCCAACAAGCAAATCGCTAATAAAGAAAACCAAATTGTTACTGTCATCATTCCATTCCTAATAAAATAAAGCGTTCCAGCTGAACGCTCTACGCTTAATACTCAATACTTGGCACTTACCATAATTCGCAGGAGGTATTATTTGAAATCAAAGATTATCATCACACCTATGATTTCAAGTCATACTGATATTGTAACTCGACTTTTGCATGGCTTGGAATGCTTTTTCTCGCGCCCATTTGTGGGCAGAGTCGTTGTCATATTTAGGATGCCACATTAACCAATAGGTATGCATTTCCGTATCAAATGGCAACGAAAAGTAGGTAGTATCGAGGTGTCGACCTAGGTTATAGGCGATATGTTCTGGCACGATCATCAGATAGTCGTCTTGCAATAACACAGTACCAGCAGATGAAAAGAACGGAACCTGTAAAGCCACTCTTCGCTTCAGCCCTTGCTTCTTCAATGCTATGTCCGCGTAACTGTCTTTATCTCCACCACCCGTCACTTTGATGTGAGAGTAGTGAACAATATCTTCTGCACTCAAAACCGCTTGTTGAGCCAGCGGGTGCGACTTTCGCATCAAACACACCGACTTATCTTCACCAAGTTTGATACTTGAGACATGTTCTGGCTTTGTGGGAAACATACTGGAAGCCAAATGAATCCCAGACTCGTTCAGTGCTTCAAGGTAGTTTGGCTGCCACAATCGATAAGCCAAATTAATGTTCGGCGCTTCAGCAGACACCTCTGCCACAATCACAGGAAGAATATACTGAGCGACATAATCACTCGAAGACAACACCAATTCACCCTGCCAGTCTTGCGGCTCGAAGGGTTTATCATCTAACAGGTGGTCAAACTCGCCAAGCAGGTCGTCGAGTTTACCTTTGAGTAGCAATGCACGGTTGGTCGGCACCAGTTTGTTGCCGTCACGGACCAGCAAAGGGTCGCCACACAAATCACGTAACTGGCTGAGCTGACGGCTCACCGCGGATTGTGTGATATGCAAACGTTGGGCGGCACGGCTCACATGACACTCTTCAAGAAGTACATGCAGTGAACGCAGTAGGTTTAAGTTGATATTGCCTAACATGAATGCACCGTCGCATTCTGTTTGTTGAAAAACTCGGTCAAAACCGTATGAGTCATTAAGTGGCGAAGATCCGGGTAACTTTGCAGCTGATCGCGAACTCGGTTCAAGCTCTCCATGCTTTCCACTTCCACGTACAACATCATATCTGTCTCACCGCTAATAGAGTGGCACCATTGCACCTCATCAATACTCTGGATTTGTTTCGCGTAAGACTCACAACTATGGTCACTACTCGACATGTCGAACTTCAACAAGATATAAGCGCACACATTCTTCGTTTGGTTGGGTTCTGCCACTTGAGCGCAGTAGCCCGTAATCACTTTGTCGCTTTCCAGTTTCTTGATTCTGGCGTTCACCGCTGAGCGCGAGAGGCTGACATCTCGGGCGATATCGCTCACTGAGCATCGTGCATTGGTTTTGAGAATATCCAAAATCTGGCGATCAAATTTATCCATGCTTCTGATTCTTTTCATTTATTGTTCTATTTATAACGCCTAATTTGACACAACTTTCCTACTTATAACAGCCATTCTGACAGCCGACACTTTCACACTGAATCGGATTAATACCGTTAAAATGACGGTGTCTTACGACGTTTCGCTAGCTGTATTATTGATGTCAACAATGTATGCTCTCAATCATAACTTCTCACACACCAGAAGAAAGTTACTGGAAGACCGTGACCAGAATCAAATAGCTAGGAGAGCGAATGACACAACTCAAACAAGAAATCACGCTTATTTCAGGAATCGGACAACTCTCGACGACCTTGCTAGGCACTGGATTATTTATGATCCCTGCGATCGCAGCAGGCATTGCAGGACAGTTGTCTCTTCTCGCTTGGTTAATCCTGTTTATCGCTATTTGCCCGATTGCACTGACCTTCGCATCATTAGGAAAACGCTACCCGAATGCAGGTGGTACTGCCTATTTTGTGCGCCAGGCGTTTAGCGAGCGATTAGAAACAAGCGTGGCGTGGTTGTTTGTGAGTGTTATTCCTGTCGGTATTCCAGCGGCCATTGCACTGGCTGGTGGTTTTGCTCAACAATTGTTACCCGCACCTCTCGATACACCACTTGGTGCTCAATCCTTTACCGTCGCCCTGCTTATTGCCGTCAATTTGATGGGCAGTAAATCTTCTGGCCGACTGCAAACCGTGATCGCATTGTCGATTTTTGCCTTAGTCAGCGCTTTTGTTTGGAAAGCCGACATCACGGCAACCGATGTTGCTCTTCCTGCCATCTCATCCAATTCAATGTGGTCTATCGGCGCTGCTTTAGCTGTCATGTTTTGGTGCTTTGTCGGAATAGAAGCTTTTGCTCACATGGGAGAGGAATTCAAAAATCCACAACGTGACTTCCCAATCGCCATCATTGCAGGCTGTTTTGTTGCGGGGCTAGTGTACTGGGCTTGTTCAGTAGTGATTCTTAAGCTGGGTGCTTTCGGTTCATCTGAATTCGATGCCGCATCCATCCCTTGGGTAACAGAACAACTGTTTGGTAATGGCTTCAAAACCGTCATCAGCGTGCTGGGGTTCTTTGCTTGCTTTGCCAGCCTAAACCTTTACACACAAAGCCTGTCTCGGATGATCTGGGCTCAGGCCCGCCAACACAGCCCTGCAAGTCGAATGGCTCAACTGAACAGCCGCGGCGTACCGCTCTACCCAACGTTAGCAATTGGCTTTGTCGTGCTTATTTCGTGTGTGATTGGTGAGCTGTCTAATTTAGACCTTGAGTTCTTTCTCAAGCTCGCCAACGGTATTTTTGTTCTGGTTTATCTGCTCGCAATGTTAGCCGCTTGCCGATTACTAACAGGCGCATCTAGATACACTGCCGTGCTTTCATTGGTCATCTGTACCTTGGTGTTTATCTGTTTAAGTTGGTCGATGCTCTATGCTGTGACTGTTTTTGTGACATTGTCACTCCCTTGGCGGAAGTGGCTAGGTAAAGGTAAACCCACCGTCTCTATCGACAAGTTGTAACTCGATAAATGATGAATCGACAAGCTGTAAACGATACCTACCAATATCACTGATAAAAAAGCCGAGCGATCTGTTTGATCTTCGGCTTTATCTCAGCCAGACGGATATTTCCAAACCCTAGCACCGCCCCACTCCAATCACGAGCATCACTCGAACCGTACTCATAAAAATCAAACGGACGAATGATGATATTTTGAAGATCAGCTCGTCGGCTCCACTCATGTTCAGATATACCTTGATACCACTTCACGGTCACATGTAGCCCTGCCGCCTGACTGATCACTTCAAGATCACCGTTAAACTCGCTTTCAATCGCTTCTATCATCGCTTCATACTTGAGTTTGTATGACCGACGCATCTTTCTAATATGACGCAGCAAGTCGCCTTCTCGAACAAAATCCGCCAAAGCTTCCTGTGTGTGGGACGCCGTGTCTCCAGTGAGCGCGTCTTTGATCTCAAGACACTTCGCCACCAGACTTTCTGGCACCACTAAGTAACCTAAGCGGAGTCCGTTGAACATGACTTTACTCAGCGAACCAACATAAATGATTCGTTCATCAAACCCGAGTTTACCCGCTAAGCCTTGCATACTGGTGTAAGGGCGATGAGCAAACTGGAACTCACTGTCATAGTCATCTTCAATGATCCATGACTGATGTTGATTGGCCCAGTCGATCAGTTTAAGGCGTTGCTCAGTATTTAAAGTCGTGCCCATTGGGTATTGGTTACTCGGTGTGACATACAGAGCCTTAGCATTACTGGCCAACACTTTCTCAATATCCAACCCCACCTTTTCACGCACACTTACACCTTCTAACTCTAGTCTCAACAGATCGATAATTTTATGTACTTGTCGATAACCGGGTTCCTCCACGAGGATTTTGTCGCCCATCGCTAACGTTGCCATTAATCCGATTGAGATGGCTTGCTGCGCACCTGCGGTGATGATGATTCTGTCGGCATTACAATGAACGGAACGACTGCTTGCAAGATACCCACTCAACGCTTCCCTCAAGGCTGAGCTTCCCTGAACCTCTTGATTGCCCGCAATGTTCTGACGTGTAGAGTGACGTTGCAGCAACCTCTGCCATTTCGCAAAAGGGAACGCATCTAAGTCAGGAACTCCTGGGGCAAAGCTGCGGTTAATGTCGTTAGGTGTCGCTATGTTTGTACTCGGTTTACTGACTGTTTGTTTGACCTTCGGATCCTGAACACTGTTTGGCTTAGACAAACTTAGAAAGTGTTCTGGTTGTTCAACCGAGACATAAAACCCTGAGCCTTGCTTACTCTCGATATAGCCTTCAGTAACCAGTTGTTCGTACGCATAAATCACCGTATTTCGACTCACCGATAACTCGACAGCCAACTTACGTGTTGAAGGTAACTTACTGCCCTTGCTCCATAAATCTTGAACGATCTTCTCTCTTATCGCGTGGAACAAGGCGGTTTGACGCGTGCCGTGTTGTTCGTCTAACTGTAGATCACCGACATCGATAGGCTGCATAACTGGATCCAAATAGTGTTTAAAAGTGGCTCTATTTAATAGACCAGTTAATCGCTACATTAATCAAAAGGCAATGATTAAGGAGCGATTATGTTATCTAACACGAAAAGAACCACGATTAAAAAAGGGGCTCACAAAGCCGTATTTGAACAAGAGAAACTGCACCAAATTATTGATGAGAGCTTAATCGCACACATTGCATTGCAGGGCGAACAAGGACCAATGGTCATCCCGATGCTCGCGTGGCGAGTGGGTGATATAGTCTACATTCATGGAGCTAAAAACAGTCGCCTACTAAAAGGACTAAAAAAGGGAGAACCAACCTGTTTAACGTTCACCTTGTTCGATGGTTGGGTGCTGGCTCGTTCGGCATTTCATCATAGTGCGCATTATCGTTCTGCTGTGGTATTGGGGTCATTTTCAGTCATCGATGACAATCAAGAAAAGGATCGCTTGTTGAATATCTTTATTGAGCAAATCGCACCGGGCAGAACCGATGAAGTGAGGCTCAGTAATGAAAAAGAACTCACTGCGACCGAGTTGTTGGCGATACCTTTAACAGAAGCTTCCGTGAAGATTGGTAAACATGGAGTGAATGATGATAAAGCCGATATGGACATTCCAGTTTGGGCTGGCGTATTACCCTATAGAACTGTTGTTGGGCCGTTAGAAACCGTTCCAGAACAAGAAGGCATCATTGAAACACCAGATTACCAACAAGCTTATGGTGAACGCTGGTATCAGAATTAACACTCGAAGATGGTGAACTTGATAAAATTGTATACAATCTGAATTACAAAAATTTAACATGACTCAATAATGTAATCAGACGATGAAAACGAACAAGGATATTCTGCCGTTTCAAGGCTTGCTCAATGGCATTGGGCAAGTCTATTTCACACCGTCTATCATGACGTCGACTTTGCTGTTGCTTGCCATTTCTATTGAGTCACTGGCGCTGGCTTTTCTTACCTTACTTGGCGCCAGTTGCAGCTATGCATTAGCTTTCTATGGCTATATGTACACCAACACCAACACCAACACCAACACCAACAAGTCAGTTGACGACATTGATAGTGGAATGTACGCGCTAAATGGCGCTTTGATTGGTTTATTTATCGGTAACTTTTTTGGTGTGACACCATTATTGGCTTTAGTGACTGCGTTAGGTGCATTACTCACGGTGCCGATTGCCCACATCGTATTCAGTTTTGAGAAATATCGCGGTTACACTAGCGCCTTTATCCTCACCACTTGGCTGATTTATATTATCCAATCAACCTTTGAGCTGTCAGCGTTTTCTGCACCTGATTCCGCACTGATGCCACTCATCAGTATTGAGGCTAACTCGTGGTTCAACCTGCCGACAGTGGTGATCCCGTTGTTAAAAGGGATAAGCCAAGTCAGCTTCATCGAAAATGCGTTGTCGGGGCTCGTTATCTTAGTCGCCATCGCACTCAACAATATCAAGCATGCCATTTGGGTTATGCTCGCAGTAATAATTAGCACCGTATTTAGCGGGTTGATTGGCGCTTCTAACGAACTGGTAGCCCAAGGTCTTTACGGGTACAACGCCATTCTTGCCACTTTAGCACTTGTGCCCTATCCGCGAATCCGTTGGCCGTTAATCCTATTAGGCATGCTGTTAAGCTGTCTCATCACACTTGGTTTTCATGAACTGTCACTGTTACCACTCACCGCCCCTTTCATTTTGAGTACTTGGGGGATGGTTTACTTGTCCAGCCTGATCCATAAACGAACCATAAGTTAGCTCTGAATAGTTACAGGCCAGTTTTTAGGCGCTCAACATATTGCTTGGGTGTCAAACCTCGATGTTTCTTAAACATCCGATTAAAGCTCGCGACATTGGTATAGCCGAGCCTCGTCGCGACTTTATCTATTGGCACTGAATACATCAACAACTCCACCGCCACATTACTTAACGCATAGCCCATAATGGTAGAAAAGTTGATGCCTAAGTTATGCAATCGACGTTGAAATTGCTGTTCAGATAACCCAAGCAAACTCGACACTTTATGCAGTGTTGGCAGGCCGAAATGGCGACTGTAATTGATCATCTCATAGGTCACCTTATGCTCATCCGCGGCATCAGGCATGTTGAGGTAATTATCTAAGTCATGAAAGTTCATTGCCAAGCTCATCTTGCCGCTAGAAGGGGCTTGATTGCTCGATAACCTCGACTGGCTTGGTATCCAGATTTCAGTTCGTGGCTGGCCCCACTGAATATTGCACCCAAAATACTCTTGATAGAGTTGAGTGTTCTCGCGATAACCTGCGATAGAGACGGCTGCGGGAGTAAAGTCGTCTCCCAAGTAACGCCTTAATATCTTCATCATAAAGATGGCAACTCGAATTGAGTCATGAACTTTACCCACCTCAGTATAAGCAGGATTGTCGTAGCACCATTTGATGAAATTACCGACTTGAGCGCCATATAGAAAAGCCCCGGACTGCAAACAGTGCAACCCGATGTTAACTCGGCGTATAGACGACGCCAGATCGTGCCCCGAGAAAAACCAGTTAGAGAGAGGACCTAGCCTTTCAATATCCACTCTATCAGCCAGCTTCAAGATAATATCGGAATCACCGGTTTGTTGTTCAAGTAAGCCATACCATTTGTCCACTTCACTTACGGGGATAAGGTTCATCGGGTTATTAAACACCGATTTAGGAATACCTAATTGCTCAGTATTCACAGCCTTATTAGTCGTTGCGTATTGGTAAATACCCAAAATACCCAATGCTCTTAAGAAGTTACAATTGTTCATTAGCCACCATACTTAGAAGTCACTATTACAGATCAAATCATAATGACATCATTATTAAAGTAATTGGTAAATTATCAACTTCTAAATCTGATATCAATAACACTCGGTGCTCAATTTAACCTAGGGTATATCAATGAGTTTAGTTAGTGTCCCATTTGTCGGAACCGGCGCAGATACCGCACTACACGTAGTTGCAGGCGTAGTGTTAGTCGCAACCATCGCTGCTGCATGTTACGGCTTCTGGCGTGTGCATGAATTACCAATCAACAAGGCTCACAGTAAAGAGCATCAACAACTCGGTTTGATCACCGCATTAACATGGATTGGTTTTGTATGGCACTGGGTATGGGTACTAGCAGTAATTTTGGCCTTCGTTGATATGGAAAAAGCCATCATCAATCTAAGAGACACATGGAAGTCACCGACCACAACCAAGGAGCAAACAACTTCCGACAAGCAAGATGAGGAGAGCCAAACATGTTAGAAGGCTTGGCAATTTGGGCACTGTTCATTTACTTACTCAGACTTGTTGGTATGCCTTGGAACAAAGGCACCAAGGCGTTTGCGTACCTAGGGGGTACATCTTGGTTGCTGTTTGTATGGGTTGGCCTACTCAATTTTACTCCGATGGATCTATCGGGAGGCTCAGTGGTTCAGTCTCCACATATTCAGCTGCGTCCCGATTCAACTAATGTGTCGGGAAAAACTTCCAAAGTCCACATCGACCCAAACCAGGATGTGACTGAAGGACAGCTAATTTACGAAATTGATGACACTAAATATGTCATCGCAAGAGACAAAGCCAGCGTTCAACTTGAGTCTGCAGAGGTCGCTTTAGACACAGCTCGTCAAGAAGTGAGCATTGCAAAAGTCAGCTATCAATCGGCGCTTGAAGACATCAAAGCTTCAGTCGCACAAATAGATTCGGCTAAAACAGACTTAGTACTGCAGTCAAAGACGCTTGATCGTTACCAGAAGCAAAACAAAGTGGTAGAACATACGATCACTGAAACTGACATCGACCAACAAACAGCAAAGGTAGACTTAGCGACGTATAACGTTACGACATTGGAATCCCAGCTTAGCAAGAAAGAAGTCGATGCCGAGAATGCGAAGTTGAACATCCACAAAGCTGAAACCAATGTGAGCAAGAAGCAAACTGAGGTCGATTCAGCAAAGGCAACACTGGCACAAGCACAATGGGACTTGAACAGCACCAAAGTCACGGCACCGACTGACGGCTTTGTAACGAACTTTATTCTTCGTGAAGGTCAGCGTGTTTCAATGATGCCTCGTATCCAGATGTATACCGAAGAGAAGTACGTGCTGATGCGAGTTAACCACCAAGCGATTCGTAATATTAAGGTCGGTCAACCTGCGGAATTTGCGACAGCGGTATACCCAGGAAAAGTGTTCTCTGCAACCGTAGAAGGCATTGTAGAAGCCACTGGTGAAGCGCAAGCAAGTTTGCTGGGTATCGATGAGCAGGTTCGTGTTACCACAGGCAAAAACCTTCAGAACAAGCACCACTTTGTTCGTTTAAAAATTGATGAGGCAGAGGGTTACGATATTCCTGTTGGCTCTGTCGGATTAGCGTGGGTAAGCGGTGAGAAGCCTATCAGCTTTATGGCGTTCCTAGACGTAATACGCGGGATCATCATTAGAATGAAGTCTCAACTGTACTTCTTCTACTCCATCTAATACTTCCTATTGGTGAAACAATACCCAAGCCCGTGCGCTCTTAGATCGCACGGGCTTTTTGTTTATTTCACCATTCGTCGCCAGAAAGAACACAAACCCGAAAAACGAATAAACACTCTAAAGTTGCAAATCGCAATTGCATTTTGCAATTGGGCATTTCAAAAACGCAAATTAAACGCTCAAATACGCACCAGATTGCTATAAAACTGCCGTTTTACGTGGTTTTAAAAGTTGGCACACTAACTGCAATGTATATATTGACCCTTCTTAAGCCGAGGGTCACCTAGCCAACTGACGTTGTTAGTGAACCTATTCTTGTTCACAAAATATATAGGCCAATTGCGATTATTGCGATTGGCTATTTTTTTGCCTGCAGTTTGGCCAACCGCCCTCTTTTTCGATACAGACACCCATTCAGACGTATAATAATAAGCATTCATAGCCAACCAAGAACAGCAGATAACCAACGCATTATAGAAAACGTTTTCTATTTGTTTTTTTTAAATAAAGACAGAAAATAACCCTATGTTTTACAAGACAATTACTGCAATAACTGGTTTTTATGGGCAATTATTGACAAAATTAGCATTGACTATGTGATTTATATCACCATAATGCGCAAGTTTGCCTGCAATACGGCGACCGTTAATTTTAATTTTGATCATTTGCGGAGGTAAAAAATGGCTGCTGATAATAACTACAGTCTAGGGCCGGTTCCTACATCGGCTAGGAAAGGAGTCGCTTCACTCACCATGGTAATGCTTGGACTCACTTTCTTCTCTGCAAGTATGTGGACAGGTGGTTCACTCGGGACAGGTCTTTCATTCAACGATTTCTTCCTCGCCGTTCTCATCGGTAACCTAATCCTCGGTATTTACACTTCTTTTCTTGGCTACATCGGCTCATCTACTGGCCTCTCTACCCACCTCCTTGCTCGTTTCTCTTTCGGTACTAAAGGCTCATGGCTTCCTTCTGCTTTACTTGGTGGTACACAAGTCGGTTGGTTTGGTGTGGGTGTTGCGATGTTTGCTATTCCAGTACAAAAAGCAACGGGCATTGATACCAACACCTTGATTATCGTATCTGGCTTATTGATGACGGGTACAGTGTACTTCGGCATTCAAGCGCTAATGGTGCTTTCAGCGATTGCAGTGCCTGCGATTGCGATTCTGGGTGGTTACTCAGTACTGACTGCGGTAGACAGTGTTGGTGGACTAGAGCAATTGCAACTTATTAAACCAGAGACGCCAATGGACTTTTCAATGGCTCTTGCAATGGTTGTAGGTTCGTTCGTAAGTGCGGGTACGTTAACGGCCGATTTCGTTCGCTTTGGTAAAAAGCCAGCAAGCGCAGTATTAATTACTATGGTTGCGTTCTTCATCGGTAACTCGCTGATGTTTATCTTCGGCGCAGCAGGAGCAGCAGCAACCGGTCAGGCTGATATTTCAGATGTGATGGTCGCGCAAGGTCTGCTGCTTCCAGCCATCATCGTGCTTGGCTTGAATATCTGGACAACCAATGAAAATGCACTTTATGCATCCGGTTTGGGTTTATCTAACATCACTGGTCGCTCAAGTACTACAATGTCAATCATTAACGGCATTATCGGTACGATTTTCGCACTTTGGTTATACAACAACTTCGTTGGTTGGTTAACCTTCCTTTCGCTGGCGATTCCACCAATTGGTGGCGTAATCATCGCCGACTTCTTCGCGAACCGTAAACGTTACAAAGATTTTGCAAATGCAGAGTTCCAAACCGTTAACTGGGCTGGCATTATCGCGGTAGCAACAGGCGTAGCCGCTGGTCACTTCCTACCTGGCGTTGTTCCTTTGAACGCAGTGTTAGGTGGTGCAATCAGTTACCTCGTGCTTAATCCTCTATTGAACAAAAAAGCTCTGAAATCTCAGGCCGCTTAAGGACACACTATGACAACCTTATTAATCAAGAACGCGAAACTTCAAGACCAAGAAGGCTTGAAACAGATTCTGATTGAAAATGGTCAATTTTCTCGCATTCTCGATAATGGCGCGCAAATCAATCATCAAGGCGACATCCTTGATGCTGAAGGTGGCATTGCAGTTACTCCTTTCTGTGAACCGCACATCCACCTAGATACTACTCAAACTGCTGGTGAGCCTAACTGGAACATCTCTGGCACTTTGTTTGAAGGTATTGAGCGTTGGGCTGAGCGCAAAGAACTGCTATCAATCGAAGACGTAAAGTCTCGTGCCAAGCAAACACTGAAATGGCAGATAGCTAACGGTGTTCAACACGTTCGTACACACGTTGATGTGTCTGACCCAACACTCGTTGCGTTAAGAGCGATGGTTGAAGTTCGTGAAGAGATGAAAGAGTGGGTCGACATCCAGATCGTTGCATTCCCTCAAGAAGGTATTCTTTCATACCCTAACGGCAAAGAGTTGCTTGAAGAAGCAGTGAAGATCGGCGCTGACGTTATCGGTGCTATCCCTCACTTCGAATTCACTCGTGAATACGGGGTTGAATCTTTGCATTATGTGTTCGAGCTTGCACGCAAGTACGACTGTCTGATCGACGTTCACTGTGATGAAATCGACGACGAACAGTCTCGCTTTGTGGAAACATTAGCAGCCCTTGCTCATAAGTTTGAAATGGGCGAGAAAGTAACTGCTAGCCACACCACTGCAATGGGTTCGTACAACAGTGCTTACACATCTCGCCTGTTCCGTCTATTGAAGATGTCAGGTATCAACTTCGTGGCAAACCCGCTAGTGAACATTCACTTACAGGGCCGTTTCGACGATTACCCGAAACGCCGCGGTGTAACGCGCGTTAAAGAGATGCTAGCAGCAGACATCAACGTTTGTTTTGGCCACGATGATGTGTTTGACCCATGGTACCCACTGGGCACAGCGAACATGCTTCAAGTTCTGCACATGGGACTGCATGTAACACAGGTTATGGGCTACGACCAAATCAACAACTCACTTGATTTGATCAGCAAGAACTCTGCTCGCACATTGAACATTCAAGACAACTTCGGTATCGAAGAAGGTAAGCCAGGTAGCTTGCTGATTCTTCCTGCTGACAATGGCTTTGATGCAGTACGCCGCCAAGTACCAGTGAAGTACTCAATACGCCACGGTAAGGTGATTGCAGAGACTCAACCAGCGAAAACAAAAATAAATTTAGATCAAACTGAAGATATCAACTTTAAGCGTTAATATCGTCTATACTAATGATCAAAAGGAAGCTGAGATGCTTCCTTTTGTTGTGTTGGACGAAGCGACAAAACTATCACTAAATCAGTGTAAATCTTGTACATTCGCACGGTATGACAAAAAAAGCACAAATTTCTTAAGCAATGCGTGTACATCTCAAAAGACTGTGTTAACATGCTCTCGCTCTGTTAGCCGGAGTTATTTAAGTTAGATGAATAGTAAAAAATTGACATGTAAAATCGTTACCCGTTTTTGTAAGTAGTTTTTCCTTATTTCTTAGCAATATTAAATAATTCAATTATCAGCGCATTGCATTAAATGCAATCAACAACTTAGAAAATTTATGAATAAGGGACAAATTATGTCTAACACAAATACTGGCACTGTAAAATGGTTTAACGAAGAGAAAGGTTTCGGTTTCATTTCTCAAGACAACGGCGGCGCTGACGTATTCGTACACTTCCGTGCAATCGTTTCTGAAGGCTTCAAAACTCTGAAAGAAGGCCAAAAGGTTTCTTTCGAAGTTGAAAATGGTCAAAAAGGCCTACAAGCAGCAAACGTTGTTGCTCAATAATTAGCTCTTATAGCTAAAACGAATTTTAAAGCGCTGATTTTTATCGGCGCTTTTTTATGCCTGCTTATAAACATTTCCCCTCTCGATACAGGCTTTCCCCCGTAAACTCTGAACAAATGCAAATCACCAGCCAAGCGTCCTCAACCTAGACTTTCTCAATTAAAGCTCAACGATCAATTTACGTCACTTTTTGTATGCACTTCCCTAGACAACACTTAATTCTCAGTAATCTTTTGATACTAACTCACGCTACACCGAAAGTTTGATAAGCCCAAATATGGTTAAAGAACAATCCATTAGATTACGCTTATGAATACGCAATCGATATTCATAATAAAAATGAGTTATTTATCCAACCCTCATCCACTAATCATATAATTTTTAAAGCAAAGACCTTCGAAATCCGCTAACCTTGTTCGCAAGTGGCTTAGTTGTTTTGGTATCTGCAGTAAAAATAATGAACAAAGACGAATTTCAGAAATCCACCGCAAATCTAAAAAAAGCGGTGCCTCTTATGATGAAGAACAGGGTGTCAACGACACCTGCAAATTACGCACTTTGGTACACCTATGTCGATAACGCTATTCCCCAGCTGACTCAAGACATGGATGGTGTTTTAGAACACTACGGTATTTGTCCTCCTGCCGTTGGTGAGCAGCTATACAACAATTATGTTGCCAGCAAATCCGAAACCAATATCAATGACCTTCGCGCTAATTTGGAACTGTTAGTTTCTGAAGTTTCCAATTCAATGAATGACACCCTGACCGACACCTCCGCTTTTTCTGACATGATCGATAAAAGCTTCGAGGACTTGGCTCGTGTTGATAATGAAAGCCTATCTATTGATGAAGTCATGTCCTTAGTTCGACAGCTGGTGTCTGAATCCCGTCATATTCGTCACTCTACTCAGTTTTTAAACTCTCAGCTAAACTCTGCAACCTCAGAGATCACCAAGCTAAAAACCCAGTTAGTAGAAGTTCAGAAAGATGCGCTTTTCGATAGTACAACCACACTCTATAACCGTCGCTCTTTCGACCGTGACATAGAAACCCTGTGTGAAGCACAACAATCTTTGTGTCTGATTCTTCTCGATATCGACCACTTTAAAAATTTCAACGACACCTATGGCCACTTGTTTGGCGATATGGTGCTTAAAGCGATCGCTCGCAAGCTGAAGTTAAGTTGCCGTGAAGGTATTTCTGCCTATCGATTTGGTGGTGAAGAGTTCGCGCTGATTGTGCCTAACAAGTCTTTGCGTATTGCTCGTCAACTCGCTGATACCAATCGTCGCTCTCTAGAAAAGCTGTCGATTAAAGATCGCCGCAGTGGTCAACAAGTCGGCAGTATCACTGCATCGTTTGGTGTCGCTGAACTTGAACCCGGCGAATCAGCTCAATCGCTGATTGAACGTGCTGATAAGCTACTTTATGAAGCGAAATCACTTGGCCGTAACCGAGTCATGCCTTTGTAAAACACACCAACAATGCTCTTATCGACATATTAGTCGGCTCGTATTGAGACTAGAAAGCCCCAAAGTTCATTATCTTCGGGGCTTTTTTTCTTTAGTTGTATAAATTACTTTAGCTAACTAGGATTCACCGTTAGATCTGGAAGCAATAATTCAAGCAGTAGTCTTCACCACTCTTTGCTCTGAACTCTTTATCTTCACTGCATGCCTTTGGTTTACCCTTTGCGTCACCTTGAATCAAACTGATCCAGTGGCGCATCGCTGCAATGGTCTCTTCACGCATTGTGGTTGTTGCTTCCATTGGTGATTGGCCAAACGTGGTGCATGATTCCAACTGAATATCATCAATTTCTACTAGCTCAATACAACCTGTCCCTTTGTGGCAACCAAACATCACCTCTAGGTGGCTGCCACTGCCATCTCGGAACAAGATAGAGTCTGGGTCGTTCTTCTCACCCATGTAAGCGACAAACTGCTTAGGGTGCTTCAGACCACTGTGCTGACCATCTTTAAAGTAAGCCATAATATGACGGTAATCGACTACGTAGCTGGTTACGTCTTGGTGTGAGCCATTCTCTAGTGGGAATAGTCGATCAAGCAGCTGCTTTGCTTTCACTTGCTTTTCAGTTTGCTGATTAGCACTGATTGTCTCCACGGCAAAGACAGCTTCAGCGATAAATGGCTTTGATTGTTTTTGGATTTCTGTTTTATCGAATGTAAGCATATTCATAGTCTTTCCCTCTTGACCAGTCCGGTGATAACCACCGATTTCTACAGCAAAAATGTGTCCTAGAGCAATTATTCCAAACTAACGTTTAATTTATTTGTCATTTTGTGAATTGCTTAGTTTGTAGATTAGCGCTTTTTTACATACAATTTCACAACAAAAATTTTACAATGTGAATTTTACAAATATGCCCTTGTCAAAAAGTTTAGTTCGTCAGTCACATTTCCTAGGTACGAAGATACGTAACCTAAGAAAACGTAACCATTTAACGATGGAAGACCTGTCTGCGCGTTGTATTAGAATCGACCCAGAATGTGCCCCTTCCGTTTCTTACCTTTCAATGATTGAACGTGGAAAGCGGGTTCCGAGCATCGATATGCTGGAAGTGATTGCACAGGTCTTTCAGAAGAATCCGACGTGGTTCCTCGACGACGAATCTGAACAACAAGCCATTGCTCCTGATAAGGGGAATCGTGGTGGGATAAGTGGCATGGCGCTCGAGCCGAGCTTCCTATTCTCAAACGACATCCTGCAAATTGCGATTCCTGAGATGCTGTCACAAACGGGCATTTCAGGCCGCCAGTTTGCGCACCTCTTGATTCGAGCACACCAAGAGAGCAACCAGAACCACTTCCCTGACCTTGAGCGCGCTGCGGAAGAAGTAGGCTTAAAACGTCTTAACCTCAGCGTAGAAGACCTGATAGACATCGCTAGAAGCCTAGGAATCAACATCCGCTGGGTGACGCGCACGCCGCAAGACGTCGTCGATGAGCTCGGAATTAACGCTAAGCAGTTAGTGACCTCCTTCTTTGAGCCTCCCGGTACTATCTTCTTAAACGAGATTCTTAAAGAGTATCCAACTCGTCTGAAATACGACCTTTCGGTTTATATCGGTCATTGCATTCTGCACAGCAAAGAAGGCCTAAAGAGTGTGTTGTCGGTCGGTAACAACAACACGTGGGACGACAACCAGGTATCAGGCTCTTCACAGCTCAACTCCCAAGATATTCTTCAAGCATGGCGAGACTTTGAATCCAGCTTCTTTGCTGGCGCACTTTTGTGCCCGAAAGTCCCGTTTAGGCAGCTACTTGACCGCACTGGTTACGAAATCGACGTTCACAAAAGAGCAGGGGTTTCCCCCTCTGTTGCGATGCGTCGAATGACTGTAGTATCGCCCTACCCTCACTGGCACTACTTTGATGCTTATGGGCCGGGGAAACTCAAGGCGGTATATCGCGGGAACGGGATTCCGCTACCTTGGGGAAATATGAGAACGGTCGCTGACCCATGTCAACATTGGGCTGTGTTCCGTCGATTATCAGAACCTCGAGCGGGAAGCTCGGCTCAAATCTCCATTTTGAACGTGGGTGATGAGCCAAGAATCTACTGCTGTGAATCCATCAATATGACTGATCCTGCGGGTAACAATCGTGTGTTGTGTGCTGGTATAGATCTCAACCCTGCAATTGATGCTCAAGGCGGTAATTCAAGAGACATAGCAGAGCAGCTTAAAGCGTCATGCGTTAACAATGGTGGCTCTGTGGCAATTCCGCGTAACATCAAAAAAGATCTCACGACAATAGCCAAGATTCTAAATATAAATTGGATTGAACGTGGGATTGAGACAGAGGCGAGGCTTATCTGCTCCAGAGGTGGAGAATGCCCACGCCAACCAAGCTGTTACTCTAAGTGTGGTGAGTAAAAAAGTAATAACAAAAAATAGAACCTAAATTTCAGGCAAAAAAAAACCAATCACAATAAGGGTGATTGGTCATATATTTTGTGTGAACAAAAAAGGTTCACTAACAACGTCAGTTGGCTAGGTGACCCTCGGCTTAAGAAGGGTCACCATTACTAATGCAGCATGCGTGCCAACTTTTAAAACACGTATTTACTACGCATCTGGACACGTATCGGCCGGATATCCTTGTTTGTTTTGCAAACTGGAATTGCAAATTGCAAAATTCAACAAAAACGCTAGTGATTATGTTATTATTAATGAATAATTAAAGATTCATTACCCTTCCCAAAAATGTCATATTTCCCTTAGATTCAATCACTTTAAACAGCAATAAACCTCCCCTAGGTTACTCAACATAAACGGCTACTCAACATCAACAATACCCCAAACAGCGCCCATAAAAAAACGCGAACATTGAGATTCAATATTCGCGCTTATTCGATTTCAATGACAGAAAGAACTTAACCCACGAGACGCCTTTTTATAAAGCGACTCATGTTCGTTGCTCTTTCAATATCTCAGAAAAGATTACTTCTGAGGAGCTGGCTTAGAACGGCTTCGAGACGGTTTGTTTGTCGAAGGTTTGTTGTTTGTCGGCTTATTTGACGACTTGCTTGGGCCGTAGCTACCGCCGTAACCAGACTTCTTAGGTTTGCCTGCAGGTTTACCCGCGTTGTTTGGCTTACCAGTACCGTTAGATTTACCCGCACCGCTTGGTTTGCTCAGAGTGTTCTGAGCACCTGCGTTATTTGCAGCAGGTTTATTGCCCGCACTACCGCGTTTAAAGTTGCTGCCGTTGTTTCTTACTGATTTATCTTCAGTTGTCGCAGCTGAGTTGTTTTCAGCAGGTTTCTTACCAGATGTCGGCTTACGCTTTGGAGCCGAACCATTACCAGCTACATGACGCTTGTTCTTACCTGCTGGCTTGTGCCCGCGAGCGTTATCACCAGAGCGTTGACCATCAGCATGTTCACGTGGCTGTTTTGCTTTCTTCGGTTTCTTAGGCTTGATTGGACGTGAATCCAAGCGAGACTCAGGTAACTTATTTACTGGAGAGAAACCTTCCAGTTCACGACGCTCTAGCACTTGTTGAATCAGGCGTTCAATACCGAACAGCTCACCCACTTCATCAGCACAAACCAATGAAATCGCTTTACCTACTTCACCTGCACGGCCAGTACGACCGATACGGTGTACATAGTCTTCTGATACATGAGGAAGATCGAAGTTAACTACTTGAGGCAGTTGCGGGATATCGATACCACGAGCGGCGATATCAGTTGCAACAAGTACTCGTACCTTACCTGTTTTGAAGTTCTCTAAGGCTTTAGTACGTGCACCTTGGCTCTTGTTACCATGGATAGGTGCAGCAGTGATGTCTTGCTCTTCAAGGAAGCGAGCAAGCTTGTTCGCACCGTGTTTCGTCTTGCTGAACACCAACACTTGTTGCCAATCGTTATCTTTGATTAGCTTCGCTAGCATTGCGCTCTTTTTCTTTTTGTCTACTGGGTAGATGCTTTGCTCAACCGTTTTTGCCGTCGAGTTTGCAGGGCTTACTGAAATCTCAACAGGATTGTTCACTAAGCCTTTCGCTAAGCTGCGGATATCATCAGAGAACGTCGCTGAGAACAGTAGGTTCTGACGCTTCTTAGGCAAGAAAGCTAAGATCTTACGAATATCGCGGATGAAACCCATGTCTAGCATGCGGTCCGCTTCATCTAGCACTAGGATTTCTAGTTGGTCAAAACGCACTGCATTTTGGTTGTATAGGTCAAGTAGACGACCAGGTGTTGCCACCAACACGTCACTACCTTTACGCAGTTTTTGCATCTGAGGGTTAATCTTCACACCACCAAACACTACCGTCGAAGTCAGCGGTAAGTTAATACCGTACTTCACTACGCTGCCATTCACTTGCGCAGCAAGCTCACGAGTTGGCGTTAGCACGAGCGCACGAACTTGGTTCTGACGTACGCGAGTACCTTTCGATAACATTTCAAGAATAGGTAGCGTGAAGCCTGCAGTTTTACCTGTACCTGTTTGAGCAGCGGCCATAACATCTTTGCCCGTTAGGACAGCTGGCACGGCTTTCTCTTGTATTGGTGATGGCTTATCGTAACCTTGTGCTTCAATAGCTTTAAGGATCGGTTCAGAAAGGCCAAGGGAGGTAAAACTCATAGATTATTTTCTCAGTTGAATAACATTTAGTATGAGCAACACGTTAAAAAGTGCGTTGCTTCAGCTTTTGCTCATCAAATACATTGATACGGAGCAAAGCGCGGTATTCTGAGGCTTTTCCCCCCATTCAGCAACTAAATTCTAATCGCAGCTAAAATTCAACCTAGATAACTTGTCGCTTCTGTTCGTACATTTTTTCATCAGCGGCTTTCAAGAGCGCATCGACATCATTGTAGTTACTATTGTGAATAACCCAACCCACACTGATTCTGAGATAAATAGAGTGCGCTTCGTACACAACTGGCGCCGAGCATATCGCCTTTCGTAGTTTAGTCACGATTGAAGATACGTGTTGATCATCGATGATGCGTGGCAACAAGACCAAGAACTCATCACCGCCTATCCTTGCAACGATATCTGAAACACGCAGCTCACTTCTTATGCGGTTAGCACACTCAATCAATACCTGATCGCCTGCCGCGTGACCATAAGTGTCGTTGATTGCTTTAAACCCATCGAGGTCGATATTTACAACGGCAAAGGTTCTCGCTCTCTGTTTTTGAGTGGTTTTGAAGGCCTGTTTGAGGCTATACATGAAGTATCGACGATTCGGTAACATCGTTAGCTCATCATGCATAGAGCGGCTATCTGCAATCCGGTACAGACGATAAATAGTAAAGAAGGCAAACGCCAACACTAATATAATGGAGTAGCCTACCAGCCTTACCGCTTGGATTCGATACCAAGGCTCATCCATCAATACATGTTCGTTACCGGAGAGAGCAAGGTACCAACCCCCGTATGGGAAACTCACCTGTTCAGTGGCGAACGCATTATCGAACACATCCTGAGTGCCATAAAAGACAGCGCCATCTTTCCCTGAACTGTTTGCACCACGAATTGCTAATTCATACTTGTTCTCTATCTTGCCGATTCCAACATCTTCAAACAGCTCATCTAAACCGATAACAGCACTGGAGACACCCCAATAATCTTGATTGAAAGGCGGGTCTCGGAAGATCGGAGTGCGTGCAATGAGGGCTTGTCCACCTTGAAACAGCTCAAAAGGACCGGCAATAAAGGTGTTGCCAAGATTACGGGCTATCTCAACAGACTCCCATTGATTTGGGTGATCACGATAATTAATACCGAGAATCTGCTCATTACCTTCCATCGGGTAAACAAAGTTTAGAATGTCGTCTTTGGCGAGTCCGATAAGTCGAATATGGAAGCCATCTTGAATGATATTCTCAGCAATCTTATCCCAATTTTTCACCTCACCATCGGGGTTGATGGTCACTAAGGTCGAGAAATTATTGAGGATATACATATCTGACACGATCGCGGCTTCAATCCGAGAACGAATAATGGATAGTTGCTTTTTTGCCTCTGAATACGATTCGTTTTTAAGAAAAGTTAATTGCTTGGCATGAAAGAACTCAATTGCGCTTACTATCGCAAGGAAAAAAAGAAAAGATACTACTCTGGCAGACCACTGCTTGCTAGAACCACTTGGCATTTACGAACCTCTAACACTATTGTTCTATATACTGCCTTATAACGGCTCATTTCTGGCTTATTGCCCCAGTATGCCGCTAAGTCATTAAAAATCCATACTGACGTCGACTATCTATCAAATATTGAGTGATCCATCACTTCAAACTTCTTTACTAAACGAATGGTTTAATCAAAAAGGGTTAGTGAACCTTATAAAGCTTACATTGTATTGACTCAACGCTTACATTAAAGGATTCATCAATGTTATTTTACATAGACTAATAATCAGCTTGGTACCTCACGACATGAAGTTAAAAACTATCACACTGTGTACATTGCTATCAGCCTCGGTTGCCGTTCACGCACAAGAAAACGTTCAAGCGCCAACCGCAGTGAACGTTCAATCCCAAGCAGATTTGCTCAATTCTCAAGAACAATCTTTCAAGCAATCTGCAGACCTAATTCGCACCACCTACGAAAGCCAGCTTTACACCCTGCCTGCATTCAAAGAAGGTCACTACGGGCTGCGCATGTATCGTCAAACATTAGACGATAAGTATTCAGCGGCGGTGTGGAGCGACATGGCTCGAGTGGCAAGCAAGCTCAGCACCCTGTCGAATGACGTTCAAACCATGGAACAAATCGCACTCTACTCAGAGAAGCGAGTTGCATCTTATATTGGTGATAACGATGAGCGCAGTATTCGACGCTACAACATCACCAAGCACATGCCTGAATACCTTTACCTTGGTGTTGACCTTCTAGGCTCTATGGCTCGTGCTAACGAATACGGTTTAGAACACAAGAACGATGCCAAGCTACGCGAAATCATTCGTCGCTATGACTTCTCACGATACGTGACCAATGAAGACATGGTGAAAGCGTGGGCGGCTCAACTCGCCAATCAAGTCTACTGGCTGCGCCAACTGGGTGAACAAGATGTCGTTGATGAGTTTGTCGAAACCTTCAAAAAAGCGTACCCAGACGATGAAGATAAGAAGCTTTCAAGTCAGCAATTTGGCAACAAACTCTACGGCATGACACACGTCATCTTTGGCGATTCCGAGTACTATCAGCATCAAGTGAGCGAGCAAGATCATCAATGGATCTACGATTACTTCAGAGAAAACATCGATACGATTCTGTTGCGTGCGAAAGAAGATGTGATTGCTGAGGTTGGATTGACCTTCTTACTGGCAGGTTTAGAAGATGACCCAGTTCTAGAGAAAACTCGACTCGCGATTCAAGCTTCTATCGATGAGAAACAAGGCATGATCCCTTCTATCACTGGTGATTTTGATCTTGAGTACGGTGAACACCGCAATGTGCTAGCAATCATGCTACTCGATTGGCAGCAAGTGAATGAAGCGCCGACCTATGAAGGCAACCCTAAGGTATTTACTGACATCCCTTACGGACTTATTAAAAACCAACCACCGAAGAACTAGCAGCATACCTAGCCTAGGTTGGTCATAGAACCCAAAAAGCCGCATACCTTTCAAGGCTGCGGCTTTTTGCTGTTTACTACGTCAGTACTCGTATCAAAAGTTGTTAATATCAAAACCTGCGTAAAGATAAAAACAAAGACGACATCAAGCTCCTGACACGGCTTTGTTCATCACTATCGTAAAATCCCCTTCTGCGTAGCCCTCCGTTAAAGAGACATCATCGCAGAGCGTTTTACAGAAACGATAGACACCTTGAGGGTGATAACTCATCAAGGTATTACGCGAAGGATACTGGCTTGAGTTGAGAAGATTAAAAATCACCGTCTGATTCGCCAGTTCATACATGCGAGTAATCATGTTTGTCAGATAATCAGAATCACGAGAGATGTAGTTCAGTGAACCACTAGCGATGACAATGTCGTGCGCCTCAAGGTTCATTTTGCTCATATCACCCGCCAAAAACTGACAACGATCTTCTGTGTAGTTTTGCTTCGCCTTCTTAAGAAAGCCTGCGTGTTGGTCAACGCCGGTATAAGATTGAATACGATAGATGCTGTCGAGCAGTTCAAACAGCTCGCCATAGCCGCAACCCAAATCTAAAACACTCTTCTTTTCGAAGTCCGCCGCACGAGCGATTACTTCAAAGCGACACAATTGACTCTCTTCGCTAGTCCAACCTAAAGCTTTAGCCTTGTCGCCATTCGAGCGGTTAGTTTGTTTCCGATGATAGCGATACACCTTCCAACGATCGAGCCAGTGCATTCAAATCAGCCCTACTTCAATGAACATCAGCACACCTTGATAAGATTAAGCTTTAGAACTTGAAGAAAAGAGCCCACCGATTTTATAACCGATCGCATAGCAAACCACGGCGACAGTAACAAACACCAATGCCGAGAAGAAATACGCTACAGACGCTGCGACACCAGCCCCCCACACCACGCTGAACACCAAACCGAGATAAGCCTCTTTTGGCCACTGGTAGATAGGAAACTGAGCGCCGCCAGCAATTAGGTAAACCATCGCAAACAAGCCAATGAAGGTAACAATAAGACCGATGAGAACGCGAATGTTCATGGAGAGACCCTTGATTAATTTAGCTTGGTTGCCATTGTTCCTAATCGAAAGCGGATATGCTTAGTCGGAACCGAATATTCTCAATCGAAATCGAATGTTCTTAATCGAAGCCGAATGTTATTAATCGCAACCTGATGATATTCAAGTATATCGGATAAAAGGAACTGGCTCTATTACTCTTCCGAGTGAGCTTTTACTCACGATAGACAAATCACAGTCGACGGCCAAAACCTGATTTCGCCTGATTAACAGGCACAAAAAAGCGGACACCCTCCTTACGTTAACTCCGTAAGTAAAGTGTCCGCTTTAACTGAATATAGCTTAAAGCAGGATGAAAATACCCGCTAAGCATGCACTCATTAGGTTTGCTAGCGTACCAGCAGCTACAGCTTTCAAACCTAAGTTTGCAACTTCAGCACGGCGCTCTGGTGCCATAACACCGATTGAACCTAACTGAATCGCGATAGAACCAATGTTAGCAAAGCCACATAGAGCAAAAGTCACGATCACTTGGCTGTGTTCAGATAACAGAGCTTTGTTCTCAACGAAGTCGATGAAAGCAACAAACTCGTTCATAACGATCTTCTGACCGATGTAAGAACCCGCCATCAATACTTCGTCACTTGGGATACCGATCAGCCATGCAAGAGGCGAGAACAGGTAACCAAAGATAGCTTGTAGCGTAATACCCGCAAAACCGAACGTTTCACCTAGGCTTTCTAGGCCAGTGTTGACCATCGCAATCACACTCACGAATGCAACCAACATAGTACCAACCGCTACCGCAACCTTCATACCGTTCATCGCGCCGCTTGCCAATGCATCAATCACGTTGCTTTGGTCAGCTTTATCTAGCTCAATGTGGTCGTAATCACTTGGTGTGCTGCGCTCAGGAACAATGATCTTCGCCATTAACAGACTGCCCGGAGCCGCCATAAAGCTTGCAGCGATAAGGTATTTAAGCTCAACACCAAGGCCAGCATAACCACCAAGTACACTACCCGCTACCGACGCCATACCACCTGCCATTACAGCAAACAGTTCCGAACGAGTCATAGACTTTAAAAAGGGACGAATAAGAAGAGGAGACTCACCCTGAGAAAGGAAGATATTACCTGTAGCAACCAGAGATTCAGCTTTACTTGTACCCAGCAGTTTTTGCACCGCTCCGCCCAAGATTTGAATCACTTTCTGCATAACGCCTAAATAATAGAGCGCAGAGATCAAAGCACTGAAGAAAATAATGATTGGAAGTACGCGAACCGCGAAAATGAAGCCTTCAGTAGCAAGGTCACCGAAAAGGAATGCGATACCAACGTCTGCAAAACCAAGCAAACTCGAAACGCCATTGCTTAGGCTTGTTAACGCCAGTTGTCCCCAAGGGAAATACAATACTAAGGCTGCAAAACCGATTTGAAGTAATAGTGCACGAGAGACCGTTTTCCAGTTAATTGAAGAACGACTTTCAGATAACAGGTACGCGCAAGCAATCAGTGCAAGAACACCGACAAAACCAAATAGAATATTCATAATGTGTCCTAGTAATCCTTAAAGAGTGAACATGAGCCAAGCAAATGACATCAAAGGAACAGGACAAAGAACCGCAAGCAAAACGCTACGCGATGAAGGAGCTAACAGGGTTAGCGAATGTAACAACGAGTTGTTCATGTAAAAAATCACCTTATACAAGCAGTGGAACGTAGCTGGTCCGGTCCGTGGGGTCATTCACATATCCATGTGACGGCTTGTATTGGCTAAGCACCGGCTTAAAACCGGAAGAGAAGTATAAACAGTTAAGTGAGACTTTCATCACATTTTTTAACGCAAACGATCGCGCGGTCATAAAGCGTACAAATCGAACTACTTCTCGCAATAATTCATTTTCCCAGCAAGAAATAATGCAAAAAAAACCATCATTAAAACAAAAAGCCACAGAGTGTGGCTTTTTCAAAATATGAGATCAAAGTGGGAATAACTAGTTTAGCAGGGCACTTTTCACTTCAGCATCTCGGAATATCTCTTCAAAACGCTGTTTGTAGATCAGTTGCATCTCATTGATGATTGCACCACCATCAGGTACATCATTCTCGCCTTGGAAATTTTTGCTGAGTAGCTTATTACCAGCTTCATCATAGATAATCACATTAACGTTGTACCAAGAGTTATCCGTAAATGCGTGGAAGTCATACTTCCACTCATTCAAGACAAACATCATCGATTTGTTGTCGAATGCTTTCATCTGCTCAGCAACCTTGGTGATATCCTCTTCAGGCGTCGTCTCAACCGACTCAACAGCTACTTGCTGTTTTTTCAAGCCTGCGACCAATCTGTCAGTCAAAAATTGAGACATTGGCTGCTGTGTCGCCGTGTTGTAGGTATAAGGAATACCTAACGAACTGCGAATAATTCCCTCAAATTTTGGCTCTTTATCATGATCGAGAACGTATGGTCTCTTATCGATTACAGCGACGGTCAACGCTTTTTCCTGTGGAACTTCATTGAGTTGAGGCGCACTTTGTTCTGCTGTTAATACCGTTGCACAACCAGAAAGCCCTAACGATACTGCAGCGAGCAGTAAACTGACGAGTTTTTTCATAGATTTACCTATCTTATTGTTTTGAATAGGCTGTTCTAACAAAAATCGACTTAATGAGTAAACATTCATAAAATCAATATTTTACATAATTGTTATTTATATAAATTCGCTCACACATCGGGTTAAATTTATTGAGTCATCAGTCAATAACAAGGGTTTGTAACGGAACGTTATGAAATGAACAGATTATGTTCAAGCTATCAAGCAAAAGCACAAGGACATCGGCGCGTACTATGTTCTAGCACCAAAAATTGCGATGCCTCATGCTCGTCCTGAGGATGGTGTGAACGAAGCATCACTGCAAGTGACAGTATTCAAGAAGGGTGTTGATTTAGAGTCGGAAGACAACGGTGACGTTTATCTTTCAATTACTCTGGCGGCAATGGACTCAGACAGCCACATCCACACGATTATGGCGCTATCAGAGTTGTTCCAAAATGATAATGACATTGATGCCATCATCGCAGCGGAAACTGAGCAAGCGATCATCGAGATCTTAAAGCGATACTAATCTCGATCTAAAAATCCTGATAAGCCCCCATTAAAAAAAGCGATAGCCTCGGCTATCGCTTTTCTGTTTCTGGTGTTTAGTCATTTCGACCGAGTATGAGTTTAGGCGTCACACCTCGAAAGCATTCAGTGGCGTTAAAACGCGTACATTCGTTTGTCTGTCGATAATTCAAAGCAATATTGCGCGTGTTTATTAAGGCACTCAAACACTTCTCGATCCAACTTAAAGTTATCAACGTGGTCCCTCAAAATAGCGAGAGTCTCTTCTAACGTCATGCCTCCACGATAAGGTCGAGACTGAGTTAGCGCTTGAAACACATCCACCACAGCAACAATTCGACTGGGTTGATCCAACTCTTCCGCCGTTTTTCCCATTGGGTAACCCGAACCATCTAACCTTTCATGGTGATTAGATGCCCACTGACAAACCTGAGGTGAACTGAACAACTCCTGCAATGCGAATCGAGTGTCCGTTGCATGGCGTTTAATACAGCAATACTCTTCTTCAGTGAGTAAATCCGGCTTATGCAGAATGTCATTAGGGGTTTGCAGTTTACCGATATCATGGACTAACCCAGCCAGATAGAGTTTGCGCTGAGTGGTGTAGGAATAACCCAGCTGTTTGGCGAGGTATTCTGAAAGCTGCCCAACCTTTAAAGAGTGCTTAAAGGTAAACGAACTTTTGGTATCAACAACATTGGCGATAAACTCGGCAAAGGCCACCGTCTCATCCAGCGAAATTTGCTGGGAGAAAAATGGCACAGGTTCAAAGTTATCCCTCATGTTCTCGATGTATGGAATCTCCATAGAAAACCAGAAGTCATCCAAATCAACCAACTCGCACATGTGTTGCACAAGGTTGGTTTCGAACATCTCATCCGCTTGTTCAGTCAAACGTTCAATGATGCTCGCTTTGCCATCTGGTGTTAGGTTTCCATAACGATCAGAAGAGGTTATGCCGTATAGATAATCGACTCTATCGGCAAGCATCACGATGGCAGCTAGTTCTCTTTCTAACTCGCTGATATGAATAGCCCTTAGCTCAGACCACGGAGTATGGTGATAAAGAACCGGCTTAGCAAATATAGAAAGAACTGGGCACTCTTTTAAGATTTGGTAGCCCTTTTGACAATGGTGATAGCTTGAGTCAGGTACAAACCCAGACGTTAAACTGAGCTGTTCATCAATTTGCGAGACACCACAGTCGTGAATCAAGCCTAACGAAAACGCGAGCTGCGCTTGCTCTTCTTCCCACCCCACACTCAGAGCACATCGATACGCGATATAGCCCACTCTCTGTCCATGATTTTTACTTTCGAAACCGACGTTATCAAGCGCCTTAGCAATACCGAATAGAGCCTTCCTTAAGTCCACGGTCACGTCCTGGCAATGTTGATTCATTATTTAAGCCTAGCATTTTTATATTTTTTATATATTTAGGCCGCTAATACTAATGCATAGCTAATGATTATATACACAACTATTGTAAGGTTTAATGAGTTTCGTGATAGAACCAACGTATCACGAAAAATCCGTGCTACAAATGGTTGCATATTAAAAATCATGCGACATTATAGCCTGCCGACTAAGATTCGCTTAAATAAGCAGCCATAAGAAAAGGAAAGACATGTTTAAAACGGTTATCGACAACGAACTCTCCATCGCATTGGTTGAAGAGAGCTTCGCTTCTCACTACGCGGAAATCTCACAAAGCCAGAATGAGTACCTAAGTCAATGGCTCGTGTGGCCGCCACATTGTAAAACCGAGCAAGACTTTAGGATCTTCATCCAACGCTCGCTACACGATTATGCCGAAGGGAAAAGCATGACTTGTGCAATCGTGTATCAAGACAAGGTCGTCGGTAACTGCAGTTTCAATACCATTGATCATGATAAGCAAAAGGTGACCATAGGTTATTGGTTATCTGAGACATACCAAGGAAAGGGGATTGTGACGCGCGTTGTCCAGAAGCTGATTGATGTTGCTTTCAATGAGTTAGATATGGAAAAGGTAGAGATATCAGCCGCAACCGGTAACCAAAGCAGCCGCAAGGTTTGTGAGCGCTTACATTTCACGTTAGAAGGTATCATCACGCGTAACGAAAACTTGAATGGTCGCATCATTGACCACGCTATTTATGGCCTTCATCGCTCTAAGCTCTAAGCTCTAAGCTCTAAGCTCTAAGCTCTAAGCAGTAGTACTAAGAAGTCACTAGCTTGTAAATCGGAATATGAAAAAGCCACGGTATTAGTCCGTGGCTTTGTTATTTGACGAGCCTGAAGAGTTCTTAAAGCTACAGTTTATGCGATCTTAGGAATCACGATACTGAACTTGGCACCACCATGGTTGCTGTCGTCGATTTTGATATCCCAAGAAAGTTTTTTAGCCGCCGATAGAGCAATCGCGAGGCCCAACCCCAATCCACCGTTGGTCGACGTTCTGCTTGAGTCTAGTCGAGAGAACGGAAGGAATACCTCATCACGCCTATTCTCTGGTATTCCAGAACCATTGTCTTCAATCACCACCAGCCAGTTTTCTGAGTTCTCATCCAGCGTCATCCACACTTTGTCTTGTGTGTAATTACCCGCATTCTTGAGAACGTTATCGAACACCAAGCGTGCCATTGAGCAATCACACTTAATCTTGCACTCTAGCTGTACCTTAGATTCAAAGGTGGCATTGTCTAGTTTCGAGTAACGAATTCGGTCTAGGCAATACTCACGAAGATCGGAGGTCACTTTAACGAGCTCAAAGAAAGAGTTATCCATGACATTCAACTTCGACAGCATGATGATTTCTGACGTGAGCTCGTTGATATCCTCAATGTAGGTATCAATGTCATCGAAAAGAACCTGATGATTATCGGGGGCTCCCCTTCTTAGGATATCGGTCGCCAGTTGAATACGACTTAGCGGAGTTCGTACTTCGTGTGGGATAGCTTGAGCGAAAATATGACTTTGTTTTACTTTGCTTTCGATCTCTTCAGCCATGAAGTTAAAACTGCTGGCCAAATCAGAAACAGGATGGATGTCGTCCATGTCAGATCGAGTACTAAGCTTGCCCTTACCAAACTGTTTCTGCTTCTCGACGAGCAACTCTATTCTTTCTTGAAAACGCCTCACAGGTAAGTAAACACTTGCTCCAATCGCCACAATCACAGCCAACAACAGCCCTAACAAAAAGTGTCGTTCTGAGTCTTCGTACCATTCAATGTCAGGAGAGAAAAAGTCCCCTACCTCACTGAACCCAAAACTGAATTTAGAGTTTGGTAGCTGAAACACGGTCGAATAGAGGTTGTCATCACTTAGATATATCGGCACACCGTTTAAGGTTGTGTATAACTCACATTGTTGGCAAGGCGCCTCGCCCGACCAATTCTCCAACAGGCGTAAATTGAATATATAAAATTGTTGGTAGCCTGTTCTATCGAGCTCTTTATAGAGTGAGTTTTCTTGATTGTGTTGACGAACATACTGCTCCGCAAAGTAGATGCCATCATTGAGGAAGGTTTCGATCTCGGTGCGTCGCATGTACCCCTCACCAAGGTTCAAGAACAAAAATATCGTTGCCGACATACCAGTCACAATCCCAAGGTATAAGCGAGCAAACATCGAAACCGAGCGAAGCTTCGTAGCAATGAACTTACGCAACCAGCATGTACCCCTTGTTGCGAACCGTACGAATCAACTGTTTGTCTTTTGCGTGAATGCGCAGCTTTCGGCGTAACCCAGACACGCGCATATCAATCGAGCGGTCGTTGAACGCGTAATCTATCCCTCTAAATAACTGACAGCACTGGTCTCGAGTCACGACCTGACAGATGTTATTAACGAGAAGGTTTAAGATTTCAAATTCAGCAGAAGTAAGCTTGAGGTTTTGGCCGTAGAGCGTGGCACTTTGAGCAGAGCTGTTGATTACAATATCGCACTGTTTTTCAGCCGTAGTTTCTTGCGCAGTTTTTACGGGAGTCGCTCGACGCAATAACGCTTCAATTCGCGCTAACAAGGCATGGCCACGAATCGGTTTGGCAACGTAATCGTCCGCACCAAATTTAAACAAGCTGACCTCGCTCATTTCATCGGCGGAAGCCGTTAGCACTAAAATCATTCCATTGTAAAACTCACGGGCTTGACGGCAAATTTGCGCGCCGCTCATCCCTGGAAGCATCAAGTCCAACAGCACTAAATCAGGTTCAATACTACGGATCGCTTCAAGTGCCAAGTTCCCTTCATGAACAACGCTAACATTGTAACCTTCAGCTTCGAGGTAAAGCGTCGTTAGACGAGCTATCTCTTGGTCATCTTCAACAATGAGCACTTTGGTTTTCGACATTCCTATCACCAGTATTTATTAAAAGCGAAGGCAGTATATATACTGGTCATAGATCATCAATATTGGAATCAGAGCCTTAACTTTACCGTACGCAAAACATAGTAATCACTTTTGTACATGCACGTTTACAGAATAGAGAACCAACAACGGTGCGCCTTGGTTTATCAAGGTTTCCTCCTTCAGAGCACACCATTTTGATGTGCAAGGAAAGTGGCTCTTTGATAAAAGCGAACTGCTGCTAAACCTAACCTGTACAACAAAGCAAAAAGAGAAGCTGATAAAAGCCAGATACAACGCAGAACACGACTGTTTAACGGAGCTTTATAATCGCCGTGGGATCAGCAACCTTCTAGAAACCAGCATTGCCTATCGCTCACCGTTTGAATTGATGTTTGTCGACCTTGATGGCTTCAAATTAGTTAATGACACTTATGGGCACACTGTCGGAGATCAACGACTCAAACAGGTTGGTGAACGCCTTAAACAGTTGGTTGATGAGAAATGCATGATAGGGCGATTTGGTGGCGACGAATTCATTGTGATTGCCCACACCTGCCGAAATCAAAATATCCCACTACTTTGCTCTCGCATCATTGATGCCTTAAACCGAAGTTTCCATATCAGAGGCATCGGCAGTTTATCTGTCGGTTGCAGCATAGGTACCGCGCATTTCCCTGATAACGCGGTTGACCAAGAAACATTGCTAAAGCAAGCGGGTATGGCGATGCATCTTGCAAAAGCGAATGGTCGAAACCGCTTCCAAACGTTTACCCCAGACTTAGCACAAACCCTGCATCGCAAAGTAGAGATCCGCCATCGACTGGCACGCGCCATAGAAAACGACGATCTCAACCTTCACTATCAACCGATCATGAACACCAACAGCGACAAGGTGAAAGGGTTTGAAGCCTTGCTTCGATGGTCAGACAAAGAGCTAGGTAACATAGGCCCTGATGAGTTTATTAGCTTAGCGGAGGAGCGGGCAGATTGTACCGCTCGGGAAATGGGTTCTGAACTCTGCACTCAAACAGCTATCGATATGGCAACGTGAGTTTGATAGTGAGTTGATGATGAGTATCAATATTTCGAGTATTCAGATGCACGCGACCTTTGCCGAGCAGCTATTAGCAATGTTGAACTTCTACAATATCCAACCTCAAAGCATCGCCCTTGAGATCACTGAATCTTCCATGATCTTCAAGCATGGTGAAGTCAGGCAAGCGTTAAGCGATATTTCTAAATTGGGCGTAGAGCTTCACCTTGATGACTTTGGCACAGGCTACTCGTCACTGTCGATGTTGCATGACTTACCGATTAGCACCGTGAAACTCGATAAAAGCTTCGTCCACGGTTCACACAAAGGGAGCAAAGCGATTGTCCAAGCCACCCATGCTATCTGTGAAAAATTGGGGCTAAAAGTGGTTGCTGAAGGTGTCGAAACCGAAACGCAAAAAGCGTTCTTAATCGATTGTGGATACCAGTATCTTCAGGGATTTTTATTTAGTAAACCAATTCCCTCAAATGAAGTCGAAAGTCAGTTTTTGAATGGTCGACAATCCTACAATTAAAGACTTATTTATCAATAAATTAAGTCGTTTGAATGCTTCCTAAACAATCGGCTGCTGTGGGTGTGTACGCTTACGTATGCTTACATAGCGTTTAACAGTAAGAGGAAATAATTAAGCTATTGTTTATAAAGAAAATTACTTAGAAATTCACACAATAAAACACCAAACCATTATACCCACTAACTGTAATGACTTGGGTATTTAGATTACCCTCATTCCGTCCCTTTAGCAGAGCAAATAATCGGTAACCATGAACAGACAAAACGGCTTCACTCTTTTAGAACTCATCATCTCTGTATTAATTTTAGCGATCGTTTCGGCGACAGCTATGGTCAAGTTCTTAAACGTTCAAGGAAGTGCTCGGACGAGTAAAATACATGATGTGGCTGGTAACCTTCGCACGGGTATCGATATGATCTACGCGAAGTCAGCGATTGCTGGCGTTGAGGATGAGTGCAACTATGTTGAAAAGACGGAGATTGAGACCTACTACGTTTGTCATGGTTACCCAATCGCCTATGTTGACTCACTAAGAAGACTGCTCAATATCGACGCAACAGAGCTTCATGTCATCAACAAAGAAGTAGACTCTGGCAGCAATGCAGAAAGAGTAGCCGCCATCTCTTTCGACACCGAAAACTACACCTATTCGCCAGAAGGAGACTTTTGTCAAGTGCTTTATCAGCCAGAAAAAGAACCACAGATCGTGGTGCTTGATGGTGCATGTTAAATACTCAACGATTGCACGCTTCCATAGTTAACACAAAGCCACCGCAACAGATCTTTGAATATCATGTGGTTACGCTAACATTTGCTCAAAAATAACACTAATTGATCTAACTTGTTGCTGCTTATACTTTAGGCAGTGCTCATGGTATAACACCAACCTCATTCAATCTTACTTTCATCACTAGCCGATTAATATTTACATAGACACATATTTGATACATATGTCAATAATAATTCCATTAAAATTCTTTAATCAACACATCATGATAAAAATCATCCTTTCCCTATTTTAAATATCCCACCTTAAAGTTTAATTATTTAAATTTCGTAACAGAATAAATTAAAGTCAATCATTCAACAAATATAATTAATTCTATCATTGATTACTTTAATTAAATCACCAAAACAATACGCCACATAAATTATATTAATATCACATAAAATGACATAATTTAATTTTATCATGAAAAATTCTGATAAATCTCACACATCGATAAACCGAATGAATACCATCAGAAGCTACATTAGAAACCTCTAAATCCAGTCGCTAAACCTACCGCGTAGAAGCTGTGAAATGGATAAATACCAAAACAAATGGATAAATCCCCCTTACCCCTTGTAAATCATTGGCTTTCATTTATAAATTCAACTTTTGGGTGAACATCTCCATAACCTTTCATTAAAGCCCAAATTCTGCGATTAGTATCAACATCTTGAGATAAAATGGTGACATTTTGGTTATATTATTTAGATCGAACTCTTGTGTTGAATGAAAATCCCAGCCATCACATATCCATCACACAAATATAATAACTATCGCTTAGGAGTTAAGCTATGCACTGTTCTTTCAATATAAATAACAATAATGAGAGCTTGCAACTAATCTACAATGAAGAAAAAATATACATAAAAAGAGACAGTAATAAGATATCAGAGGAAACTCTTAATAGTAAAGAGAGTTTTGTTTTCAAATACCTTATTGAACACTCGTCAATATCAAACCCTCAATCTGCACGAGATGTTGAAGAATCTTTTAAATTACACTTTGACGAAGAGTTTAGCTTATACGCGTTAAAAAATATTATTGCTTCTATAAGAAAGAAATATCGAAGCTTATGTAAGAAAGCGAAGGTAGATAATAATAGCGAACTTATCTCTAACCTTTATAAGGTAGGTTACTTTATCGATCTCGATAAAAGCTCAACCAACCGTATCGCACCTAAGTACGACATCAACCAGTTCAAGCCCAGCCAGTTCGAGATGTTGAAACTGATGTTCAACACCTATCATCGAGAGCTGATTAAGGCTCTGATAGCCGTGTTCACCATCTCTTCCTTTTTCCTATTCGTTGTCTACTTTTCCCAAATCCTTTATACGACGAAGATTGCGAATGAATACAGTGAGAACACCAAACACATTGCCGCAGAAGTCATGGACTACGGTTGCGATAGCCACGGGGCTGTGCACTCGCTAAGGCACTCGCTCAACCTTGATTCTGTCGTCATGACCACACCTTATGACTCCTGCTATATCTCTAAAACACGTTCTAAGATGATAGAGCTCAATCAATTAGACGACTTCTACGATAGTGCTGACTTTGCCTATTCACGCTTCATGGATACCGAGCACGACATTGAGATGGTTGCTCGAATATCTAAACGATCTATCGAAGCTCGATACAAGAACTCACTATTGCCTCTATTAGTCGATTCGATTTCCATCTAGAAGAATGGTTACCACATCTTAAACCTTGGCGAAGAGAGTAAATCTATCTATCAAACCTCCCTACCAACGGGTGCAACCATCACCTTCTACAGTGACGACATTGTTGCACTATGGATTGCGCTTTCTCTGATACTCGCCACCCTGCTTTATCGCTCCTATATTCTGGGTTTCGTGATCTACCTGTTTCGTTGGAAACACATCTCCTTTGAAGAAGAGCCGATCATCAACACCGAAGACAACTGCGTTCTCTACTACGAGTTGTTATCTCGTGTGCGTAACGTTGGCGTTTTAAGCTTCATCAACACCATGAGACGCACCAATTTACTCACCTTTCATACTATTTTACTCATCGAGACAGTCAGAAAAGCGAAGTTAAACAACAGCCATGAGATCTATGGTGTCAACGTGTGTCCGAGTGCTTTGGTAGGGTCGAACTTCGCAAGGCTCAGAGAGCATTTAGCCGCGATGGAAGCGAATGAGTTTGTCGTAGAGATTACTGAATATTCGAACATTGGCTATGGGTGTGAGGTTATCGATAACATTAAGGATATCAAAAAGCTTGGTATCACTATCGCTCTGGATGACTTTGGTACGGGCAATAACAACATCGAAATCATCAATGTTATCTCTCCGGCCTATCTAAAACTGGATCGTTGCTTTGTTAAGGATATCGAGTCAGGAGAGCATCATCAGGGTGTATTGCTCAATATCTCGGAGATTGGACGCCTATCAAATATCACAATGATTTATGAAGGTGTCGAGACGCGTAGGCAGCAATATATCTTGTGTCAGTTAGGCTACAACTTACATCAAGGTTACCTATATAGCCGGCCTAATGACTCAAAGGAGCAATAGGCCCAGCCTAATAGAAATCTTGATCAGCAACCATTCCCTATTCAAATAATCATCGCTCATACCGCTGCTTGAAAGCCCACAAGGATGTAGGCTTCAAGTGCCCTCCCCACCAAACGTGCTTTATCTAAACATAAAAATACCCGATGCACTTTCATAAAATCCTTGCCAACTCGAATAAATAGGTTAGTGTTATACACATGTATATCACCATGCAGTTTTAATTATGACCGAATGGAAAGACGACCAGCCGATCTTTAGGCAGCTTGCCGCCAAGATCAGTGACCAAATTCTTCAGGGTGTTTGGCTAGAGCTACAAGCATTGCCCTCTGTGCGTGCGGTTGCCGCCGATCTCAAGATCAACCACCTTACTGTCATGAAAAGCTACCAGTTACTGGTGGATGAAGGCTTGGTAGAGAAAAAACGCGGCCAAGGCATGTATGTGGCCGAAGGGGCACTTCAAAAATTGAAAGAGTCTGCACACCAATCATTCATCAACACACAGATCCCAGCCATCGCTGAGACGCTAGGCATCATTGATATGAGTGTCGAAGAACTCGTGAAACAGCTAGCACAACATATAAAGGACAAGTCATGAGTACGTTACTTTCCGTGAAAAACGTAACCAAAACCTATTCAAATCAAGTGGGTGTCGAAAACATCAGCTTTGAGTTAAAACCAGGGCAAGTACTTGGTCTGCTTGGCCACAATGGCGCGGGTAAATCGACTCTGATCAAATCACTGCTTGGTGGACACAACTATCAAGGTGAGATTGAAGTAAACGGCTACCACCCTATCCACCAGCACGCAGAGCTCATGCAGCACTTGTCGTACATCTCAGATGTTAACGTGTTACCAGAGTGGATGACGGTTAAACAACTGCTTCGATACACACAAGGTGTGCACCCTAGCTTCAACAAGCAAAAAGCAGAACAGACGTTAAGCAGCACCAATATTAAGTTGTCTTCTACTATCAAGCAGCTTTCTAAAGGGATGAAAGTACAACTTCACCTTGCGATCATCATCGCGACTGACACTCAAGTGTTGATCTTAGATGAGCCTACACTGGGCTTAGATTTGCTGTATCGCGATACTTTTTATCGCCACCTACTAGAATGGTTCCACGACGGCGAACGCGCCATGATCATTGCAAGCCATGAGGTTTCAGAAATTGAACACCTATTAACGGATGTACTGATTTTGAAGCAAGGTCATTGTGTACTGCAAAAAAGCATGGAAGACATCGAGAGCGACTATTTCATTATTGAAGTCGCAAACAACCATTCAAGCGAGATTCAGAAACTCAACCCACTGACCTCACAATCAGGGCTAGGAACGACTAAGTGGTTATTGGAAGGTCAATACAAAGCGCAGGTTGAATCACAGGGTAACATCTATAACGTTGGTCTCGCAGATCTATTCCTTGCAACACAGACGGAGAAGGCATAATGCATCCAAGTTTTTACATGCTAGAAAAAGAACTCATCGAGCACAAAGTTAACACTCGATTGCCTCTGTTTGTCGCGTTATGTGGTTTCTTACTGTTCGTTGGTCTGTTCTTTAATGGCGCAGCACAACATGAGTTTTTCTTTGAAATGCAAGTGAACGGTGACGTGAGCGACATCCACAGAGAGTTCGCACAAGATCTCAACTCAGTGATCTACTTTGGCGCGGGCCTTATTTCACTGATCCTGTCGACGCTATATATCCCTAAAACGCTGCGTAAAGAGCGCCAAGAAGGCAGTTCGATGTTTTGGAGAAGTATGCCGGTATCTAACGCAATGACTCACGGCGTGAAACTCGGCTTCGGTTTAGTGGTTATTCCGGCTATCTGTGCATTGTTAGTACTGTTCGCAGATTTTCTATTCTGGATATTGAACGTCTCAAGTGAACAACAACTGGCGCTATTGGTTGAGCAGCAATCTCTGTTTTATGTGCTGAGCAACTGGGTCGTGTTTTTTGGACGAATGATGTTAGTTGCACTGGTTTTATTGCCACTGGCAACCGTCACTCTAGCGATTTCGCAGCTGGTAAACTCTCCATTGCTTGTCATTTTCATCTCAAGCTATGCGATTAAGTTCCTCTCTGTCGCAGTGTTTGGGTTCTATGGCATCAATGACTTCCTATCTCTCATCGCGTCATTACCAATGAATGTACTCATAGCAAGCAACCCATTAAGTGCGATTGCAGAAGCGCCGATTTTATCTTTAGGTATTTACGCACTGATCGGTGTTGGTGGCTATCTACTGAGCCTAAAGCTAAATAGAACGGACGATGTGAGCTTAAAGACGCTGTTCCAACGTTAGAGTCTATCCTAAGCACGAGCCTTTATCGGGCAGTCACATCAGATATCAAAATCTAAATCAAAGCTTCTGAGAAATCGGGAGCTTTTTTATTATCAAGACGTTAACGAGTACAGGGATGCGATAACAAGGAACAAGGAACAAGGAACAAGCTTTAGTTTGGGGTAACAGGTTTAACAAACGAAGATAAACTTAGAGGAGGTATTAATGAGCTGACATTGAATGCATTGTTGTTAATGCCTGTCAGCTCTTTGGGGGATGATTTCTTTAGTCGCCGACCAGATGAAGGTCCTTGAGAGTGCTAATGAAATCAGTTTGTTGCGTTTTACATTTGATTAAGCTTTTCAGCTTTTAAAGCTCTACGATTAAAGCTTATTTCTTTGATGCTTCTTTTGACGTGTCTTTCCAGTATTGGATACGAACGCGATGAAGCTGTGCTCTTCTCATTTTTTTCATAAGGGATATTTCCTTTTCTTTAACTGCTCTTCATGAGCTATTTTTATTGCCAACCATTCGAATCTAACGGTGTTTGATGCCCAGTTCAATGATACAAATCACAAAATATATAGAGTTTTTAGTACCATTTACATCAAAGTATGACCTAGATATCAACTATGGCTCAATTCAATCCTATGAGCCGCTGTTCAAAATTAAGGTTAGTTCTCTCAGATGACAAATTCATTTCAGTATCAATACAGTTCAATGATACTAATTTAATAGACCGGACCAACGCGGATTTAGTTCCAACGTCTTATTTTTTATTGCTCACATCGCCCCTAAAGTTACACTGTAACCAACGATGTATTCAATGTGAACAATTAATCGCCACATTAGCCTATACGTCACAACATCAAAATGGGATTATGTTTGTAACGGGTAAAGCTTTTTATAGAAAAAAGCCGTAGTGGACAAAATTAAATAGACGTAATTAAATGGACGTAATTAAATGGACGTAATTATGAGTAAAGTAATTCTGCAAGGGCATATTCTAGTGCCAGACAACGACCTAAAAGCCGTCACACAAGCCTTGATTGTACACAAAGAACTGACACTGGAAGAACCTGGTTGTATCGTGTTTCGAGTCAGTCAAAGCACGCTTCAACCTAATCGCTTTGAAGTGTATGAAGAATTCACTAGCCGAGAAGCATTCGAAATGCACCAACAGCGAGTAAAAGCCTCTGAATGGGGTGAAATCTCCCAGAACGTGACACGTCATTACCAAGTCACTGATGTTCCGACATCATAATGATACATCCGCTAGCCAAACGCATCGTCACGTTGATCAAACAAGATCCCTTACGAATGAAGGTTTTAGACTGTGTCGCTCAGTTGGATTTGCCGCAGTGTTATGTCGCTGCGGGCTTTGTGAGAAACCTCGTTTGGGATCACCAGCATGGTTATGCCTCCCCGACTCCATTCAATGATATTGATGTGATCTACTTTGATCCCATTGATACCTCTTACGAATCGGATCTTAGATACGAGGCTCAGCTTAAACAACGGTTACCCGAACTGAATTGGCAAGTTCGCAATCAAGCCTACATGCACACTAGAAATGGGGATGAACCTTACCAAGGCTCATTGGATGCGATGAGTTATTGGCCAGAGAAAGAAACCGCCGTCGCCGTGAAACAAAGCCTCCATGGAAACATCGAGTGTATTTCTGCCTTTGGCTTAGAGAGTTTGTTTGATTTGCAAATCACACCCAATCCAAAGCGTAGCCGAGATATCTTTGATCAAAGAGTACAATCCAAGAACTGGCTGACCCAGTGGCCCAAGTTAACGATTAGTCGCAGTGAACTAGCTTTCGAATTCAAACGCTAAAACCATTGACTAAAATCCCAATCAGATCGAACATGCCCCACTTGTTAGCTTATTAACTTATTAGCTTAGTAAGTTAGTTAGTTAGTAACTAACCAACTCATCAACCGCGCGTGGCGACTAGCTGCTACGCTCTCTCGTCATACTGAGTAACGACCATGAACCAACAATACATGCTGCAAGCACTCGAAGCTTCGCGCCAAGCCCTACCCGATTGCCAACCAAACCCGCCTGTGGGTTGTATTTTGGTGAAGAACGATAAGGTGGTGTCTGTTGGATATACGCAAAAGGTCGGTGGAAACCACGCCGAGGTTGAAGCACTGAATAGCTATGACAGCGAAACGGACGGAGAAATGGAAGGCGTTACCGCTTACGTAACTCTAGAGCCATGTTCATTTGTTGGCAGAACACCCGCTTGTGCCAATACATTGGTTAAAGCAGGTGTAAAACACGTAGTAATGGCGATGCTAGACCCAGACCCTCGCAATAATGGTCGTGGTGTGGTGATACTTGAATCACACGGAGTGAAAGTGGATGTAGGACTATGCCAAGAACAAGTGAGCGCCTTTTTAACCCCTTACCTTGGTAAGTCCTAGATCTAAACAGCCAGTATTAGTTCAATTTCACTCGGTAAAGCGGATTAACTGGCTTATCGACAAAATACGACCAGATATGATCGTAGACGGCATGTTGGTTAGGGAATGGCGCCAACGCTTTTGCCTCTTCTAAATTGCACCAACGATACTCGGTATGCTCGTCATTCAGTTCAATCGCTTGGTTGGGTGGGCATAGCACTGCAAAGACCGGGATTAGCTGAATTACATTCACGTGCGCCTCGTAAAACTGCTCCAGAAACTGCGCGTTATACAAAGCTTCCACTTTAATTTGGGTCTCTTCTTCAAATTCGCGCACGATAGCCTGCCAACCTGTTTCGCCCGCTTCAATCGAGCCTGCGACATGGCACCAAAATTCGCCTTTCACACGCTTCATTAATAGCATTTTCATTTGTCCGTCGATCTCTGAAAGAGCGACACCAGCTACGATGGTAGTATTGAGTGGAATCATCACGTTACCTTAGGTTGAATAAGAGGGCGGCAAGGCTACCACCCTTCACTTGTTAAGTTACCTTCTCTGATTAGAAACGAGAAGTCACTCATCAATTCATGAAGTTCAAGCCATAACTCATGGGTTCAGTGTTAACCATCTCGCTTAGCTATCCTGTAATAGAACCATTTCTTATTTGAGGCGTATTTCGATAAAGAGTAGAATCGCCGCCTTGTACTGTGTTTAAAGCCTTTAAACATACACAGTAGACTCACAACCATTTATCACCACGATATAAGTATTAATACGACTATGCACTCATCAAAACCAACGCACAACTCAGAAAACAGCCATACTCCTGAGCATTGCTTCACTCGTTTTCAACAGCCGATCGAGTCATATTCGTTGCCTGAGCGTTTCACATTCCCGTTCTACTACGAACCGCACCCACTGTGTGAAATAGCCTCTCATCAGCTTCAACAATATCTAGAAACACAAACCGACTGGCAGCATGACTTTGGACTAGATTCTGACGCTGGTCGCGGCAAAATGTTTGGTGTGTTACTGGTGAAAAGCCCTGAAGGTGAGCTTGGTTACTTCTCTGCTTTCTCTGGAAAAATCGCCGACCAAAACCTACTGCCCCATTTTGTGCCACCCGTATTCGACATGTTGAGCAGCGACAGCTTTTTCCATCAAGACACAGCCGACATGATGGCTGTGAATGCGAAATTTAAAGCGCTGCAAGCAAACGCTGATTACCTTGAACTGTGCGAGCAACTGGCACAACAAAAAGCGCAAGCTGAACAAGAGATTGAAGCTCAACGGCTATTGATTATTGAAGGCCGAAAAACGCGTAAAGAACAACGTGAACAAGGTAAAGAAAACCTTGATGAGCAAGCCTTCGAACAACTGAACAATGAGCTAAACAAAGCCAGTGTTGCCGACAAGAACCAGCAGAAGTACCTAAAACTCAACTGGGAACAGACTCTGCAAGTGTTGCAGGCTAAAGTTGATGTGTTCACCACTCAACTGGCTGAGCTAAAAGAGCAAAGAGCACACCTTTCTCATCAACTTCAACACAAGTTGTTTTCACAATACGCTTTCCAAAATGCAGAAGGAAACGTTGAAGACCTTAACCAGATCTTTGAAAACACGCCAAACAAGATACCACCAGCTGGCTCAGGTGAATGTGCCGCACCCAAGCTTTTGCAATACGCGTATTTAAACGGTTACACACCATTGGCACTGGCTGAATTTTGGTGGGGTCGATCACCGAAATCGGAAATCCGTAAACACAAGAAATACTACGCGTCTTGCCAAAGTAAATGTGTACCGATTTTAGGTCACATGATGAAAGGCTTAGAAGTCGATCCCAACCCATTGCTAGAGAACCCAGCAGAAGGCAAAGACCTCGATATCCTGTTCCAAGACGATCACATCGTTGTGGTACACAAACCAGCAGGTTTTCTATCCGTACCGGGTAAAACCATCAAAGATTCGGCTTACACTCGTGTTCAAGAAATGCACCAAGATGTTGAAGGGCCATTTGTTATCCACCGTTTGGATATGGCGACCTCTGGCATTCTGATATTTGCTTTAACACGACGTGCGAACAAAAGCTTACAGAAGCAGTTCATTACTCGTGAAGTTGAGAAGCGATATGTCGCAATGATTGAAGGTGTGCTAGACCAAGATGAAGGCTATATTCGACTGCCATTGCGTGGCGACTTGTATGACCGCCCTCGTCAGATTGTTTGCTTCGAACACGGCAAGCCTGCAGAAACCAAATGGGAAGTGATTGAGCGAAACGAGCAAACCACTAAGGTTTACCTGCACCCTAAAACAGGCCGTACACACCAGTTACGTGTTCACTGTTCACACCAAGAAGGGCTTAACATGCCTATCGTTGGTGACGGCTTATACGGCAACAAAGCCGACCGACTGCACCTACACGCAGAAAGACTTGCACTTCACCACCCAGTCACCAAAGAGTGGATGGAGTTCCAGTTCGACGCTGAATTCTAAAATCTCTCATTAGTACCGAGCTTTAAAAGGAGTTACACCGCTTGTGGCTCCTACCTCTTTTGGGTATATCTCCACGCTTATTGCACTACATCAAGATTCACTTTGTTGTGAAGAGTAGCATGCCCTCCTTCTTCTCTCCTTGAGGCCTTTGATATGTCATCAGCTGCTTTGAATTTACACCACAACACACAAACTTCTTCTTTGATAACTGCGCAAGCACCAAGCTTGAAACCACTAGCAACCAAAAAGCCTAATCTAAATTTGGCAATGCTAAGCTTAATTGAAGAAGTTAAAAACGAACTCCCACTTTACGAATCGGAGACGTTTATCTGTGGGCCAAAAGGAAACTGCTCGGGTTGCTCTAAAAAGCTACTAGAGATGGTCGACAGTGAGTTGATGTACTGGGAGCACCGTATTTCAATTGGCCAAGGCCCCAACTTCGAAGAACTGCGCCGTTTTGGTAAGCTATGCAGCAGTGTTAGACGCGGTTTAGAGCGTAACGGTTTAGTCGAAAAACGGCCAAAGAAAAGATAACAAGCAAGTCGATAATCATTACAATGTGTCTTTGGCGATTACAAGCCACCCTGCTACTAACTGATTGAACTCGTTAGCTATAAAAGTAATAATGTTTTGTAATACAATTCAGTGCGCAGACCGACTTCGTAGATTCGGACTCATAGAGATAAGTTCATCGATACTTTCACCATATTCTTGAACAACTCTATCCTTCTTGTCTGACGTGCCTTAACCTTCTGTATATCAATATCACATCAATTAGAAACCTACCTTGGACAACGGAGAGCGACCTTGAAGAGACCACAACCAGTACTGGGAAAGACCGGTATGCTATTTTTTCTCGTCATAATAAGTGCTTTCCCTCCATTGACCATCGACCTTTACTTACCTGCGCTTCCGCAGATGGTCGAGGTGTTTAATACTAACCGATCAATGGTCAACCTAACCCTGAGCAGCTACTTCGTTACTTACGCCATCGGTCTTTTGTTCTGGGGGCCGCTCAGCGAAAAATTTGGTCGTAAGCCGATCCTATTAATTGGATTAGCGAGCTATATGGTCGCGAGCATATTGTGCGCGATGACCAATAGCATCGAACAGTTGATTAGTGCTCGTGTATTCCAAGCCTTTGCTGGCAGTGCTATCACCGTTATCGCTACCGCCATTGTCAAAGATCTTTATGACGGCCGAGAACGTGAAAAGATCATGGCGACTATCATGTCACTGGTGATCATCGCGCCAATGGTTGCGCCTGTATTTGGTGCCTTTCTACTGAAAATTGCTTCTTGGCGAATGATGTTTGTCACGCTCGCCATTTTTGGTGCATTTGCGTCAGTATTAGCTTGCTGCTACCGAGAAACACTCGAAAACAAATACCAAGGTTCTATATTCCGATCATGGGGAAGAATGGGCGTGGTCATGAAAAACCGCTCGTTCGTCAAGCTGCTGGTCATTTTCTCTATCATACCGATGGCGTTGATGGGCTTTCTTGCGGCGGGTTCTTATATCTACATCGATCACTTTGGATTGACCGAACAACAGTTTAGTTACGCGTTCGCATTCAATGCACTGTGCGCCTCATTTGGTCCAACAATTTACATGAAGTTGTCCTACCGAATGCCGGTTCAAAAGGTCATCTCAGGATGTTTTGCTTTATTAGCGCTTGCGGGAATCTTCACCCTAACCATTGGCGACCTGTCCCCTTGGTTCTTCATGTTCATCGCTGCACCAGCGACATTAATGGCGATCATCATGCGAGTACCGGGGACCAACTTGATGTTGAATCAACAAGATCATGACACGGGCTCTGCCGTCGCACTGATACAGTTCTTCAGCATGATTTGTGGCTCGCTTGGCATGGTATTAGTTTCAATCCGCCCAGAGTCACTGATTGAAAACCTAGGCTTTATCCAATTATCCATCGGTACGCTAGGCGGCCTGATGTGGCTAATGGTCAGAAACAAAGAGTTCGTGACTAATAAGCTGAATTAAAGCTCTCAAGCCTAATTGTCATTCACACTACAATAAACTTGAAAACCGCTATAACGAAATTAGAAACCGTCTACATAGGCGGTTTTCTTGTATTTGAAGACGTACATTGAATTTTCAAGCCATGAGTTTCACGCACAAAAAAGCTCCTATTAAGGAGCCTTCTTATCAGAGCCAGTGAGCACTCAGTTTGGTCAATTGTTACTAAGCTTGAGCCACTTGACGTGCTGGGTGTTTAATAAACACAGCAACCACAGCCACGATTGCAAGAGCAAAACAGTAGTAAGAGTTAGCTACAATATCCAAAGGCGATAGGTTAAATACCGAACCTAACAGCAATACCTGCGCACCGTAAGGCAACACGCCTTGAATCACACAAGAGAAGATATCCAACAAGCTTGCAGAACGACGTGGAGACACATTGTTCTCTTCCGCCAATTGACGAGCCACACTACCAGACACAATAATCGCTACCGTGTTGTTTGCAGTACATAGGTTCACCATAGATACCAAGCCAGCAATGCCTAGCTCACTCGCACGACCATTCGCTTGCTTAGAGTGTGAAGAGCCAAACGCACGAATCACACCACTTACTAAGTTAGTCAGGAACGCCAATCCACCTTGACGACGCATTAGCTCACTCAAACCGCCAATTAGCATCGACAATAAGAAAATCTCCTGCATGTTGCCGAAGCCTGCATAGATATCTTGAGCGTAATCAGTCATACCGTAGTTCTCAACAGAACCTAGGCTCACGCCACCCGCCAGCAAGATACCAATCGCCAACACGACAAAGACATTCATGCCCGATACCGCAAGAATCAAGATAGTGATGTACGGAAGGACTTTTAGCCACTCGATTGGACCTGTTTCAGGAACCTGAGTTGCCGTGCTGTTGAAAGCAAAGATAACAATCGCGATAAGTGCAGCAGGAAGTGCAATGCGGATGTTCTCTTTAAACTTATCTCTCATCTCACAGCCTTGCGAGCGTGTCGCGGCAATCGTGGTATCAGAGATGATAGAAAGGTTGTCACCAAACATAGCGCCACTTAGCACTACGCCAGCGGTTAGAGGAATACTCATGCCAGCTGAGTCAGCAATGCCTAGTGCAACAGGAGCAACCGCAGCGATAGTACCCATAGAAGTACCCATTGCCGTCGCAATGAACGCCGAAATAAGGAAGATGCCCGGTAGGATCATGCTCGTTGGGATAGCAGATAGACCAAGATTTACCGTCGCGTCCACGCCACCAGAAGCTTTAGCCACAGCAGCAAAAGCACCCGCCAATAGGTAGATCATACACATTGCAATAATGTCTTTGTGACCCACACCACCTAAGAACTGCTCGATCGCACGGTTCAATTTATCTTTGCTCAATAGCAACGCTAACATCACGGCAGGCAGAGCCGCAACCGGAGCTGGAAGCTGATAGAAAGCAAAATCGACGCCTTGTAGCGACAGGTATGTACCCACGCCAATAAACAGCGCAAGGAAAACGATCAGAGGGATAAGCGCCACTGCAGAAGGGGCAATTACCGCGTTAGAATTTTTTGAATTGGACATGGAACGACAACACAATAGAACAGGAAGGTGAGCAGACTAATGTCACACTTAGAACTTGTCAACGTCTAGACGTCTAAACGCCTAATTTAATGCAAAGTAATAAGAACCCTATTGAGCATCACGTAATAAAAAAGGCTATTTACTCATCAGTAAACAGCCTTTCGATAACAGATAGTGCGCCGCTAGAAGTTAGCGTTTCTGCTTGAACGTTACTTGGTATTCACCAATGCCTTCGTAGTGGAAGGTCGTTGGTTTATCGAATTCCATTTCCACGATACCGCAGTAAGAGCCCGTGATAATGGCTTCACCCGCTTGGAAATCAACACCACGACGTGTCATGTAGTTAATCAGCCAGTAAATTGGGCTTGGTGGCAGTGTATTCGGGTGCTTACCGTCGAATGCTTGAACTTGCTCGCCTTGAGTCACTTCAATACTGATCTCTGCAGAAGTGAACGCTTTTTCGCGATCAATCTCAGAGCCAATAAATAGACCTTGGTTTACTAGGCCATCGGCCAGCTTTTCATAGAACTCAGCGCCGCTGTCATCCGCAAAACGAGACTGCATTAACTCAAGTGCCATGTGGCAAGAACCAATCGCTTCGTTGATTTGCTCTTCGCTGTAGCCTTCTTGGCTTGCAGGCAGGCTCTTAGCAAGCGTAAATGCGATTTCAGGCTCAACGCGTACTACGCCGTTGTCAGCAAACAGTTCACAAACTTCGCCTTGTTGAACGCTGCCCGAGAAGATTGGCGCAACAACAAACTTGTCTTCAGCCAGAGGAAGTAAGCACTTCCAACCGCCGACTTTATCGCTTTTCAAATCGATCATTGAAGATTGGATCTTTAGCGCATCTTCCAAGTTATTCGGACGGTACTGTTCGTCCAATCTTGGTGCTTTGGTGCCAGCAACACGACGACTCAACAGTTCTTCAGCTGCTTGTTTAAATACATTTGTCATATAATACCACCTTTAGTTTTATGACCAGTATAATATCGGATTTCTTAAAGCTTGAATAGACAATTCAACAACGGTGCTACACCGAAAATTCAGCCATCAATTTTCGCATATTCTAGACGCAAACAACTGAAACTATTTTGATTTAAATGTAAAAAAGCCAGTAAGTTCGTTACTGGCTTTTCGATGTGTTGCTGATGGTTAGGCTTTACTGCCCTTTCAACGTCTTCTTCAAATTCTGCATGAAGTTTCTGAAGTGAGGCATGAAATCAACAAACAGAGGGTGTTTTCTATCTTGCATCATCAATGGGCCTAACAAGCGAATGCTCACTCCTAGTCGCGCTGCTGATTGCTCGTCTAAGCCGCTGTCATGTTTGATCTTCTCAACAATCGCGAACATATCTTCTCTGTCTTCAATTTCAAACTGCATGGTTTGAAGTTCACGATCTTCTTTGATGTTCACTTCTTCGATAGTGATACGGTAGTTATTGTGTTTGCCTGTGAATGCTTTCATTTGGACCTCCTAAAATGCTTAAAAAGTGTTTTGGTTAGCTCTTCATGAATCGTTCGAGCTTAGGTTTAACCGTCATCGACATCACGACCATGATCGCAAGGCCAATGGGAAGTGCGGCAATAAATCCATTAAACCATCCACTGGTAAACGCCGATGTATCCGAAAATCCAATGTTATTTGCCGCTGTTACAAATGCCATCATGGACTCCATTATGAATGCCATGATCAGTCCTACGATCAGGTTGCGAACTTTCTCGCTATAAGTTGTGAACACTCTAGCAACGGCTTTGGTGACTAAAGCCATCATCACCGTGCCCATTGGCATCATGATCACGACAACAAGGGCTAACGAAGAAAGCCAGTTGCCAATAAATTCCTCGCCGAATCCGACATTCATGTAAGTCATCACAGCCGTTAAACTGCCGCCAATCGTCAGCATTAAGCTCATCATGACCAAAACTTTGTATAAAACCGGTGTGCCTTTTTGCTCAGGAAGAGTTGGCGTTAGAGTTGCTTGAATCGTCATATCTATTTCCTGTCTTGAATTTACGAACAATTAAGTTGATAATGTCAACTATAAATACAGTAGTTGATAATGTCAACTATATTTCTAAGGATAGTTTATGTCTGATAACACATCGCTAGAATCAATCTTTCGTCTAGTGCACTCTTTGAAACGTCAAATGAGCGAACAGATTGAGAGCTTAGACTCAGAGATCGCACCTATGAACATTCGTGTCATGAAGATCATTACTAAGAAGTCTCCATGTACCGCTATCGATATCGCACACTTCCTAGATCGTGATAAAGCACAGGTCACTCGGCTCATTAATGCCTTGATCAATCAGGAACTTGTGAAGAAGTCTCCGAACCCGGAAGACAAGCGCAGCCAGTTATTGGTTCTGACTGATAAGGGTCAAGAGATCATGAGTAAGGTCTCGGATATCGATCGAGACATGCTGAAGAGAATGACCAAAGGCATGGCCGAAGACGAGTTAGAACAATTCAGAAAAATTGCGAAGAAAATGGCGCAGAACTTAGAAAGCTGATCTTAAAAATAAAACGAAAAAACGCCACCGAATCGTAAGATCGGTGGCGTTTCGTGTATAAGTTGGGTTGTACAGCTTAGTGGTTTAGCTATGTCTATTTGGATGACAGCTCTAATTCGATGCTAGTTTCCACCATGCCTGAACAGGTACAGGCTCTGAGATCACCAAACGTTCACCCATCACCGGGCTTACCATTTGTACATCTCGCTCTTTGCTAATCGCCAGTGCTTGTTCCATTGGGTCTTGCCAATCATGCATAGAAAGGTCGAAGGTACTGTTGTGGATTGGCATCATCACCTTACCTTGCAGATCAATGTGTGCCTGAACACTCTGTTCTGGGAACATATGAATATCCGCCCAAAGTGAGTTATACGCACCCGTTTCAACCATGGTTAAATCAAACGGCCCAAAACGGTCGCCAATCTCTTTAAAGCCATTGAAGTAACCAGAATCACCGCTAAAGAAGACTTTCTTGTCTGAAGCGTTAATAACCCAACTGCCCCACAGTGTTTGGTCACGATCAAGCAAGCCACGACCAGAGAAATGCTGTGTCGGTGTCAACGTGAACTCAATGTCTGAGGCCGTTGCCGATTCCCACCAGTTCAATTCGATGATCTTCTCTTTATCCACGCCCCACTTTTCCAACAGTGCGCCCACTCTTAATGGCACTAAGAACGTCCCTACTTTGTCGGCTAATACCTTCACGGCACCTTTGTCTAAATGGTCGTAGTGATCATGGCTGATCACTACCACATCGATATCAGGTAGATCTTGCAGTGAGATTGGGTTTGGGTGAAAGCGCTTTGGCCCCATCCATTGCACTGGTGATGCTCGATCACTGAACACAGGGTCAGTCATCACTAGCTTGCCATCTAGCTTCATCATCACACTTGAGTGACCTAAGCGGTACGCAACGTCTTCTGTCTCTTCGATCAATTGCTCGGCTGTCATCGGAATCAAAGGCAATGCAGCACGTGGCACTGGCTCATTTCTTTCCACGGTTACATACGCTTTCAAGATTGAAAAAATATCAGACATGCCCGATTTGTACTCTAACTCACTGTTAGCAAACTTCTTTGGAAGCTTATCTAGATTGTCGTTTGATTGTGAACCTGTGCTTACGATAGCGACCACGGCAAGTACTCCTAAAATCGGTAATAGATATTTTTTCATTGGTATCTCTTCAACCGTTGGGAAAGACCCAACTCAAAAACTACACTGACTAGTTTACATACCAAAACCAAAAAGTAAACCACAGAGTGTAATTTTTAATTTATCTAGACGTAAGCGTGTCAAAGTCGATTTTGGAAAAACCAACTTTGGCAACGAGTTAACTTAGTTATTTAGCTAGTCAGAAAGGTTAATCAGCAGACCATACATTCTTGAAATCTGGCCATCCCCAGTTGGTGATGGCTACGTTTTTAAGAATCCCTTGGAAACGAACGGTCTGTAAGTGATGGAACATAGGCACTAACCAATAATCTGAGATCAGAGTAGACGCGATAGGTTCTAGCTCTGCCAAGTAATTAGGCAGTTCCACGGATGCTTTATGACTATCCAAGCGCTGCTTGAGCCAATCGCTGTTCATCTCTCCTAAAGCAGAGTGCAAAACAGGATCGTTCATCATCCACGAGAACAGCGAAGACGGAGCATTGTCATCGAGGTTCAAGTTACACAGCACCAAGTCCTCCTTTAACTCGCCACTCTGAGATAACTGAGCCAATTCTCGAAAACTGTAGGTGTTCACCTCAACTTCCACACCATATCGTTTGAGTATGTCAGATACGCAAATCGCACATCGATACAACGCATAATAATCGTAAACCGCTATACTCATCTTTTTCGGCAGTTGTGCCTCTTTCGAAGGCGTTCGATACAATTTCTGCCAACTTGGCAGTATATTTTGAGCTAAAGAGACACTAAACAAACCCTTGTTGTGTTCCAGCTGAGACAAAATCGCTTGTGGGTTGGTCAGTTGTGAAAGGTATTTGCGCTGCTCATTATTTAGTGGGCTAGCCGCTGAGTTCTGATTGAACAGGATAAACAAGCATCCATCCTCGACTCGGCTACGAAGGCCGTCTGTGTCTGCTGAAACAAGGTCCGCATCGCTTTTCCCTAATTGATGGAAGCAAGAAGAATCTTCATAAGGCGATACGTGCATTTGGCTATCATCGAAACGAGCAGTGCCCGTCATTGATTCCTCAAACTGCCAGATGGTCACCTCATCGGTTAACGAGCGACAACCATAATAATGCTCAAATGCGGCGAGCTTGATTCGTTCGTTGTTGGCATCAACCACTTTAAATGGGCCGGTTCCAATAACAGCATGGGACACGGTACTTAATGGCGACGGTTCACGGGTGACTTGCGCTGCGGGTTGAATCGAATATTTAACGCCAGCAAGTAAACCAGCAAAGCCGGTATCTGCTTTGGTGAGTTGAAAGCTGATCCTCAATGGCTGCTCACTGTAAACTGAAGCGACATGGGCTAGCTCTGTCTGATAGAAAGGTAAGGTTTGCAACGCAGAAAACATCGAAACTAATTGCTTAGCATCCACAGGTTGCCCGTCATGGAAAGTAAGTCCCGGGCGCAGATAGAAAGTCCAAACCAGTTGCTCAGTGTCATATTCCCAATGGTGAGCTAGTTCAGGCTTTAACTCACCTTTACCATTACACGTCACTAGGCAGCTAAACACCTGTCTGATCAAAAATCGTTCGCTACTGCGGTGTATATGGTGCGGAAACAAATCCTCAAACTTACGCTTATAGGTTAATTGAACGTGCAGCAGCCCTTCACGCATGGTCGCGCCGGAAGTTTCTTGCAGTAAAGAACCAAACACAGCGCGGTCATTATCCAATATGGAAAGTGCTTTTTCGTACTTGCCCTGCTCTATCAGTTTAATTGCAACATGCTGCGCCAACTCTGAATTGCTAAAACGCAGTGTTAAGTTAGAGCGTTGATTCCTGCCAACTTTTGGCTCCCACACCACCCATTCAGCTTGATGCATCTTACCAAGTAAAGTTCGAGCGTGACGCAAGCTTGTAAACAGCATATCCGCTACTTCGGCTAGGGTGACTGAATGAGAAATGTTTGGCTCGAACGATTCTAGCCGCGTGTAGTAACGCATCATGTTTAGATCAGACAAATAGTGAACCTTTTAAAGATAGCTCTTCCTAATTAAGCTCATTATAAAACACATTCATCAAAAAGTAGTGTAATGCGACCAAAACAGGAACAACCAATAAAAATACCATCTGTTTTTTAGTTCCTCTTAATTATCCATAATGAACGGGTCAGCAACAAACCATAGGTTGTAAATAAAGCCTAACCAGAGAGAGTAATGACCATGAGAAAATACTATCTTAACAAGCTAAAAAGCACCTGCAGTAAGCTCGAAAGAGAAGCACTACGAACACTTTTAGATCTATGTAACTGGCGTTATTAGTACACTTTTTAGCACCGAGTAAACGCGAGTTGGGTACAACCTAATATGCTCCTACCCCCAATATGAGTTAGGTCTCAACTCGCTTTTCCATTCCAATTCCCCTCTCAAGCCTGCTGTACCAATAGCTCACACAATCGATAAATTTCCGTTGTCGACTCGACAAATTTAATTCGTTTTCTTAGTTGAACGAAAAGCCTTAAGGTTCGCCCCAAAGCAAGCAAGGAGCCTCAGAAAAAACTGAAAGCTCAGCTAACAACTAATTTATTTGCAGTTACCAATCAGGTATTAACTAAGGAAACGCCATGCGTATCGCAATTCTTTCTCGCAACGAAAATCTATACTCTACCGCTCGTCTAAAGCAGGCTGGAGAAGCACGTGGTCATCAGGTCGATGTTATCGACACGTTGCACTGTGATATAGATATCGCGAGTAACAATCCGAAGATTCGCTACATGGGTGAAGAGCTACCTCAATACGATGCTGTTATTCCACGTATTGGCGCTTCCATTACCTTTTACGGAACTGCGGTTGTTCGCCAATTTGAAATGATGGGCACTTTTTGTATCAATGAGTCAGTAGCAATCAGTCGCTCTCGCGACAAACTGCGCTCACTACAACTGTTGTCTCGTAAAGGTATTGGCTTACCAAAAACAGGTTTCGCTAGCCGCCCAGACAAGATTCAAGACCTGATCAAAAACGTAGGCGGCGCGCCACTTGTGATCAAGCTTCTTGAAGGCACTCAAGGTATCGGCGTTGTACTAGCAGAAACAAACAAAGCAGCAGAAAGCGTTATCGAAGCGTTCATGGGCCTAAAAGCGAACATCTTGGTTCAAGAGTTCATTGAAGAAGCAAATGGCGCAGACATCCGTTGTTTTGTTGTTGGCAACAAAGTAATTGCTGCAATGAAGCGTCAAGCTGGTGAAGGTGAATTCCGCTCTAACCTGCACCGTGGCGGCACTGCTCAGCTGGTTAAACTAACCAAAGAAGAGCGCGCAACAGCAATCAATGCAGCGAAAATCATGGGATTAAACCTATGTGGTGTAGATATCCTACAATCTAAGAACGGCCCAGTAATAATGGAAGTAAACTCTTCTCCAGGCCTAGAAGGCATCGAGAAAGCAACGGGTAAAGATGTAGCAGACATGATTTTCGAATTCATCGAGAAGAATGCAAAACCAAACGCTAACCGTACTCGTGGCAAGGGCTGATTGAATACCGATAACTCATGATTGGAAAGAAAATGAACAATAAAATGATCATAGGGAATACCGAAGCACTTTGCTTACCAGAGTTAGGGATAACTGGACTACATACACGTGTTGATACAGGGGCTAAAACCTCTTCTCTACACGTAGACAATCTACTATGTGTTAAATCAAATGGTGAGAAATTCGTAGAGTTCGACCTTCACCCAGACGTTTATCACCTAGAAGAGACGGTGCGCTGCAAGGCGAAACTGAAAACAAGTAAGAAAATTAAATCATCTAACGGCGAAGTTGAACACCGTTGCGTGATTGAAACCATGCTAAGAATCGGTGGTCAGGAATGGCCTATCGATATCACGCTAAGCAACCGTCAAGACATGACTTACATGATGTTGCTTGGACGTCAAGGCATGAGTGACAAAGTGATTGTTGACCCTGCGGGTGAATTCCTGCTGACTCACTAATCCGAGTCATCGTAACCGCTCCACAGGTTATAACTAAAGCTACTCACAACGATATAAGGCCAGTCTCATGACTGGCCTTATTGCTATCTATTTTTCTATTTCTACTTTCAGCTCTGAATACACGACTTTGCATTCAGACTTCTGATCTATTTCTTCGATTTACCATGAGATTGAAAACCAAATCGCCCAATCGATAAAAGTAATTTCTTGGTTTTGATTTTCGTCACTCGCCAATGTGTAACAGGCCTTCTTGGGGCACTCATCAGCAGGTGTTCAAAAGCCTTCTGACTGAAATCGACTTGCCCACCATGCGCCACCAGCAAGGTATCGAGCTGCATGTCATAAATGCGCGATACAGACGCTCGATACTTATTAGGGTGAAAGATAGGAAACGGCGGAATCAGCTTCTTCTTAACCTCGACCATTAAATCGGCAACATAAGCCACGCTGTGTGATGGGCAATAGACCGAGAGATCACGGTCGGTATGGCCCGGTGTTTCAAGAACCAACCAATCATCAAACCCTGGAATACTATCCCCATCAGACAGCTTGTAGTCCGGCTTTAACTTTCTTGAATACCATAGGTTTGCTTTAGGCTTGCCTAAGCGGTTCGCCATCCACCTAGCAAGCGCTAAGTCGGTCAGGTGCATCAAAATGCCATCGATGCCGTGATACCAATCTTTGTCTCGGTTTGCTGCCACCAAATGACAATTAGTCAGCTTTCTGAGCGTATGCGCTGCCCCTGCGTGGTCCGGATGCATGTGTGTAACAACCACAGTATGTAGGTCGCTAAATTCACGGCCAAGCTCATCTTCAATGAAAGCCCTAAGATGAGGAATATCCGCTCGGCACGCACCATCAAGTAACAACAACCTGTCAGGGTACTCTACGAGATACATGTCTTGGATATAGCCTTTGATGGTATGGAGTTGCAAACCCACTCCTTGTGATAATTCAACTGGTCAGACCTACACCATAGCAAACTCACATTTATTTGTAACAAATTTGTTAACTATAAAATCACATCAAAGTACCATGCTCTTCCGCTCTTTTATCGTGACGACAAAATACGTGATTTGTTGACCTAAGTTATTAGGACTATATATGCGCCTCTAATTTATTGTCTGAGTGCTATACATGAACCAATTAATCGATGCTCTTTCTACCCAAGGTTATTTCGTTTGGGATGACTTATTAACTCAAGAAGAAGTGGTGGCATTGAGGGATTGCATTCCAGAGAACTGGAAAAAGGCTAGGATTGGCCGTAACGATGAAGTAACGCGAGAGTCGACCATTCGTAGTGACAAGATTCAATGGGTGCGCCGCGATATGGGTCAGCCAGCATCTCTGTTCCTAGACAAAATGGAACAAATTCGTTTAGCGGCAAACCAAGCGTTCTTTTTGGGTCTGTTCGAGTACGAAGCGCACTTTGCTAAATACGAAAAAGGCGACTTCTACCAGAAGCACTTAGACTGTTTCAAGGGCAATGAAAACCGCCGCCTGACCACTGTGTTCTATATGAATGATGAGTGGACAGAAGAAGACGCTGGTGAACTTGTGGTTTACGACCTAAAAGACAACCACATCGCGACCATTCCACCAAAGTCAGGCCGCTTATTTGTGTTCTTATCTGAACAGTTCCCACACGAGGTACTGCCGACAAACACAGAGCGATTCAGTATTGCAGGTTGGTTCCGTATTAACGGCGTGAAAGACAACCAACTCGATATCGCACACTAGAACAAAGCCGATTATAACAAGCTCTAGCTTATTCAAAGCCTCTCCTTCGAGAGGCTTTTTTATTGAACAACAGTTGTTCAATAAAACGTCTTAAAAACCGAACATGTTCAACATCAAAACCATCAATAACTTTACTCTTAAATAAAATCGAAACGAATCTTTCATATCAGTGAAACGGTTTAGCCACGTAAGTGAAATATGGCCTGTTCAAGATAGCTTCAAACGACACCCCTACCGTCTCGTTAATACTCTAATTCAATACCTCTACATCGATTTCATCCAAAAGGAAAAGAAGATGAATAAGCTAATTTTGGCAGGCGTTCTTTCTGCGACAGCGGCAATGCCAGCGTTCGCAACGACTCAAGTCACTTGGTGGCACGCAATGGGCGGCCAGCTTGGAGAAACCGTCAATAAGATTGCGACCGACTTTAATGCGTCACAAGATGATTACGAGATCACGCCAATCTACAAAGGTTCATACACAGAGACCTTAACAGCCGGTATCGCGGCATACCGAGCAGGTGAAGCACCCAATATTCTGCAAGTCTTCGATGCAGGCGCAGCAACCATCATGAACGCGAAAGACGTCGCGAAACCGGTACAGGATATTCTGGTTGAGTCGGGTTACAACTTTAATTCAAACGACTACCTAGCGGGCGTTCGTAACTTCTATGCCGACAACCAAGGCAAGATGGTTGGTATGCCTTTCAACAGTTCGACACCGGTTCTTTACTACAACAAAGATCTTCTCGCGGAAGTGGGTGCAGACGCGCCTAAAACTTATGAAGAACTAGAAGTGGTCGCTAAGAAACTGAAGGCTGAAGGACACATCGCGTTTTCTCAATCTCTGACGCCGTGGATCATGTTCGAGAACTTTAAGTCTCGCCACAACCTGCCAGTCGCAGATCAAAACAACGGCTACGATGGCTTGTCCACTAAGATCATGTTCAACACCAAAGACATGATGATGCACGTTAGCAAGATGAAAGAGTGGTCAGATCTAGGTTACTACAAGTATTACGGCAGCGACTGGGATGCAAACCAAACCCCTTTCGAGCGCCAAGAAGTGGCGATGTGGATGGGTTCTTCAGGCTCATTCGGTGGCTTACGTAATCGCGTACCTTTCGAACTCGGCACCACATACCTTCCATACTGGAAATCGGTTAACCCAGACGCAGGCTTAACCTTCATTGGCGGTGCTGCTCTGTTTGCACTCAATGGCCATGACCAACAGCAAGACAAAGGTGTAGCAGCGTTCTTTGATTACCTGACGAAGCCTGAAACTCAAGTCTACTGGCACAAAACCACTGGTTATGTACCTGTAACAACGGCTGCCTATGAGCTAGCGAAAGAGTCTGGCTACTACAACGAACAACCAGATGCAGAAGTGGGCGTTAAGCAGCTAAGCCTAAAATCGGGCGAATGGACTAAGGGCTACCGCTTAGGTTACTACCCTCAAATTCGTGAAGTGATGCATCGTGAGTTCGACAATATCTTCGCTGACCGCTCTAGCGTCGAGAATAGCCTAGATAAAGTCGAAGATGAGAGCAGCAAACTGCTGAAACGCTTCGCTCGTACGATGAACTAATTTGGCTTTTTAACCAAAGCAGATTACTGAGCTAAAGGCTTAACAAACCAAAGCCGTTCATTGCTCCTCACCACTTGTCACTGCGTCATTAAAAACGTAATGGCAAGGAGTGAGGAGATTCTTCACTAGCGCCATTTCTTGCTCCAAAAACTACAACTCAACTGGATGCATTCCTTTGCTATAGCGCTAGTGCTCACCGTAACTAACAGTGATAACAGTCACTAATTTTTGGGGATTACCCTGTGGAACGACGTCAGCAATTCTTTCACTCTCCGCTGCCTTACCTATTTTTGGCGCCTCAGATACTCATCATTGCGGTTTTCTTTATCTACCCTGCGGCAAAGGCTGTTTACCTGTCCTTCATGCTAGAAGACCCTTGGGGCACCTCTTCCATCTTCGTGTGGTTCGAAAACTATCAGATGCTATTCGAATCGAGCGAGTATCTGAACTCGATTGGCTTCACATTAATGTTCGCAATCGTGGTCTCTTTCTTATCGCTTGCCTTAGCGCTGCTGCTCGCGGTTAAAGCCGACAACATCATTCACGGACAAGGCGCTTACAAGGTCACTCTTACTTGGGTTTACGCGGTTGCTCCTGCGATTGCAGGCGTAATCGGTGCTTTCTTGTTTAACCCACACATTGGCGTGTTTACCGAGATATTTGCGGTTATAGGTTGGGACTTTAGCTTCCAAACCGACCCTTTAGATGCCACGTTTGCTCTGATTTTGGTTTCGGTTTGGAAACAGGTTTCGGTGAATTTCATCTACTTTCTGGCTGGGCTTCAATCGATCTCTTACGCCGTAAAAGAAGCGGCGATGCTCGATTGCGTCAGCGACTCAAAACGTTTCTGGACCATTACTTTCCCGCTACTCGCACCTACAGGCTTCTTTCTTCTGGTCATCAACCTCACCTACTCGTTCTTTGAAACCTTTGGCGTGATCGACACCATGACCAATGGCGGCCCGGGTGGCGGCACAACGTCGTTGGTGTACAAGGTGTATCGAGACGGGTTTGTTGGCGCAGATTTAGGCGGCAGCTCTGCGCAGTCAGTTGTGTTGTTGCTATTAGTGCTCACTCTTACATTTATCCAGTTTCGCGTTGTAGAAAAGCGTGTTCACTACTAGCCCACCACAGCTAGGTTTTAACGCGACAGGAGTTATTTATGAAAAGTAATAAGGTCTATGACCACCTAATTCTAATTGCTGGGATGCTGTTCATGTTGGTCCCTATCTGGCTAATCTTCGCCAGCTCGACGCATAACCCGAACACCATTGTCAGCGAAGGCCTGCAATGGGTACCAGGCGATAACTTTACGGCCATTTATAGCGAAGCTTGGAACAAAAGCATGGGCTTCAGTGGCGAAGTCACCGCCAGCAAAATGATCGCCAACTCGATGATCATGGGGCTAGGTTTTGCGATCGGTAAGATCATCATTTCGATGATGGCTGCGTATGCTTTGGTCTACTTCAGACTGCCTTATGCTACAGCTTGGTTCTGGTTGATCTTCGTGACGCTTTTGCTGCCATTAGAAGTGCGCATTATCCCTTCCTATGAGGTTGTCGCTGGGCTTGGGCTTCTTAATAGCTACACAGGTTTAATTCTGCCTTTGATCGCCTCAGCCACCGCGACGTTCTTTTTTAGGCAGTTCTTCAAAACCATCCCCGATGAATTGTTAGAAGCCGCTCAGCTAGATAACGCAGGTCCATTTCGATTCTTTGTCGACATCTTATTGCCACTGTCTAAAACCATGATTGCCGCAATCTTCATCATCATGTTTGTGGTGGGTTGGAACCAATATCTGTGGCCAATCATGATGACCACGGACGAAGGCTACAACACCATCGTGATGGGCATCAAACAAGTACTCAACAACATCAATGAAACCAGTTTACCGCGCTACGACTATGTTTTTGCCATGGTGATTTTAGCTATGTTGCCACCCGTTTTAGTGGTGGTTGTATTTCAACGTTGGTTTGTAAAAGGGCTAGTAGAAAGTGAAAAATAATAACGACAAAAATCAAATGAACGATAACCGCATTCAATCACTCGCTGAGTACAAGATGTCTCACCTGCATTCTCACCAAGCTATCCACAAAAATACAGAGGACACCCCGATGCCAAAGTTAAAACAAACGTTAGGGCACACCCAAACCACTCACAGCCATACACACAAAGCACCTACCATGTTAGGCATCAAAAACTTGGTAAAGACTTATGAGAACGGTCATCGTGCAGTGAAAGATGTCTCGCTTGAGATCGAAAAGGGTGAATTTCTTGTGTTGGTTGGCCCATCGGGTTGCGGCAAGTCTTCTATCCTACGTTCAATAGCGGGGCTGGAAAGTATCTCTGGCGGAGAGATTCACTTAAGTGGCCGCCGTGTTGATAACGAAAAGCCAGCTCAACGAGATATCGCAATGGTCTTTCAAAATTACGCACTCTACCCTCACATGACGGTATACAAAAACCTCGCTTATGGTTTAAAGAACCGAGGTGTCAGCCAACACGTAATTGAAGAAAAGATTGAGAAAGTCGCCAAGACACTAAAGATCGAAGAATACCTAGATCGCAAGCCAGCCAAGCTTTCGGGTGGTCAGCGCCAGCGCGTTGCTATGGGACGAGCGATTGTACGCGACCCTCAACTGTTCCTGTTTGACGAGCCTTTGTCTAACCTAGATGCCTCATTGCGCGCTCACATGAGGTTAGAAATCAAAAAGCTACAACGCGAGCTAGGCGTAACCAGTGTTTACGTGACTCATGACCAAGTCGAAGCCATGACACTGGCAGATAGAATCGTGGTTCTCAACAAAGGTCAGATAGAACAAGTCGGCACACCAAGAGAAGTTTACCACCAGCCTGCCAGTACCTTTGTGGCAAGCTTTATTGGCAGCCCCGCGATGAACTTCCTTACTGCCACGCTCGATGATGGCTATCTTGAAATCGGTGATCAACAAATGTACCTGCCCGAATACGCCCACGTAAAAAATACAGCCATCACACTTGGTATTCGCCCAGAACACTCTGAGGTTTGTGCCGAATTAAAAATGAACACCTTGCCTCTCGAACTGCGTATCAGTGTGGTTGAGCCATTGGGGCCGAATCAATTGGTTCATGGCCTGGTGAACGACCAACCCTTTATCGCCGTCACGCCAGAAACGACACTATGCCAAGTACTGCCGCTCGGAGTAAGCATTAATAAATCCAACCTGCATATTTTTGACAGTCGTGGGAAGCGTATTCAGCCGAATAACTTTACTTCACAAGAGTCACGCGAAGAGACGACAAGCATAACGACGGCTCTCGCTTAATCGAGTACACTGATATTTAATGCGTTTTTACGGTGCGTCTTTAAGAAGGATTAATTATGTCGTCTATCATCGTAGGTCATCGGGGTGTAGCAGGTACTCACCCAGAAAATACCAAAGCAAGCATTGAACAAGCCGCTAAACTCGGCTTGAAATGGATTGAAGTAGATATTCAGCCAACTCAGGATGATCAACTTGTGGTTTGTCACGACCACACCCTTGAGCGCTGCAGCGATGGCAAGGGTCGTGTCGACGAACACACCCTTGCAGAACTGCGTCAGCTCGATTTTGGCAGTTGGAAGTCTGAGCAGTTCGCTGGTGAAAGAATATTGACGTTGGAAGAGTTGCTCGCGCTTGCTGAACAGCATGATCTCAGCGTGAACTTAGAGATCAAAGTCGACAGTCGACATCAAGCGCCTCATGTCGTTGATTTGCTGCATACCGAGTTGATTCGTTCAAATCTAGACACCGACAGAGTGCTGCTTTCAAGTTTCAGCCATCAAGTCGTTTCTGAAATGGCTCGTCACCTGCCGAGATACCGCGTAGGTCTGATCACCGAGCAACTGACTCAAGCCGACTTGATGTTGATTGACGAGGTTAAAGTGTTCAGTTGTCACATGAACTACGAGCATGTGAATCAGAGCGATCTTGATACACTGAGTGAAGCAAACATTCAAACTTGGTGCTACACAGTAAACGATCCGTCTCACTTCAAATTCATCTCAAAAGTAGATGCCGTATTCACTGATTTTCCGAATCAATTTACCTCTATAAATTGACCAAACAAATACCGCAAAAACAACCCCGAGAGACTTTAAAATTAACTCTCGGGAAACCTTAAAATTAGGTAGCAAACACAAGTGAGTAGGAGTACATTCCGCTACTCACTTGGTTTCATTAGCTCGCTCTATACAGACAGCTTCATTGGTTACTTAATTTATGGATCTCATTTTTAGTCCAACCTTCCCAATTTTGGGTGCAATCTTCATTTTCGCCGCTATTGTTCGTGGCTTCTCAGGTTTCGGTTTCACCTTAGTGGCATTGCCATTAAGTGCGTTATTCGAGCCTGTTATCGAACTGGTTCCCGTCTTCATGTTGATCGATCTCCTAGGCAATGTTCAATTACTGCCTAAAGTTCGAAAGCATGTTAACTGGCGCTGGGTTTTAAAGGTATTTATCCCTTGTTTTGCCTTCACACCAGTCGGCTTACTTCTGCTTAAATCCGTTAGCCAAGACACGATCATCTTGATCATCAGTGCCTTCATTTTTGCGTCTGCACTTATGATCTACAAAGGTTTCCATTACAAAAGCGAACCTAGATTTACTCCCTATATTCTAGGAAGCCTTGCGGGTGTAATGAACGGCGCGGCTTCGATGTCAGGGCCTCCAATTGGCACTCATGCATTAGCAAGCCCAGTCGCTCCGCACATTGCCAGAGCAGGCCTGATAGCCTTCTTTGTATTGGCTGATTCCACTGCGTTTGTTTCGGCATCTATCGCTGGGTTAGTCGACCGCGATGTAGTTTGGCTGACTCTCGCGCTTCTACCAAGCAGCATGTTTGGCGGTTATGTGGGTTCTAAACTGTTCGAAAGATTTGGTGGAGCGAAGTTTAAGCCAGTCACCATTGCATTGCTGATTGTGATTGCAATATTCAGTGCAGGTCGAGTCTTACTGTAACGGCTTTAGCGTTTAATTTTGGACGTTGCTTTTACGAATTGGTTTCGCGAATTGATTGCGCTAATTGACTGCGGAAAGTGATTAAGAAAACTGGGTACCAATGACTACCATTCGATATGGATAGGGGTACCCATTTTTACAAGTTGGAGAAACTCATCCATATCTTGATTGGTTAACGCGATACAGCCATCCGTCCAATCAAAACTTTGAATAAAGCTCGGCGAACGACGCTCGCCGTTTTTGATGCCATGGATTTTGATGTTTCCTCCAGGATCTACATCATTTTGCTCTGCCCATTGCATATCCGAAGGTTGCGGATAGTTAATATGTACTGAGCGATAAAAGTCCGACTCTTCCATCACATAATCGAGCTGGTATTCCCCTTCCGGCGTTCGGTTGTCCCCTTCAAAGCGTTTATGCCCTTTCGGTTGTTTGCCTAGCGCAATACGAAACTCCTGAATCACCTCTTCACCTTTTAGCAGATACATCCTACGTTTCGATTTATCGACTTTAACTAACGTAACCACTTGCGACAGCGAATCTATCTCAGATGCGCTATCCGGTACGTTGTAAAACTGTCGAGAGGAACTTTGAGGTGGACGTTTCGATGACCCTTGAGAAAACTGAGCTACCTTTTCATCAGGGCTACTGTTAAGAACATCATCCACAATAATCACATGCTCGGAGTTTGAGCTCGTGGAAGAGGTTGAGTTAGATGAAGACGTTGAGACACGTTGAGAATGAGCCGGTGCAGACTCGAATACGATGGTTTCGATAGCGGTCGCGTCAGAGACTATTTTCTCGACCACGACTTGCTCAGCATTCGCGTTCGAAGCCACAAACAGTAAACACAGTGATAAAGGCAGAAACAGACGCACCTTTAGATCTCCTCAAAACGCATGGACATGGTTCGTGACTGAGTTTCCATTCCTAACGACTCATAGAAACCCTGAGCTTGTTGGTTAAACTCCATTACCTCCAACCTAAGTTCTATCGCTCCTCTCGCCTGCGCCCATTGATTAAAAGACTTCATTAACGCTCGACCAGCACCTTTGCTCTGAACCTGATCGTTCACCACAATCGTATTGACCCTTGCCACCTTGTGCGGCTGAATAAAACTGACGCCTTTGTTCTGCGTTACCTTACCCGCTAAAAAGCCAACGACTTGCTTGTCGTCTACTGCAACCAAGAAAGCGCCAAGTGGGTCAAGCATCAAACCTAACCAATACTCTTCACTGTCGGCCAAGCCTTGTGACGCTGGCGCAAATACCATAGGCGCACCAAGATGATGTTGACGGTTTATCTGCTCAGAGAGCGCTAAGATCGCGTTAATATCAGTTACCTTGGCCGTCCGGATTTGCATATCATCACCTTGTTTGAATTCAATAACACCTTAGCAAAAATGGCTTAGTTGTGCACCGTTACACTGGTCAACTCAGACGCTCTGTGAAGGCTGAACATTAATATTAGGCACTATGTTTAGGGAAATTGTTCCGTAAATCTCAGGCACATTACCAGCCGTTGAGTGCTACTATCTCTGCAGAATCAATATACTAACGACGACTAACGACTGGATACCTATATGATTAAGTTTGCTGTAATTGGAACCAATTGGATTACACAAAAGTTTGTTCAAGCTGCGCACGAATCTCAATCGATGCAACTTGCTGCGGTTTACTCTCGAAATCTAGACAGCGCGGCACAGTTCGCCCAAGAATTTGACGTTGAAACCACGTATGACTCACTCGACGCATTGGCCAATGACAACACTGTAGAAGCCGTGTACATCGCTTCCCCTAACTCACTGCATTGCGAGCAATCTATCTTCATGATGGAACACGGCAAGCATGTTATCTGTGAAAAGCCGGTTGCATCAAATATTGATGAAGCAACACGCATGTTCGAAGTCGCTGAGAAAAACGGTGTGGTGCTGTTTGAGGCGTATAAATCTCAATTCCTACCGAACTTTAAGCAAGTTCAACTTGGGTTAGAAAAGATTGGCAAGGTACATAAAGCACACATCAACTACTGCCAGTATTCATCGCGCTACCAAAAATACCTAAACGGCGAGAACCCAAATACCTTCAACCCAGCTTTTTCTAACGGCTCATTGGTCGATATTGGCTTTTACTGTGTTGCCGCGACAGTCGCGCTATTTGGCAAACCTGAAAACGCACAGGCTTCTGCAAAGCTACTTGATTCAGGTGTCGATGCTCATGGCTGTGCGATCTTCCAATACCCTGAGTTTGATGTGACCCTTGCGCACTCCAAAGTCAGCGACTCTTATGCGCCAAGCGAGATCCAAGGTGAATTAGGGGCGATCATCATCGATCACATCGCTGAATGTACTGACGTTAAGATCCGCTACCGCGATGGCACGGTAGAAAACCTTACTCAAGCACAAAGCGAAAACTCCATGAGTTACGAAGCGCAGGCCTTTGCTAGCTGCATTGCTGGCGACAACGCAACACAAGCGCAGGCCCAACTGCGCGCTTTAACGGTTGCGAAGTTAATTACAGAGATGCGCCAACAAGTTGGTGTAGTGTATCCAGCGGATAAATAACGTCACAGCATAAGTTAACAAACTGATTTTTAATACATAATTATTTATACATAACTGAATTTAATCTTTACGACAAATAACCGGATTAGTTGATTGAGGTCCCATCTGTTTAAATCCGCGTTCGATATCTATCGTATTTATTTAATTTATTGAAGGTGTGTAAAGTGTTTTCAGTTGATGATCGCGTTGTAGCAACAAAAGGTGTTGAACTAGGTGAAATGGTAGTAACTGGCCTAAGTGCTGGTGGCGGCTACGTTCACGTTACAACGGTAGAAGGCGCAATGACGCTTACTTACCCAGCGCAAGATCTTAAAAAAGCATAGTTTAACCACTCTGCCCTTTTAGTAGTCACTCTACTAAAGGTAACAAAATTGAGGCTTTGGCTGACTTCACTCTTCTGCATTAGAGTAAGCAGCCAGAGCCTTTTTTATGCCTGTAATTTACCCACTAGCTTTCTCATTCGCTTACTCGTTACAATAAAACCGCACTCAACTGACAATAGAATTAGGCAACGAGTTTCTACACTAAGTGCTTATTCCCATCGTTCTCTTGATATCCCCGAGCACTTAATCGCAGTGAATAGTTCTTGTTAACAAAGGCTTATTGTCTGCGAAAGTTTCTGGTACATTAGCATCATCTTATACTAAGAAAGACCCGAATGAGGGAAGCTATGAAGCTTTACATTTACGGCCACTGCCCTTTCTGTGCAAGAGTCTCCTACATTGCTCAATCGCTAGGCTTGAACATTGAGCTTGTTTCTGTCGATTATGATGATGCCCAAACCCTTATCGATCTGATCGGTAAAAAGATGGTGCCCGTCTTACAAAAAGACGATGGCTCTATCATGGCAGAGAGCCTAGATATCATCGCGTACTTCATGGACTTGAAATCAAGCGATGAGCAGCGTGTGCCATCTGAGCAAGTGACTGTGTTCCAAACTCGCGCATTCCCTCTTACTCAACAGATTGGACGCCCACGTTGGTGGAACCTCGACTTGGCTGAATATCGCTCTTCTGGAGCCAAAGAAGCTTGGCGTGCCAGTAAAGAGACCGAAGGTTTTAACTTTGAAGAACTGTTAGAAAAGACGCCTCAGTTCGTTCAACTGATTAACCCATTACTGAAAGATGCCGAACTCTTACTGGATCTAGAGAATGGTGAGTCATCACTGCCTCTAATCGATCAAGCGGTGTATTTCTCGATGCTTCGTGGCTTTTGCGTAGAACCAAGCATCAGTTGGCCACCAGCACTTGAACGCTGGTTAGAAAAGAAAAGCGAAACGCTAAAGCTGTCTTTACTTCGCTAGAAAGCTATCTCGATTAAGAAAGCAAGCTCTGATTAAGAAAACAAGCTCTGACTCGCAAGCGACTACAACGAGCACAAACAAAAAATCGAAGCTCTCAGGTGTAAACTGCGAGCTTCGATTTTCTTTTATCTGGCCATTCTATTTCTCTAAGGCTTTGTCTTACAGCAGACGCCTTCTCAAACCTGTTCGCTCCAAGATTCGTGTCGAAATTTCTTCAACCGATAGTGAAGAGGTGTTGATGTAAGGTATCGCTTCTCGACGGAACATCGCCTCTACCGTTTGCAATTCATACAAACATTGTGAGTCACTGGCGTATTCGCTGCCTGCTAAGCGGTTCTCACGAATTTCAGTGAGCCTTTCTGCATCAATGGTCAAACCAAACAGCTTATGTCGGTAAATCTCAAACTCTGGCAACAGCTTTAAGCGTGCCAAGTCATCGTGGATAAATGGGTAGTTTGCTACGCGTAAGCCAAACTGCATCGCCATATACAAACTTGTTGGTGTTTTGCCACTTCGAGAAACACCCAACAAGATGATGTCGGCTTCTTCCAGCCCTTTTAGCGTGATGCCATCATCATGCGCGAGCGTGTACTCAATCGCAGCAATACGGTCGAAATACTTCACCGAGTCCTTGTTTACACTGCGTGAGCGCTGCAACTTAGGAACAGGCGCCATCTGAATGTCATCCTGTACTTTCTGCACGATGCTCTCTAACACGTCATAACAGTGCGCGGGCGCTTCTAGCAATTTGGTTTTGATATCAGGTATCACAATCGAAAAGAACACTAGCGGTTCTAATCCGGTATCACGATACGAAATTTCAATCTCTTTTAATAAATCAGAAAGTTTGTCCTCACTTTCCACAAACGGAAAGGTTTTTTCATTGGCTTTAAAAGGGAATTGACCTAGAACAACATGCCCTAAAGTCTCACATGTTATGGCCGTTCCATCAGAAACATAGAATACATCACGACTTTGAATATCAATTTGCATTTTTTATTTAATGTTTAAAATTATTTTGAGTAGGATGGTAACCATAATATAGATAATAAAACCCTGCTGACTATTACGTCCCCCACAGCTTTAGAAAATAATTTACATTTTTTTAAACTGATACGTAATCGTTTGCCTTTAAATCCCTACAATGCTTGCTATGTTTCTGGAGAAATAAATGCAAAATAATACCCTATGGTTCAATGGCCTATCCATGGAAGATGTCGACAAAGTCGGCGGTAAGAACGCCTCACTGGGCGAGATGGTTTCTAACCTGTCCAATGCTGGTGTTTCTGTACCTAATGGTTTTGCTACCACCTCTTATGCGTTTAACGACTTTCTTGATTACAAAGGTCTTGATGAGCGCATTCACCAACTACTTGATGAACTTGATGTTGAAGACGTTGACGCCCTGCGTAAGACAGGTGCAACGATTCGACAATGGGTTCTAGATGCACCCTTCCCAGAATCACTAGAGCAAGACATCCGTGATAACTACCGCGAGCTAATCGAAGACAACGAAGAATTGTCTGTAGCTGTGCGTTCATCTGCAACCGCAGAAGACCTTCCAGATGCTTCATTCGCAGGCCAGCAAGAAACCTTCCTTAACGTGAAAGGCATCGACGCGGTACTCGAAGCAACCAAGCACGTTTACGCGTCACTGTTTAACGACCGCGCTATCTCTTACCGTGTACACCAAGGCTTTGACCACCGTGGCATTTCATTGTCTGCGGGTATCCAGCGCATGGTTCGCTCAGACAAAGCCTCTTCAGGTGTGATGTTCACGCTTGATACTGAGTCTGGCTTCGACCAAGTGGTATTCATCACCTCTTCTTGGGGCTTGGGTGAAATGGTTGTACAGGGCGCAGTGAACCCAGACGAGTTCTACGTTCACAAGCCAATGTTAGAAGCGGGTCACTACCCAATCGTTAAAAAGACGTTTGGTTCTAAGTTGATCAAGATGATCTACTCGACCAATCAAGAAATCGGCAAGCAAGTCGATATCATCGACACCGACACTCAAGAGCGTAACGAGTTCTCACTCAACGATGAAGAGATCAAAGAGCTAGCAAAACAAGCGATGATCATCGAGAAGCACTACCAACGTCCAATGGACATTGAGTGGGCGAAAGATGGCATCGACGGCAAGCTTTACATCGTTCAGGCTCGCCCAGAAACCGTATGTTCTCAAAGCGATCAAAACGTTATCGAGCGTTACGAGCTAAACAATAAAGCGGATGTCTTGGTTGAAGGCCGCGCTATCGGTCAACGTATCGGTTCTGGCCCAGTTCGTTTGGTTGATTCACTAGACCAAATGTCACTGGTTCAAGAAGGCGACGTACTGGTAACAGACATGACAGACCCTGATTGGGAACCTGTGATGAAGAAAGCGTCTGCGATTGTGACTAACCGTGGTGGCCGTACTTGTCACGCTGCGATCATTGCTCGCGAGCTTGGTATCCCAGCGATTGTTGGTTGTGGTACAGCAACAAGCAGCCTAAACGATGGCGATACCGTGACAGTGTCATGTTCAGAAGGCGAAACAGGCTACGTTTACAACGGCGAACTCGATTTTGAAATCAAACGTTCTGAGGTTGATGAGCTACCAATGCTACCAACCAAAGTAATGATGAACGTGGGTAACCCAGATCGTGCCTTCGACTTTGCACAAATCCCGAACGAAGGTGTTGGCCTTGCTCGTCTAGAATTCATCATCAACAAGATGATCGGTATTCACCCTAAAGCGCTGCTTAACTTCGATGCACAAACGGATGAGCTAAAAGCGGAAATCAACGAACGTATTCGTGGCTACAAAGATCCTATCGATTTCTACGTAAGCAAATTAACAGAAGGCATCGCGACTATCGCTTCTGCATTCTGGCCTAAGCGTGTGATCGTACGTATGTCTGACTTTAAGTCGAACGAGTACAGCAACCTAGTCGGCGGTAAAACGTTTGAACCGCATGAAGAGAACCCAATGCTGGGCTTCCGTGGTGCATCTCGTTACATCTCACCAGTATTCGAAGACTGTTTCGAGCTAGAAACTCAAGCGATCAAACGCGTTCGCAACGAAATGGGCCTTAAGAACGTTGAAATCATGATCCCATTCGTTCGTACTCCAAGCGAAGCGGCATCGGTTATCGACATTCTGGCTAAATTCGACCTTCGCCGTGGCGACCAAGGTCTGAAAGTGATCATGATGTGTGAGCTACCATCGAACGCAATCTTGGCTGATGAGTTCTTGAAGTACTTCGATGGCTTCTCTATCGGCTCAAACGACATGACGCAACTGACACTTGGCCTCGACCGAGATTCAGGCGATGTGGCACACCTCTTCGATGAGCGTAACCCAGCCGTGAAAGCAATGCTGAAAATGGCGATCGATGCGGCAACCAAAGCGGGTAAATACGTGGGTATTTGTGGCCAAGGCCCATCTGACCATAACGACCTAGCAGAGTGGTTAATGGAGCAAGGCATCAGCTCTGTTTCACTAAACCCGGATACGGTTATCGATACGTGGTTGAAGCTAGGTAACGTTGCTAATAAATAAGTAAATAAGTAAATAAGTAACGCTTCACGCGGTACCTTAACGACAAAAGCCAGTCATGTTGACTGGCTTTTTTAGGTTCTTTCCAAATTAGCTGGCTAGAGCGCTAGAAGTAGTATCTCACACCAACCCAAGCTTCGGTTTGCCAACCATTCGGCATTGACACACCTTTCACATCAACATCCGCTTTGGTAATGTCATAGCGCGTATTCAACCACCAAGTTCTTGCAGTGTTCATCGGCACATTTAACGATGTTTTAAATGAGAAGTTTTGCATGTCGATATCATCACCAGAAAGATCTTGCCACTCAGGAACCAAAGACACATAAGCGCCAGAGTCACCGAGATGCTTCGCGGTAATCAAACCAAGCGAGTATCCCGTTAAATCATCTTTAGATGAAGTGACGCCAGGGATCTCCATACTACCAGTCATCAGTCCTGCTCTTGGAAATACCAGGAATCCACCGGTATAAGCTGGGTTAATCGCAACAACACCGCCAACCGACAATAAGTCATTTTTAATACTGTTGCGCGTATTAATATAATCTAATGAAAGACCCACTTTAGGCGTAGCTTTCGTCCCCGTTTCAAAGACGTGGAAGTACTGAATTCTAGAGTTGCTGTACTCTGTACCGAATTTGTCTGGATCGCGAAGTGCTGTGTTGCTTTCATCGACAAACGTCCCTTCGGCCAGTAGGGCAAACTGCTGACCGTTTTCTAAACCGCCAGAAACTTGCCCTTGAAATTGGATATCTGAACTACCATTCAGCATCAATGCAGCTTGAGTATAAACTTTAGTGACATCAGCAGGATCGATAACACGTTCGGAATCTGAATCGGCATGTGCAGGAAGGGCTAGACCTAAACTCAACGGGATTAATAGAGCAAACTTTTTCATTATATCTCTCGAAAGTCGTTTGCTTCCTCCTTGAAGCCTGGAACATCCTGTTAGGTAATAAATAGATTACTTGTCAGCAAGTAGTTTTGCTGCCGAACGCATTAGTGCAGGGCCTTTATTCTCACCAAAACCTGAGTGGTATGGGTTGGTTGAGAACATCACACCCACAAAGTCACGTGCAGGATCGATGTAAATAAATTGGCCTAGGTTGCCACTTTTCGACATTGCACCGTCATTGAAAATGAAATCAAACTGGTATGCGTTGTAGTCTGCTTTTTCGTTGTATGCGTGCAGTGAACTGCTCTCTTTGCTAGTACCTACGAATGCTTTTGGATCACCGCCGTTGCGGATACGATCAATCACAGCTTGTGACACCACTGGCTCATCAGCCACCGCTTTCCAGCTAGGTGTAAATAGTGTTCCCCAGCGAGCCATGTCTTCTACCGTTGATGAAACCAAGCCAACCGCGATCGCCATGCCATCTGGCGTCAAGTTGAATTGCATTGGTTGACGTGCGTGCACTTTTGACCAAACACGATCTTCGAATACTTGAGTCCAAGTTTTGTTCTCAACGTTTTCAACTAACTTAGTCAGCACCATGGTGTTGATAGATGCGTAACGGAAATGGTCACCGGCTTTTTCACCTTCCAGTTTCTGTGCACCTTGAGCCACTTCCATCCAAGTTTCCATTTCACCCGTTTTTGCACGAGGTGAGTTAAACGATGCCGCAAAGAAACGCACCACATCAGAGTCTGGGTTCAAGATAGACTCTAATGTCTCTTCATTGTCTAGCGCGGTCGACATGTTCAGAACTTGGTGTACTGTGATGCCATCCCAGTTCGTTCCTTTCAATTCAGAAACATACTCAGCGATCTCTTTTTCAGGGTCGACTTTGCCCTCTTCCACTAACATTGCGATCACTGTGCCAACCGTCGTTTTTGCTGTAGATGCCCAAACGTGCGTATCTGTCGGCTTCATACCTGGGTAAGCTTCGTAAACGATCTCCCCTTTGTGAATCAACATAAAGCCTTGGGTACGGAACTGTTCATCCGCCAAGTACTCATCCATTGTCAACTGACCTTTGCTTTCAGTATCAACTTTCAGTGCAGCGAGTCGTGGGTCGATATTTTTGACTAAAGGCTTGTACTCTTCGTTTGGAGCCGCCAGTGCCGTTGGTAGAAACTCACTCATGTGCATGTTGTAGTAAACGCTGTGGTCGCCGCCCATCTGCCAATGAAAGTTATTGAATAACTCACGAGCTGAGTCAGTAAAACTTGGGGTAAATGCTGTGCTCGCCTCTTTCACGGTCAAGGTAACTTGAGCACCTTCAACTTTCAGAGCTTCTTCAACTGGGTTTGCTGCAAGAGCAAATGATGATGGGGTCGCTAACGATACTAGAACGGCAATGTGTTTAAGTTTCATAATTGTTCTCCTGTTTGGGTTAGGAAAAGTATAGGGAGATGCGCTACACTTAATTAGGTCACTTGATGACATTTAATGGTAGGCACAAAACAATGAAAGCATCATCGAACACCACCAGCATACTGCTCACTTCGACCAGTAACATTGCTCCATATATTCAGTATTGTGACAAACATAGACTGGATTGGCGCACCGTCGCCGTTGCGTGCGGTCTACCCATTGAACTGACACAATCCAATCAATGGCTTCCTACACAAGACGTGATTCGCTTCATTCATGGCCTTGAGCGTAAGTTTGGCTATTCGATAGGGATTGAGGTTGGACGTAAGGCCTCTCTAGAGCAATTGTCACCTGAGCTAGACCGAAAAATTGAACAATGCACTTCTCTCGAGCAAGCGGTACGCTGCTTGATTACTGAAATATCGACCTTAAGTAATCACGTCACCATATGGACGGAAAAAAGCGATGGATTGTGGTGGCTGTGTCATCGAAGTTGCTATCACCCATCGACCTCAGGTTTTGAACAAGCAGAATGGTTTCGCGCCCTGACCGTGATTAGCCTATGCCGTAAGTTCATTGACAGTCGCTGGCAACCATCACACGCCAAGTTGGTCTCTAAGCACAACAGCGCACGTAAATTACCTAAGCATTTCTTTGATTCTGATATTCAGTTTGAAGAGCAATACGGTGCGTTCTCGATTCCGCTGCCCGATGATTATCGTGCCATTTCAGAACGAAATAGTACCCAAGATTGGCATCACGCTGTCGAGATATTAATAGACACCTATGCGACTCTACCTTGGTTCAATATTGAGTGGTTTGCGACCATGCTCGGCATGACAAAACGAACGCTGCAGAGAAACCTGAAGAGCAAAAACATTCTCTTTAAACAAGCCAAAGAACAAGTTCGGGAAGCTAAAGCAAAACAGCTACTTGAAGAGACCAACCTTTCTGTTCAAGACATCAGTTGGCAAGTGGGTTACAGCGACTTGAGTAATTTCAATCGTGCATTCAAAGGTTGGGTTGGAGTCACGCCACCAAGTTATCGGGATAAAGCGAAACATTAGAAATAGTCGAATGGAAAACCTTTAGACCCAATCCGCTAATATAAAACTCAGAAACAAGATACGACACCTTAAATTTCAATAAGCGAACGCATAAAGTTGCATTGCACAATGCTCACATACCGATGAAACTGTGCAAAGGTAATATCGATAGATTTAATGACATTTATTGGTATCGAGCTAACGTTACGTTATCCTTTACGCAATTCTTCATTGAGTGGATTGTCACTACGACAAACCTACCTTCAAGACTGATAAGAGTGTTATGAATTCTACGACCGCAACTCCCTCGCCTTCTCTTGGCCGACAACTCTATACAATGACATGGCCAATGCTGTTTGGGGTGCTCTCCCTGATGAGCTTCCAACTTGTAGACAGTGCTTTTATTGGCCAGTTAGGCGTACTGCCGCTCGCGGTTCAAGGCTTCACGCTACCAATTCAAATGATCATTATCGGGATTCAAGTCGGACTAGGCATCGCGACAACGGCTGTGATCGCGAGAGCTATTGGGGCTAACGAGATACGCTATGCCAAACAGCTCGGCGGATTAGTCGTTGCGATGGGCAGTGTGAGTGTCGCGCTGTTCTCGGTCATCATCTATCTGTTGCGTGGTCCTATTTTACAACTCCTCGATGCACCACCGACGGTACTGCCGATCATTGATTATTACTGGATCTATTGGCTGGTAAGCTCTTGGACAGGCGCACTGCTCTACTTTTTCTACAGTGTGTGTCGTGCCAATGGTAATACCATGCTGCCCGGTTCGATGATGATCGCGACCAGCATCATCAACTTGATATTGGACCCGATTTTCATATTCACGCTCGACATGGGCATCAACGGAGCCGCGATTGCGACCATCTTGGCGTTCGGTGCGGGTATCTTTATCGTTGCTCCTAAGGTAACTAAGAAGCATTGGATGACATTCGACTGGCACGATCTTGATATCGGCAAGAGTATTCGTTCTATAGGAAACATCATGGGGCCTGCGATGATCAGTCAGCTACTGCCACCAGTCTCTTCGATGCTCGCCACCAAACTGCTTGCAGGCTACGGCACAGCAGCCGTTGCAGCTTGGGCGCTAGGTTCACGTTTTGAGTTCTTTTCGATTGTTGCAGTGCTTGCTCTGACTATGTCGATGCCACCTATGATTGGCCGAATGTTGGGAGAAAAGAACCTAGGGAACATACGTAGTCTTGTGAAGATTGCCGTGATGTTTGTATTAGGATTCCAATTGGTGATCGCACTGGTAACTTGGATGTTCTCTGGCGGGTTGGCAAATCTCATGACCAGCGAAGACGAAGTCTCGACCATTTTGAACTACCACTTACTTATCGTTCCTATCAGTTTAGGGCCGTTGGGTATCTGTATGCTGATGGTTTCTATCTCGAATGCGCTTGGTAAGTCTTATACTGCCTTAACGATATCAGCACTGCGCCTGTTCGCCTTCTTCTTGCCTTGCTTGTGGATTGGTTCGCAGCTTGCTGGTATTGAAGGCCTGTTCTGGGGTGCCATGGTGGGTAATGTGCTTGCCGGTACATGTGCTTGGTTTATGTACCAACGCGCACTTGGGCAAGTCGAGGCTAAGCTTTCTAATTAATCAGTTAGCGAACTAAACGGCTTGCCAGCTAAACCGCTATAAAGTTATTAAACGAAAAAGCAGCCACTTAGGCTGCTTTTTTAGTTTCAGACTTAAAATATATTGGGGTTAGACTTGCTCAAAGTAAGCCAAAAACTCACCGCAATCTTTTTGGAATGGTGGCAATATTTCTGCTAGTGTTTCATCATCCCAATGCCACCATTCAAAGCTTTCTAATCGCTCGGCATAGCTAGGAGCATCAAACCGAGGACGCAGTTGCCAAACGCAATCGAGTATGGCGGTACGCCTTAAGCAGCGGTTGCCAACGAAAACAATCAAGCAGTTCAGGCCCTGCATCAACATAAATGAGTTAATCATTCCATTGTATCAAAGTACTTCACCAGCCTAAAACTGCAGTACTTCAGTTTCATTCGGGACCATTTTAAAAGGAAGTTATACCAATTAAAGTAAAAATGTGATCTAATTAAGATTGATGAATTATTGTGAAAT